>CAXMUQ010000055.1:0-14637 GCA_964196605.1 uncultured Acidimicrobiia bacterium
CTGGGCGACCGTGTCAGCATCGCCGACTATGCCAATATTTACAGCCACACACACAGCATCGACGACCAGAAAGACGTCACCAACGCCCGGACGATTCTCGAGGACGACGTCCGTATTACCTACCACGCCACAGTCCTAGCCGGTACCCGAGTGGGCATTCACGGCATGGTAGGGGCGTGCGCCGTCGCCACGAAGGACGTACGGCCCTACCACGTGAACGTCGGCATCCCCGCCCGATCGATCGCAGTAAAATCCAACGCTCCACCGGAGGCACGGTCCACCAAGCGGGTGCCGCGCCGCGAGGGAGACGGCAGCTCCTGAGCCACCACCACGGTGGTCTCGCGAGTCTTGTCGCGGCCACCTCCGCCGCGTTCGTCGTCGTGGGCCTCGCAGCGGCGATCACAACGACCACCCCTCCCGTCATCGGCCTCGCACTCGCGGGGTACGGCGCAACCACGGCATGGATCGGCGCCCGTTTCCCGCTGAGGCTCACCATCATCCTTGTCGGGCACGTCGTCCTACTGACAATTCTGACGGCCGCAGATACCATCCCGATCCTTGGCCTTGCAGGGATCACAGTACTGGTGGCAGCCTCGGTAGGCGCGGTGCTCATCGGACAATCGCGACGTCTCAACGCTCTGGCGGACAGTCGGGAACGCCACATGGCTCGATACTCGGCGGAACGAGATCAGTACGCCCGGCAACTCGACCGGCGAATCAACCAGATCTTCTCGCTGCAGGAATTGAACTACATCTTGTCAGAGTCCCTCCAGGAAGAACGAATCGTCACCCAAGTCGCCAGTTATTCAGCGCGATTTCTGGATGCGGCGGGCACCGGCATCCTCCTGGTAGACGAACGCACTGGAGAACTTCGGATCGCCGCCGGTGAGGGTACTCTGGAGACGTTCGTCGGCAGGCGCCTTTCCGGACAGTCAGACGGGGTCATCACCAAGGCCATCGGCGAAGAGCGACTCGAAGTGGCGGGCCAGTCGGGGGAGCCAGAAATCGTCTTGTTCGATGATTGTTCCGTACAGGTCGCCGCGGTAGCTCCCCTCACCGCTCACGGCGTCACTATGGGCGCCATCCTGGTGACGGACACCCCCGAGAGTGAATTCACGACCGAAGACCTGTGGTTGCTCTCCACCGTCGCTACGCAAACGGCGGTAGTCCTGGCCAACAGTCGATTCTTCGAAATGTTCCGTCGTGGTAAAGAAGAGTGGGAAACTACATTCGACGCGCTGACCGAAAGCATTGCCATTGTCGACGGAGAGGGAGTGATGCGCCGGGTGAATAGAGCCCTCGCCAAGTTGTTGGGGCTTCCGGAACCATCCCTGATCGGCAAATCCTTTGCTGATACCGTCTTCGGGTCCGCAGGTTTAACCCCTGACTCACTCACGGCGGCGCGGAAGGGCGAACGCCCTCCGCCCGAGATCGTCCGATCGCTCCCGTTGCAACGAACTATCCGGGTCACCGCCGCCCCCCTTCCCGAAGACGAACGCGCCAGTGACACTATCATAGTGCTCATCGAGGACGTGACCGAGCAACGAGCTCTGGAAGCCCAACTCATCCAGAACGAAAAAATGGCGGCGGTGGGTCAATTGGTTTCGGGTGTGGCCCACGAATTGAACAATCCATTGACGTCAATATCCGGTTTGTCCGAATTTCTGCTCGAGCCTGGGCGGATGCCCGAATCGCACACTGAGCACATGAGGATAATTCACGATCAGGCCGAGCGCGCCAGCCGAATTGTCCAGAACCTGTTGACGTTCGCCCGCAAGGAAGAGCCGGTGACCGCCGAGGTCGACATGAACTGGGTGGCCAAGAAGACGCTTCAGTTGGTAGAGCACGAATTCACGATGGAAGGAATCGCGCTGGAACGGCGCCTGACAGATACCCCACTCATTGTTCGCGGCGACCAGCATGAGCTGCAGCAGGTGATCCTCAACCTGCTGACCAACGCAATCCAGGCGGTCAACAACCTGAAGCCCGACGCCCCAAGGACAATTGTCCTCGAAACCGGTATGGCCGACGGCAAGATCACCCTCACGGTTGCCGACAGCGGCCCTGGAGTTCCCGATGACCTCGTCGGCCGGCTGTTCACGCCGTTCTTCACCACCAAGGATCCTGGAAAAGGCACTGGATTGGGGTTGTCGATCAGCTACGGAATTGTGAAATCCCACGGGGGAGCAATTGTATACGATCGCTCCCCCGCCGGCGGAGCCAGTTTCCACATTACACTACCACCGGCTGGTTCCGAACCACGGACCCAGAAAGCGCCCCACGACGAGCCCCCCCGCCGCCTGCTGGTAGTTGATCAGGACCAGACCGCGGCCCGAGTACTCAAGGCGCTCTTTACTCCTGATGGTTTCCAGGTAGTGGTAGTCGGGACCGGTGAGGAAGCTTGGGAACGACTCGTCTCGACCCCGTTCGATCTCCTCATCACCGACGCGCGGGCCACGCTGGACGATGGCCGCCTGTTGTCCACCGCTCTACAATCCCAGGATCTGATCTCCCGGTCGAGGGTCATTCTCGCCATACCAGGCGTAGATCGCGCTGGCGGCGAGACACCTGCCGGCGGTGGTTTCCCTGTCCTGACAAAGCCGTTCAATCCCAATAAGGTGCATCAATCAGCTTTGGCGGCCTTAGAACAGCCCTAGCCACGACTCACACTGGCTCTGCTCAGAACCCTGCATCGGCCGCCGACAGCCAGGGACTAATGGTAATCCGCCCATCCATCAGCCGGGCCGTCTCCTCAGGCGACTTCGATCCCCAAAAATTCCCTCCGGCGTCGAGGCTCGGCGCCGAAATGAACCAACGCCCAGCCCGGAGAAATACGTTGCCGGTAACCTCGGTATGGCGACCGATGCTGTCGACCACCAGTCCTTCACCAAGACCGTCCAATAGGTTGCCTCGGATCCTGGTCTGGATGGTCCGCTCCAACACGATACCGCGCCGCAGGTCGGCCAACACGTTGTCGTCGATCCGGTATCCTCGGCTGGGGTCATCTCCCTGGTGCGGCGCGTACAACTTGACGCCGACGTCACCACCGATGATGGTGTTGGCCGCGATGGTGTTGTCGCTGCCGTGCTCGATGGCAATCCCGACCGCGGTGGTACCGATCACCCGGTTGTCGCGGACCACCGTGCGTGACGAATATCCCAACCAGAACCCGTAACGCGAGCTGTCAGCAACATTGTCTAGAAACATGTTGCCCGAGCTGAACGTCGACTCGAACGCGTTGTGATAGGCGAACGAGGCATCGTTTCTGATAACCAGGTTGCCGACCGAGGGATTGACGAGCGGTCGGTGCCCACTGAGGAAAAAGCCGTCGCCCGAATACCGTAAGTTATTGCCCATAATGACGTTGGAGTCACTGCGTTCGCGGAGCAGTATTGCGGCGCTGTCACAGCCACGGCTGTAGCTGCGCGTTTCGCAGCGCACGTTGTGGTGCGCCTCGTTACGGGCGATCACGTTGTGCGAAGCCCGCCACAGGTGAATACCCCAACCGGAATTCTGGGAAACGTCGTTGTCTGCGATGTGTGAGCGCCGCGCCCCAAAGAGTCCGATGCCGTTTTGCGACCGAGTTGCCACAATGCGAGTGACGCTGGCCTGGTCGGTCCACTTGAGGAGCACTCCGCTCCCGTATGTCTCGAACGTGTCCGGCTGGAAGATATCCAGCCAATCTGCTTCGTCGAATTCGGTGATCGTCGACCGTAGTAATCGGGATCTAGAGCCCGACAAAATCATGTCGGACACCCGGTGACCCCTGCCACCCTCGAGCAGAACTCCGTAGCGATAGCCACGCACGACGCCCCCGCGGATCTGGACGTCGTCGACACCGCGGCTGACGATGCCGATTCCGATGAACTCGCTGGCAAGCGAGTCACCGCTCTCGAGTGTTACTCCAGTCATGTCTAGATGGGTTCCCGAACTGGCTATGATTACCACACCCAGCTCTTCGGGATCGGGAATGCGATAGCGTCCGGCACAGATCCGTACCACACCTTGCACCTGCGTACCTGCACGTGACAGCCGCAGGCAGTCGCTCCCACCCTGGAGGACCGTCCCGGCCGTAGCCAGCGCGCTCAAAAGCACCGGTATCACGGCCATGGATCAATCAGCGCCACAACGATGAAGGAACTGAAAGGACATCTTCAACGGCACCGGCGCTTCCTGTTCCGATGAGAGCGAGAACTTCCTTGACCGCCCTGCGTTCCCTGGGCCAAGCGTATAGGGAGATGGCTTCATCAGCGGTGACCCATCGGTGGGCATCGTGTTCTTCACTGAGGGTTACCGTGGCTGCCTCATGGATGATGGCGCCGAACACGGGGATCAGGGAAACCTCGTCGGTCAGGTGCCGGTAGAAGGTCTCTACTCGGCTCACGTTGTAGAGCCGAAGCGGCTCCAGCCCGGTTTCTTCGAGAAGCTCACGGACTCCCGCCCGGACGGGTCGTTCCTGACCTTCGATGTGGCCATGGACCGTTTCCCAAGCCCCTGGGCACCGGCCGGCGGCGGACCGCCTCAGGGCCAGGACATCCACCGACGCAGAACCGGCCGGACGCAGCACATAGACATCGACGAGGGAGACATCAACGGTGGTCATGCGGGCTCCAACCCGAGCCGACCGACGCGCGCGCCGGGATGCCCACCTCAGCTCAGGCGCGTCGGCGGGCGAGGATGGCTTCGAGTCGTGCCGACAGCGCGCGGGCACGGAACGGCTTCGTCAGAAAGTCATCGGCGCCAAGCTCGAACACCCGTACCTCGTTGTCCTCTTCACCCTTTGCCGTCAACACTATGACGGGTATGTCCCTGGTGGAAGGACGAGACCTGAGTTCCGTAAGTACGCCGTACCCGTCAAGCGTCGGGAGATTGAGGTCTAGGACGATGATGTCCGGATTGTATTGGTCAACCTGGTCGAGCGCTTGGGGCCCGTCCTTGGCTTCGGCGATTCCGTAACCTTCCCCCTCGAGCAGGTCACGCATGACCCTACGGAGTTGGTCTTCATCGTCCACCAGCAGCACCTTGATGTCCTTGGGCGTGATGACACGCTCGGTTTCCACTGCCGGAAAGTCGTCATCGAGCAACTCGAAGGCGGTAGAGAGATCCACGGGCGCGGCGACAGTCTCAGGAGCGGCCTGAACCACGACGGTGGCTGGAGCCGGTTGCGCCGGCATTTCGGCGGTAGGTGCGGCAGCGGCCTCGGAAGCGGCGGCCAACGATGGGTCGTCCGGGATGTCGGTCACACGCATCAACTCCTCGACCCCCGTGTCGCCGTTAATGACATGCTGCATGCCGCTCTCCCACAACAACCGCATGCCGTTTTTCTGGGCACATTGCTCGATACGATCCGCCGTGGCGTTTTCGGACACGATGCGCTCGAGCTCCTTGTTCATCGTGAGAATCTCCACGATGCTGAAGCGGCCACGGTACCCGGTCATGGAACAGTCAGGACATCCCACCGGCATGTACAGTGTCTGGTCGTCGCGAATGAGCCTCGCCACGTGGCGCGGCAACTTCTGGCGTGCCTCGCCGGTCATTTCCTGCCGGCACACCATACATAGCCTGCGCATGAGGCGCTGGGCGATAATACCACGGAGCGATGCCCCGATCTTGTAGGCCTCCATGCCCATGTCGACCAGACGAGTCACCGTGTTCGACGCGTTGTTGGTGTGGAGCGTAGACAGCACCAGGTGGCCAGTCAACGACGCCTGCACGGCAATCTGAGCCGTCTCCCGGTCCCGAATCTCGCCTACCAACACCACGTCGGGGTCCTGCCGCAAAATGGACCGGAGGGCCGAGGCGAACGTCAGGCCGGCTTTCTCGTGGACCTGAACCTGCACGACGTTTTGTCCCATCCGGTATTCGACCGGATCCTCCACCGTGACGATGTTGACGCCCTCCCCCTGGATCAGCCGCAGCGCCGAGTACAGCGTGGTAGTCTTGCCCGAACCGGTTGGTCCGGTAACCAGTACCACGCCTTCCTTTTGCGACACCAGGTGGGCCACTTGCGCGCGTTCGTCGTCCAGCATGCCCAATGCCTCTAGCGACAACTCCAGGGCATTGGCGTTGAGGATACGGACCACGACCTTCTCGCCCAGCGACGCCGGGAGCGTCGAAACACGGAGATCGATCTTCTCGTGGTTGACGGCCACCCGGGACCGCCCATCTTGCGGCCGTAGCCGGTCGGCGATGTCGAGCCCCGAGATGATCTTCATTCGGGAAATGAGCGGCAATCCCGCCGAGCGTGGGATTTTCATCACTTGCCGCAAGACTCCATCGATGCGGTACCGTACGATAACGCCGCCTTCAGACGGTTCGATGTGTATGTCGCTCGCTCTACTGGAGATGCCATCCGCCAGCATCATGTCGACCAACCGGACAATGGGACGCTGACTGGCCTCGTCGAGCGTGACGCCCATTTCGTCGGCGTCTTCGTCGACCTGCTCGATGTCGGCTTCGTCTAGGTCGCCCAGCAACTTTGAAACGACGTTCTCGGGCCTATAAACCTCATCGAGCTTCTCGCGGATTGTCCCAGGGGGGCTGAGATGGAGCCGGACCTCGCGCCCGGTGGCAAATGCCAGCATCTTCTCCGCGTCGATATCGAATGGGTTGGCGGTGGCCGCCACCAGATAGGAATCGGTGATCTTCAGCGGGACCACAGAATGCGTGCGCGCCAATTGTTCCGGAACGGCTTCCCGAACCAGGGGGTCGATCTTGTGCATTTCGGCCAGCGGCAGTCGGAAACGAGTGGTGATAGCGGTCATGACCTGATCGTCGGTCACCAGATTTTTCCGGACGAGGGTCTCCCACAGCGATACCGGCGCATCGGCATCGGCTTCCCGAAGCTTCAACATGGCTTCTTCAGGAACCAGTACTTCGACCGTAGGAACCAGCCACTCGTCGATAAACTGCATGTCGCTCCGATCAAGAGGGCCGTGGGAGCCGAGAAGAAACCCGCGAAGCTTTCATAATACGAAGGGACCGCCCCTTGCGGCTAGTGCCCGCAGGCTACAGCAGAGGCCACCATCCCCGAGTAACATCAACGGTCACCTGTACCCCACCATCCAGGAGACCAACCCCCACATCCAACCGTACCAGGTTCATCAACCACTCTACCCCCACGCCAAGCACGGGGCGCACACCGCCGGTGGCCCGCCAGTTGGTTCCCGGGATAGCCCGGTTGCTCCACCCCGCTGCCACGAAGGGGGCGATCAACAGGTCGCTACCGCTAGAGGCGAAGGTGCCGAAGCTAGCAGCCGGGACCGGAATGGTGGGCCGCCACTCCACATGAAGGAGTACCATGCTCCTGCCGCCATAGGCGCGAAACGGCTCGCCAGGCAGCGTCCCGCGGCCTCCGAGCACAAAGGACCGGTACGTCGGGAGCCCCTCGCTACCCCATCCACCATAACCTCGAGCCACCAAGGCCCGACCGCCAAGTGTTGTGACACCAGTGACTTCCGCTGCAATACGGAAGTACTGAGTCGGCCCATCTCCTGCCTCAAGGCGGACCTCCCCGTAAAGATCTTTGGCAAGACCTACACCACCATCCCGTCGCTTGAATGTCACCGATCCCCGGATATAGTCCCCGGCACCCAAGGGCTGGTTGGGGCGGTAGGTCCCGTGCACCGGGGTGGCAGCCACCATCATCGACCGAGACTGCTCAAGGCCCAGACCGAGGACGACCGAGCTGCGAACCGACAGCGGTACCGTTGCCAGCCCCCGCACCCCGCTGAGCAGCACATAGTCGCCGAGATCAGTACCTGCTTCCTGAGATCGGAACGAGTTGAGGACCGTTGATATGACCTGGACATCACTCAGGTCCACCACGCGGCGATACCCCTCTACCATGACCGTTCCTCCACCGACGCCGGTGGACAGCCTGAGACGGGTCAAAAGCCGACCATCGGAGGTGCCGTACCCCAACCAGGCCTTGCCTTCAAATCCTCCCGCGGAGGCGGACCCGCCCAATCCGAGCCGAAGCCCATTGACTCGGTTGACGAGCACTAGGTCGCTTACCGAGTTGGTACCAATACGGGCGCCGGACATAGTCTGCAGAACCCTTGGTCCAACCAGCCGCCGGATCTCGAGTCGCGCGGTCTCCAGGTCCTGTTCTGAAAGCGGCCGGGCCGCTTCCTCGGCGGCACGCTCCAGCGACTCGGTCCAGGGACCTCCGGAGTCACTGGCGCCAGGTAACCCGGCCAGAATTGGACCCCTGAACAGCGCGGGGTCGAGCGGTACGTTGACGAGGATATCGTCTACCGACCACCGGACCCGGATAAGAGTGCGGGCGGGAAAATCGAACCAGGCAACGCGCCGCCTGACCTCGATTTCTTGACGGAACGGCAACCAGAACCGGCCCTCATACAACGAATTCTCCAACACGAATGTTATGTCTTCGACAGTTTCGTCCCGATAGGCTGCGGCGGTGAACCCCAGCCTGAGCCGTACTATGTCTCCCCGCTCCCGAGCCAGATAGGCGCGCCCAACCGCCAATCCGGCCGCGGGATCCCTGGGCCTGAAGTCGACCGCCACGAGATAGATGGTGCTATGAGCCATGAGAATGGAGATCGAATCGCCCAGGGCATACTGGTAGGCACTGGCCCCTCCCGGGGCAAAGGGGTGCAGCACGTTGCGGACTTCATCGCCTTCACCGACGGTGATGCGGTCCGCCAGGTTGCCCACTACCATGCTCAAGTGATCCCGGTGGTAGTCGATGTCGGTGGGTAGATAGCGGCGATCACGCCAGGCGGTAATGATCTGCTTGCTCAAGCCCGGGGTCCGCCAATACACTTCGGCTGCGAGCTGATCTGCCTTGATCAGTCGGGGTGGCTCACTCAGTCCCTCGCCAATCTGGGTCGAGAAGAAGACGAACCCGCTGACCTCGGCCCGGTAGTTCTGAAGAGCTGAATCTCCGCGGGTTTCGAGACGGCGGTCAATGGCATGCTGCACCAGCCGGTGCACTTCTGGAGAGTCCCATTGCTGAGCATCCAGTCGAGTGGCGACAAACGCCAACAGCAGCAGGAATACAATAGGCATCGCCCTGCAATATCCCGCCGGTGGCTGCGGGGAGCAACTGGGCTGGCGCTGTGCCAGATCGTGGTAGTTGGCTGCGGCGGCGGTAGCACGACGGGAGAGCCTGGTTCAACTACCCCTGTAGCCACGGTGACGCGCTTGGTTCAACGGGACAGCCTGTTGGTCCTGGAAGCGTGGGGAACCCTGGCACATGACACCAGCCTAATGGTGGCTGTCGACCAGAGGAGGGTAGTCATCATACGTCACGGCGCACCCGACCACACCGTTTTTGCCGAGGTATCATTCCCTCCCGGGACGTTCGATGCCCCGGGTGTAGATTCGGTCAGGGTGACTCTGGTTCCCCTGCCCGGCATCTATGGACTGGATATCATTGCCGACGCCCCGATCGGGCCGGGGGCGGAGTTGGTGTTCAAGTACCCGCTCCACTTCGCCAGTCCAGCGGGCGCACTGGAGCGGTACGGTACCGATGCAGCATTTGAAGAGGTTCTATTCATCGGCCGGTTGTTGGATGACGGCCGGGTGGCTGTGTTGCCGCCGACACGCCCCGCTTCCGATAACCTCCGGGGAGTGCTCCCAACGGGTGGCGCCTACGTGGTGGCGGGGCCGCGTTAGTCGTGTGGCGTGCCGGACATGTCCACGGTAGATTGAGGCCGCAATGACGACTTTCGTGCTGGCCAGTCTCTCTGACAGTGGGCGTTACGACCTGGCGACGGGCCGGAGTTACATCGTTGGCCGCGCAGTAACCAGCGACATCCCCCTTTACGATCCGACAATCTCCCGGCGCCACGCCGAACTCACGCCGCTCCCCACAGGCGTACGGGTCCGCGACCTAGGCAGTTCCAACGGCACCTTCATCAACGGCGCCAAAATAGAAACCGGCCTGTTGGCCGAAGACGACGCTGTCACGTTCGGGAAAGTCGAGTGCCAGCTGCGGGTCGTCGCTTCGGCAGAATTCCCCAAACCGGTCGAGACCACAAACCAGGTCCCGGGTGGCACGATAGTCAGGCAGGTATCCGTATCCGCCGCCGGCCATATCTCACTGGCAGACGTCTCTCAAGAGGAGCTACAGAGCCGCCGGTTGGCGCTGCTGCTGGACGTGTCGCAGACGCTTGCGGGAGAATTCGATCCTGACAAACTGCTGACCCAGGTGGTGGATACCACGTTCGAAGTCATGGGCGTAGACCGGGTGGCCATCCTGCTGGCCGACGCGAATTCAGGGGAACTGATTCCCAAAGTGTCTCGGAGCCGCCTGGGTGACGAAGTGTTCGAGCAAGTACCGCGGTCCATCGTCCACAAAGCAATGGAAGAGCGGATAGCCATCTTGACCGACAACGCGGCCGCGGACGAACGGTTCAAGGGCAAGTCGGTGGTGGTGCAGAGCGTACGCAGCGCGATGTGCACACCACTCGTGGCTCAATCGGATTCGGTGTTAGGCGTGCTTTACGTCGACAACCTCGCGGCCACCGAGGCGTTCGGGGACGACGACCTCCAGTTCCTTATCGCCTACGCCGGCATCGCGGCGGTGGCGATCAACAAGGCAAACTACGCAGAGCGTTTGCAGCGGGAAGCGCTGGTTCGGTCCAATTTCGAACGATATTTCGCCCCCGACGTGGCCGCGGCGATCGTGGACCGGCAAGAGGACGTAGTACTCGGCGGCGACAAGAGACCTGTGACGATCCTGTTCAGCGACATTCGGGGGTTCACTACCCTGTCGGAGGAGATGAAACCTGACGCCATCGCCAACTTGTTGACAGAATACTTCACCGAAATGGTCGACATACTCTTCGAGTACGGAGGCACACTCGACAAGTTCATTGGGGACGCGGTGATGGCGTTGTGGGGTGCCCCAATCGCAGCCGAGGGCGATCAGGAACGAGCGCTCGAAGCGGCCATCGCCATGCAGCGGGGTATCAGCGAATTGAACGCAAAGTGGCAGAAGGAAGGCCGACCACCCATCGGCGTCGGCATCGGCATCAACCACGGTGACGTGTTCGTCGGCAACATCGGCAGTCAGCGCCGCCTCGAATACACCGTCATTGGAGACGCCGTCAACGTGGCGTCCCGGCTAGCGTCGAAGGCCGGGCCGGGCGAAATCATCATCAGCGACCCGTTCTACTCGTTATTGGCCAAGCGGCCGGACGTGGAGAAGATCGATGAAATGGGCCTCAAAGGAAAAGCCAATCCCCTAGCGGTCTACCGGGTAAAGGTGTAGCGCCAGCCACCTTGCTCGAGCATGTCGAGCACCAGTCGTACCGGCAGGCCCATGACCCCGAAGAAATCGCCCTCGATCCGCTCGACGAAGGCAGCACCATACCCCTGAATGCCGTATGCGCCAGCCTTGTCCAACGGCTCCCCCGTCGCGACATAGGCCCGCACCATGTCCTCCGCGGCCGGCCGGAAGGTCACTTGGGTGACGTCCGTGGCCGTATGGAGGCCGGTAGGTGATCGTAGGGCACACGCAGTAATGACTTGATGGGTCTTGCCCTGAAGCCGGAGCAACATAGTGACAGCCTCTTCGGGATCAGCGGGCTTCTCCAGAACGCTTCCGTCGAGCACGACGATGGTATCGGCTCCCAGCACGAACTCACCAGGTACCGCCCCGGCCTTCTCGACCGCCAGGCGCTCAGCATACTCCACAGGTGTTTCTTTCGGACGGGTAGTTTCGGGAATGTCGGACGGCTGAACCTTGACGGGAATGCCCAGCATCTCCAGCAGCTGCCTGCGTCGTGGAGAACGGGACGCTAGAATCAGTTCACGCACTCTGAGGTCTCTCCAACAGGAGGGTGACCGGACCATCGTTGTAGATCTCTACGGCCATCATGGCCCCAAACTCGCCGCTGGCTACTGTGAGCCCCAGGCCGCGAAGGGAGCCAAGAAACTCCTGGTACAGCGGAACAGCGGTCTCGGGCCTGGCGGCCGAAATGAAGGACGGCCGGCGACCCTTACGGACATCACCGTAGAGGGTGAATTGTGATACTACGAGAACGGCCCCGTCGACGTCGGCCAAGGCCAGGTTCATCTTGCCGTCCTCATCTGCAAACAACCTGAGCCCGGAAACCTTGGCTGCCATCCAGCCAACATCATCGCGAGTATCGCCGTCAGTGAACCCGACTAACAGGCAATAACCCTTGCCGATCCGGCCAACCTCCTGGCCATCTATGGTGACTGAAGCCTGTGTTACCCGCTGCAACACCACCCGCATGCGCCCCCCACGGTTCGCTGTTCAACCATCTAGGTCCGCCGCCCTAATGAAAACGCGCCCCCCGAATGAACGGAAGGGCGCGGTGTTCAAGAACGTTGAGTGAGGCTCTACTCGACAGTGACCGACTTGGCAAGATTGCGCGGCTGGTCCACGTTACACCCCCGCTGAAGCGCGACGTAGTACGATACTAATTGCAGGGGGATGGTCGTGAGGATCGGGGTCAGGAGGTCGAGTGTTTCGGGAATGGTGAACGTAGCATCGGCCAGGCGTTGGATTTCGCTGTCTCCCTCGTTGACGAATGCAACCACCTTGCCGCCACGTGCTTTCACTTCTTCGATATTAGATACGATCTTGGAGTGTACTGCGTCTCGCGGCGCGATGAACACCACGGGCATATTCTCGTCTATCAGTGCAATGGGGCCATGCTTCATCTCTGCCGCCGGATATCCTTCTGCGTGGATGTAGGAAATCTCCTTGAGCTTGAGCGCACCCTCGAGCGCCACTGGAAAGTTGACGCCGCGCCCCAGATAAAGCGCATTGTTGATACCGAGGAAGCGGTCGGCCAGCGCTTCAATATCTTCGACCCGGCCGAGGATATTCTCAATTTGACCCGGCAGCGCCTGCAGCGCCTCAATGAATTGTCTACCCTGGAGAATGCTCATGTCCTTGAGCCTGGCAAGCCGCAGGGCGAACAGCGCCAGCGCAGCCACTTGGCTGGTGAACGCCTTGGTACTGGCCACACCTACCTCGGGACCGGCGTGTAGGTACGTGCCGCCATCGACTTGGCGAGCGATGGTCGAGCCTACCACGTTGACCAGGCCGATGGTACGTGCGCCACGGTTCTTAGCCTCGCGCAGAGCCGCCAGCGTGTCGGCGGTTTCGCCCGATTGGGAAATGCCGATGACCAGTGTCCGCTCGTCAACCACCGGATTGCGGTAACGAAACTCCGAAGCGTACTCGACCTCTACTGGCACCCGAGCCAACTCCTCGATCATGTACTCGCCGATTAGCCCCGCGTGCCACGACGTGCCACACGCGGTAATGATTATCCGGTCGATCTGCTTCAATTCGTCGTTGGTTAGGTTGAGTCCTTCGAGACGGGCTGTCCCCTCGTCCTCCAACAAGTGTCCGCTGAGCGTGTTCGTCAGACTCTCCGGTTGGTCGAATATCTCCTTCAACATGAAGTGCTCGAACCCGCCGCGTTCGATTGTGGCCAGGTCCCAGTCTATCTGGCTGATCTCCTTGGTGATCTCGGTTACGTCTATCCCCCGTACCCGGTAGCCCTCGCGAGAAAGAACAACCATTTCGCCGTCGTCCAAATACACAACAGACCGGGTGTGCTCGAGCAGCGCGGAGGCGTCGGACGCCACGAACCACTCACCGTCGCCAACACCGACTATCAGGGGCGATCCCTTGCGAGCCGCCACCAGGCAGTCCGGTTCGTCCGCAGAGATGACCGCTATTCCGTATGCACCCTCCACCTCGAGCAGGGCAGCTGCTACCGCGTTCTCGAGGTTGTCCTCGTACAGTTCCCCGATGAGGTGCGCCAACACCTCCGTATCGGTTTCGGACTCGAACGTGTGGTTACGCTGCTCCAGGGCAGTGCGGATGGCGCCAGCGTTCTCGATGATGCCGTTGTGGATGACCGCGATCCGACCGGTCTCGTCGGTATGAGGATGGGCGTTCTGCGTCGTGGGAGCCCCATGCGTGGCCCAACGGGTGTGACCCACGCCAACGGTACCATGAGGCAGTTCAGCCCCCAGCTCCTTTTCCAGACTGGCCAGCTTGCCAGCCGCTTTGGTGACTGACAGTCCGCCTCCGTTCAGCACAGCCAGGCCCGCGGAATCGTATCCCCGGTACTCCAGCCTACGGAGACCCCTGATGATCAACTCAGCCGCGGACCGAGAACCCACATACCCTACGATACCACACATGGCAGTCTCATTTCCTCAGGCGTCTAGAATATCTCTGCATTCACTGATTAGTGCTTCGGCCTCTTCCACAGTTGCAGCTTCCGCAATTATGCGGATGACGGGTTCAGTGCCTGACGGCCTCAAATGCACCCACCGCCCGGGCCAAGCCAATCGGAGCCCATCCCTGGAATCCACCGTCGCGTCCGCAAAACGGCTCTGCAACCGTTGGTAGGTGGGTGCCAGGTTCTTACGGCTTGGCACCTTGGCCTTGACGATGTTGAAGCGGGGCGCCGCTTCCACAAGTCCGGACACCGTAAACTCCATCGTAGCAAGCAGATGCAAGATTAAGGCCAGTCCCACAGGAGCGTCACGGCCGATGTGGACCTGGGGGAACATGACGCCTCCGTTCCCTTCACCACCTATCACCGCTCCAAGTCGTTGGATGAACTGTGCCACGTTGGCCTCGCCCACGGGGGCCCGCTCAAATAA
>CAXMUQ010000056.1:0-25324 GCA_964196605.1 uncultured Acidimicrobiia bacterium
CATCGCGAGAGGTGCCCCGAAGACCGTCGGCTGGTCCGGTGCCATATCACCCGGGGAGGTCTCCAATTGTTGAAGAAGCTGGACGCTCCGGTGGAAGAAATTGACAAGGAAGGACTGGGGATGTTGTCCAAGACCGACCAACGGCAGCTGGTCAAGCTCCTGGAACGCATCATCCAAGGTTTCGACTAGCTTTTTTTGGGATAATACATGACTAGTCAATCAATGACATATTATCGACAGAGAGACATTTGATGACCCTTTTCCTATCAACCGCAGAAAGCGGTGTTGGCAAGATACCGGTAACTCACATTCTCGAACGGAGGCAGTACTCATGAGCACCACGCAACTGGACGTCAGGGCCCTCGACAAGGAACTCAACAGCATGATCCTCTCGGGCCAGATCCTCGAGGGATTCGAGAAGTTCTACGCCGAGGACTGTACTATGCAAGAAAACGCTGAGGAGCTCCGCGTCGGCAAGGACACCAACCGCGAATTCGAAAAGGTGTTCGTGGAGTCCATCCAGGAATTCCACGGCATGGAGCTACTCGCGAGCGCGGTGAACGGCGATGTCAGCTTTTCGGAATGGACCATGGACGTGACGTTAAAGGGAATGGGCCGGATCCAAACAGTGCAGGCGACGGTGCGCCGTTGGAGGGATGGCCAGGTTGCGGCGGAGCGGTTCTACTACAACAAGGGATAGAAGAGTGCTCAGTGGGCAAGCAACTCGGGTTGGGGGAAGGCAACGAGGTGCCTTCTCCCTCACCGCCCCCCCATAGTTCGACCGAGGTGGGCGTACACGTTCCCGGCCGTGATCCGGTCGCGATCTTCTACGGAGGGATCGAGGAGATCGAGTTTGGCCACGGCGGCCTCGGGGAGTCGCATCGGTTGGCCGGTGCCGAACACGAAACGGTCGATGCCAACCGTTTCCAGCAACAACTGTAGGTGATCCTCCGGCGGCCCCCAGACCCAACTGACATCCCACCACACTCGAGCAGCTTCGCTGGGAGTGGATCCGAAGTGGACCTCCTCGATGAAGGCGCGATCCGCGTGCGTCACGACCAGGCGAAGGCCGGCGTCCACCCGGAGCCATGAGCGGACTGCCGCCGCGGTGAGTTCGGGTGCCCGATCGTGAGGATGGCGCTGCCGGCCGTCCTCCAACCGCACAGCGGCCAGCAGCGGGATGTCGTGACCGGCGCAAGCGCGAACCAGATCGTGCACTTCTTGGCCCGTTGGATCGAGTCCGTAAAACGAGGCATCGCATCGCACCGCGGAAATCGGAAGCTGGGCCAACCGGTCCAATTCGGCTTCCCATCTCGGCAACCCTGGATGAATGGCCGGCACTGGAGCCACGGTAGCAACCTCGCCGGTTGCCTGCAGCAGCCAATCGTTGCCCTCCATCGGGTCGCGCCAGAACACTGAAGGCAGGTGACTGACCCACGCCTGGTCAATACCGAGCCGGGTCATCGACTCTGTCAAGTGACGCAACGTGTAGTCGGGGACACGTCGGAAGGGATAGGGCCCCACGAATGTGTTCACATCGACGATCATGATGCGGTATCCCTTGCCGTTGGTAGCCCAAACAGCACAGCCGCGTTTTTCCAGCGAATACGTGTGACGTCGTCGGAATCAAGCAGGTGTTCGAGATACCGCAACTTGGCCAGGCCGGTGTCGAGCGTGATATCGGCGCCCCATACCAGTCGCTCGACGCCGACCGCATCCAGACACGCTTCGAGCATACCGCCGTCGACTCCGCTCCCTGAAAGATCGACATGTACGTTGTCGACCCCTCGCACGGCCCTGAGTGAGTGGAGCCAATCGCCCCCGCCGGCGATATGCGCCAGGATGAAATTGGCATCGGGGTGTCGCTGGGCTAGCGTCACCAATTCCACCGCGTCGGACGCTTCCTGTCCGGGCCAGTCGCGGCCGCGGTGCTGCCAGACGTGTTGCAGCACGGGAACGTGGTGGTGGGCCGCTGCCCGACACAGCGAATCTAGCAAGGCGTCGTCGGCACGGCGGCTGGCCGCTAGCTTGATCCCCACCATTCCCTCTCCGAGGTAGCGCTCGATCTGTTCCAGAGCGTGCTCCTGGAAGTTCGGATTAACGGCGACATATCCTACGATTCGGTCGGGGTTGGCCCGCTGTAGCTCGAGCATCCACCGGTTGGCGTAATCGAGGTCCACAGGCGAGGGAAAGTACGTGGGGGAAGTCGCACCCCAGCTGCCGAGTATGCTGGCGATGTGAAGCGTAATACCCATCCGCTCACCGGCGGCGAGCCGGCTCTGGTTACGCTCCCGCCAATCCTGGCGCGGCGTCCGGTCGTGGTAGAAATGGGCGTGGACATCGATCAACATGGTGGCATCAACCCCCGGCCTGCCGGTTGATATCGTCCAGCGTCTCGTCCAGCAAGGTCAGCGCGCTATCGACATCGTCATCGGTGTGGGCCAGGGAAACGAAGTTGTAGGCGGTCGGTTTCCAGATGACGCCTCGCTCGGCCATGCGCTGGGCCAATCGCCACCCGGTGCCTGCATCGCCGAAAGTCAGGTGGCACATCTGAGGAACCCCCCTTACTTCCGCCCCAAGCGCCTGGTGCCGACCGCACACGGCGGTGAGTCCCTCGAACAGTCGCGTACCCACCCTGGCGAGGTAGCCGGGAACCTCGTCCCGGCGTGAGACCGAGACCGTGGTCAGAGCGGCGTTCAGGCTGACGCTCTCGGTGGCGAGCGTCGACGAAATCCACGTGCGATTGAGCGCCTCCATTACCGACCTGCGGCCACCGACTACGGCCAGGGGAAATCCGTTCGCCATTCCCTTGCCAAGCACCATCAGGTCAGGCACGACACCGAACTGTTCGGCGGCGCCGCCGATGGCCAGGCGGAAGGCCGTCTTGATTTCGTCGAACACGAGCACCGTACCGGTTGCCGTGCACTCCTCACGCAACAGAGACAGCCAGCCCGGGTCGGGGGGGCCGTCGACCACCGGCTCAACGACAACCGCCGCGGGAGGTTTGCCCTTCCGAATCGCCCGGCGAGCCGCTTCCCTATCGTTGAATGGGATCGACGTATTGAGGGCGGAGACGGCCTTGGGTACCCCCGCTTCCTTCTGACACCAATCGAGCCAGCCGTGGTAGCCACAGGTGACGACTCGTTCCCGGGAGGTAACGACTCGAGCGATTCTCACTGCCGCCGCCATGGCTTCGGCGCCGGTTTTCAGGAACCGAACCTGCTCGATGCACGGGACGGATTCTACCAGGACGGCTGCCAATTCATCCTCGGCAGCGGGAGCTATCGGGCCGACGGCCCCATCGGCCACGGCGGCCTGGGCGGCGCGAACTACTTCTGGGTGGGCGTAGCCCAGGGTTACCGCCCCCAGTCCCATCACGTAGTCGAGGTAATTCTTCCCATTGGTAACCCACACTCGAGCACCCTGCGCCTTGACCATCTTGCCGGGGAAAGATCCGGGATCCAGGGCGCCGACGAAAGCCGCTGGCCGCTTGGATCCGGTTGACGTGCCACCGGGAATGTGTGGCGAGGTCATGGCGCGCTGTTCACTGCAACTCCAGTATTCCAAAGGCATCGGGCGGCTGCCGGTCCCCCCTGAGCCAAACCCAGCCACCACCACCGCTCCAAACGAGCTGGCCTGCGCGTCGTTGGCGTCCCGGCCGAGCCTCGTTGACCAGAACGTCGAACCCCAGCTGGTCGCCACGGGCTACGGCGTCCCACCATGAAGGAGCCAGGGACAACAGAACCAGGTAACCCGTGTCCGAGTGGCGCCAGCGGGCTTGAACAATTCCTTCGCCGGAGATTATGCGGACGGCGAGCTTATCACTCTGCGGATCGGGCACGGCGATGAGCCCAAACACGCCACCGCCCTCCGGCTCCTGGAGATAGACCTGCACGCCGTCGCAATGGATGTCGTCGGGTTCGTTATCTAACATCAACGCTGGTGCATCGGGTGATCGGAAGAACACGTCCTGCTTGTGCACGTCCACTGCCAGATAGAAGCCCTCGTGATCCCACCCCGGGAACGCCTCGACGGAAAATTCGTCGGGCCCGGCGTAGCCCTGCTCCGCCCGGCGATACTGGTCCTCGTGATCTAACACCAATGGCGTGATGTCGCGGAACCCTGCCAAGCCGTTGTCAATCTCGGGAGCGGAGGTCCGCCACTGGGCCACGGCTTGCATGACCATGGGCCGGTCGGGCGTGACCAGCGCTTGGTATTCCGCGTTGGCGGAACGCAGCCCGCCCAGTGTGTGGCTACTACCGTCATCGAAAATCCATCCTTCGGTGATTGCCCGGTGCGTCGCCTTCTTGCCGTCGACTAGTACACTGACTTCGTCGCCGATCACGTCAGTTAGTTGCACCTCACCCTGCCACGCCACGAGAGTCGTGCATCGTATATGGCGACCGCTCGCCCGCATCAGAAGGAACTCTCTGGGTTCCCCTTCGGTCGGTAGGCCGGGCCCTCGCATGCGCCACAGGGAGCCGCCGTGAAACTGAACTGAGAGAAGTGAGTCGCCGTTGCGTACCCGGACACTGACGATCCCAGGCTCATCCGGCTCGAACCGTTGATGATCCGTGGTGCCCAAGCGGTCGAGCGGTTCCGCATTCCAGGAGCCGGGTGTGGTTATCTCGATGTCACCCTGGAAATGCCAGGGAACTTCCAGGAGATGTTGGTCCTCGGCGTCCGATTCAACGAGATCGACCATGTGGTCTTGCCCGGCGACAACCGTGCGACGCAGACCCGCAAAGGATGCACGGATCCAGCCGAAGTCTCCGTTGGTATCGAACGCCAGGCACTGTGCCGGGCCCAGCTTCTGGGACCGGCCGTCGACGAGCGGAGCGTTGTGCGCAATGGTGGACCGGTAGTAGTGCAGATCGGACGCGACGTAAGACCCGGTACCGGGATCGGGCAGCCAGTGCACGCCGGTGGCGTGGAGAGTGAGGTTGAGCCTGTCGAGGTGGCCGTGGCCCCCGCCGGTGGCCCCGCACTCCATGCTCAGGTAGCGCTCGTCCGACCGGAGTACCGCCAGTCCATGTGATTCGAGAAATACACTCTCCACGCCGTGTTCCACGTCCTCCGATGGCAACGACGGCAGCATCTCAAGGAGTGCGCGCCACGACAGGTCCTCCCGGCTCCGATGTTCGGTGGTTCCGCCCTCGCCCCCTACGCCGTCCACCACCTCGTGCAGGTAGCTGTCGAACAGTTCGGCTATTCCCGCCGGGTGACGATGAAGGGAGGTCAGCCAAGAGGAGAGCCCAGGCGGCGCGGACGCCGGCGAGCGAGCGGATCGGGCCAGCCCAATCTCCCACGATTCGAGGTACATCGGTTGGGCCAAGGCAACGCCGTAGCGGGCGTCCTTTCGCGCAGGAAAGGTCATATCCGGCAGTGCTGTTTCCCGGCCGGCGAGGAGCACACGGTGAATTGGTTCAGCGAGGTCCGGCTCCATGAAGATATCCACGCCGGCCAGGCGAGCCCACGCGGCTCCGCGCAACAATCCCTGGAGCGCAAAGAAGTGGTAGTTCTCGCCTTCGTACCACAGACCGTCCGCGCCAAATCCATGTAGCAGGTGTGCGATCAGCCCGGTGGCACCTTCGACGCACCGGTGGGCCAATTCCTCATCCTCGAACCACACAGCGATACTCAACAGTGCCGCGTTATTCCAGGTTTGGCGGTTGGACAGCCGTTCGTCGTATTCTCCGATGATGGTCGCGGCTTGGTCGGCGATATTGGTTATGGCATCATTGGCGGCTTGGTCGAGCTTGCCGGTCTCAGCCAACAGGAAACCGGCGGCCATCATATTCTCCAACCAGATCGACTCGAGGTACGTCGAAAAGAACACTCGGGCTGGGCCGAGGACGTTGTCGATGTTGGGGAATTCGGCGTAATGGTGACCGTACCAGCAGAGAATGTCACTGGCGCGCTGCCGGGCTGCGTCGTGGTCGGTGAGGATGGCCAACGCAGCCAGTTCTCCCGCCCGCTCGGCGAGCCACAAATGTTGCCACCGAGCCCAGGCGCGATGGTGCCGATCGCCGGACCAGGTTTGGTGGCAAGTCGGGCAGCGATGATCTCTAGGACTCCATGGATCGAAAATCAGCGCGGTGGCGTCTTCGGGACATACGCCTCCGTCGACAGAGAGCATCGCCTTAGTTTCAGGAAAGGGGGGCGACTGCTCCAGAAGGCGAGCCAATCGATGCTCCATGGCGGCAACCCCCGCGGTCAGATCAGAAGCACTGGAGATCTCGGCCCGTCGCTGCGACAGCTCGTCTGCCGTCAGCATTGATGCACTCCGATCCACTCCAGATGCAGAGGAAGCACCATGGCTCCTGCTTTGATCGCAGCGCGCTTGACCGCCTGCGGATCGCCGCCAGCTACGAAGACCATGCAACCGCCAGCTCCGGCACCCACGGCTTTCCCGCCGAGCCCCCCTGCATCGCTGACGGCAGCCTCGACCTGACGCATGGCGTCGGTTTGCATACCCTCGTCCAGGGTCATCTGGCACTCCCAGTTGCGGGCCACCAGGTGGCCGATGTGCTCGAGGTCACCGTTGGGCAGCGCCTGCGCCATGCGCCGGGCGAGATCTTTCATTTCCTTGAGGGCCCGAACGACCCGGTCTACCCTATCGGAATAGGCGTTCATGACCCGGGTGATGGTGTCTCCGGAAATCCGGGATTCGCCCACGTAACACAGAACTAAGTGGTCCTCGAGCCGAGCACGAACTTCGGGTGGAACGGTAACTGTGGTGGCTTCGACCCCATCCTTGGAAAAATCCAAGAGATTGATACCGCCAAGGGCAGCGGCGTACTGATCCTGGCGGCCTCCGGCCAGACCGCAGTGGCCGACCTCGAGTTGCCATCCGAGACGGGCGGCCTCTTCCGGTGCGATATCGTTACCATGCAGCCGATGGCAAGCGAAGGCCAGCGCGGTTGCGAGCGCGCCCGAGGTACCCAGACCGGAGCCCAGTGGGGCGTCGGTGCGGGTACGCAGCTCGACACCTCCTTCAGGAACGAACTGCATCACTGCAGCTTGAAGCAAAGCCAGCACGCCGGTGGGGGCCAAGTCTGCCACGGCCGCGACCTCCAACCTTTCGTCGAGGTCCTCGGCGCTGAGCAGTATGCCGGAAGGGCGGCGAGTGATTTCGACGTGGACATGCCGGTCGATTGCGGCATTGATGACAAGGCCACCCTCCTGGTCGACAAAGGGAGGCACATCGGTCCAACCTCCGGCGAGATCCAGGCGGACCGGAGCTTCGACGCAAAAGGTCGGGGGCGACGCATGCGTCGCCCCTACGGCGAAGGGCACGTGATCACTCACCGTTCGATACGCTTTTCATGGGTGATGCGTCCCACAGGCTGAGGGTCGGTAGTTCTCCGCGAAGGTCCATGACGACATGGCGTACCCGCCGATTGCGACCGGAAACCCCTCGCGCGTGATAGAGAAAGACGACAGCGGAGGTGGCTCGCAGCACCGCCTGCGCCTCTGCGGGGGACAACGGCGCCTCGACACCCGTGAGGTCAATCAATGGCCGAAGAAAGCCCAGCGCCAGATCGCCGGGAATACCCATTACGGCCACATCGAATTCACGGGTGGGACCGTACACTCTATCGAGAAACGCTCCCAGTTCCAACTGGCGGATGGTGACGGTGAAACCGACCGCGGTGAGCTGGGCCTGAATCATTTGCTCCAGTGGGGCTTCCCCACTGCCGACCGTCAGCAATTGGATAACGACCCGGCGACCACCGAGAAGTGTGCGGGCCGAGTCAGGGTCGTGCCTTTCTGGTGTCGGCGGGAGCCGGCCGGGAACTCCCACAGGAACCGCCTGCCAGGCTGGCTCGCCGAACCCGAAAAGATAACCGTCAACGATGTCTCGCCGGTCGAGGGCCAGGGAGACGGCCTTTCGGATCGATGGGTCGTCGAACGGCGGCCGGCGAGTGTTGAACACCATACCGTAGGTGAACAACAGCGGGTAGTCGGCCACCTCTAAACGAGTGTCGCGGCGGACGAACTCGGCGTGGGCCGGTGAGATCCCGGCGAAGTCGAGTTCTCCCGCGGTGAGTGCCGCGAGCTTGGTGGTCGGCTCGTCCACCACGACGACAATGAAGCGGTCCATCGCTGGCGGACCGCCGAGCGCTGCCGGAAATTCCGGCTTGGCCTGGAAGATCCAGCGCCGGTTGGGTTCGTGGGCGATGAACCGGAATGGCCCATTGCCAACTGGTTGCCGATTCCATGGTGCCTGCCGAAGGTTCTCCAATGGCACCTCGCGAAAATGGCGCTCAGGAAGGATGGCGAGGTCGGTGAGCACATCTGGAACCGCGTGCATCGGTCGATCGAAGGTGACGGTCACAGTAGTGTCGCTACCAGCTTCGACCTCGGTGATGCTCGCCAGCTCTGACAACCTCGGGTAGCTGGCGCGCGGGTCGCGGGCGGCGTTCAACGTCCAGACGACGTCCGTGGCCGTGGTCGGCGTGCCGTCGTCCCACATGAGTCGAGCGTGGATGGTGAACGACAGTGTGCGGCGGTCGTCCGACCAACGCCAGCTAGAAGCCAGGTACGGCTGCAGCGACAAATCGGCGTCGTAGCGCACGAGAGTGGTGAGCAGGGCGTACCGTTGCACTTGTTTCGCCAGGGGGTGTACCGTGACCAGTGGATTCATGCTCTGGAGATCGGCGCCTGAGGCGAACAGGATAGTGTTGCCCCGTTCGGGATCCTCAGCGCATCCCACCACGCCCGCAACCAGGACCATCGTGCAGAATCGACGCATGAACACGGAAGATACAATGTCACTGGCGTGGTCCACTATCTCCAGCATAATTGCCCCATGCTCCGCTTCCTGAGCCGCAGGCTTCTCGTCGGCGCCGTCGTGGTGCTGGGCGTGGTCTCGCTCACCTTCGTCCTGCTTCACCTGGCTCCCGGCGACCCGGTAGTCCGCCTGCTGGGACCCATGGCGACCGGGGAACAGATCGAATCCCAACGCCGAGCCCTGGGGCTGAATCAGCCGCTGGCTGTGCAGTACGGACGGTGGCTTGTGGAGTTCGCCTCCGGCAATTGGGGCGTCAGCATTGCTACCGGCCGTGAAGTGCGCTGGATGATCGGCAACGCCTGGCCGGCCACGGTATTGCTCGTGGGAGTGTCGCTCGCGCTCAGCTATATGTTCGGCATTCTGGTTGGCACGGTACAGGCGATTCGAACGGGAACGAAGCTGGACACGGCCCTCTCTATCTCAACGGTCACTCTGTTCGCCATCCCGGGCTACTGGCTGGGACTGATGTTGATCATGGTATTCACATACTGGCTCAAAGTCCTCCCAGCCTTCGGCGCCTCGGGGCTGGACGCGGACTTCCTCACGGGCTGGGACCGTCGGGTGGATCAGATGCGACACCTCATCCTCCCTGTCACCACCTTGGTTCTGATCGGGATAGGCGGAATGGCCCGATTCGTTCGCGGCACGATGGCCGACGCTTTGGCGGAGCCGCACATCGTGGTCGCCCGGGCCCGGGGACTCGGCGAGCGCCGGGTTCTGTTTCGTCACGCGCTGCGTAACGCCTCGATCCCACTGATCACCCTTCTGGGATTGTCCCTGCCGGCGCTGTTCTCCGGAGCCGTATTCATCGAGGCGGTGTTCGCCTGGCCCGGCGTGGGCCGCGTGTTGGTTCAGGCGGTACAGGCGAGGGATTATCCGGTGGTCATGGCGGCCACGGCAATAAGCGCTGCCCTGGTAGTGCTGGGTAATATCCTGGCCGACCTCGGCGTTGCCTGGGCCGACCCTCGCGTGCGAGTCTCCAGTGATTGAGATCCGACACCGCATCGATGGCAGGATGCTCGCCGGTGCGGTTGTACTCGGCGCAGCAGTGGCTCTGGCAATACTGGCGCCGTGGTTCTCGACTGGTGACCCGTTGAGCCAAGTGGACGTGGTGGCTACGCGCTTCCTGGCTCCCTTCTCGACAGATCCGTTGGGACAGTTTCACCTGCTCGGTACCGACCGATTCGGGCGCGACGTCTGGACCAGGCTGCTGTACGGCGCCCGGGTGTCGCTTGGCGTCGGCACCTTGGCCATGGCCGTTTCGGTGGTGCTAGGCACCATCGTTGGCGCAGCCGCCGGCATGAGTTCCGGAATCGTGCGAGACATCCTGCTGGGCGTGACCGATTTTGCCTTGGCGCTCCCCCGGGTCGTGCTGCTGCTGCTGCTGGCATCGCTGTGGGAGCCGAGCGCGGTGTTGGTGATCGTGGTGCTGGGCCTGACGGGCTGGATGTCGATAGCCCGTTTGGTGTATTCCCAGGTAAGAAGCTTGCGCTTACGACCGTTCGTGGAAGCGGCCTCGGCCCTGGGAACCACGAGGCCTGCGGTATTGCTGCGTCACGTCATTCCCAACGCGCTGACTCCGGTTGTGGTGGCGGCCACTCTAGGAGTGGGCAATACCATCCTGCTCGAAGCGGGGCTCAGTTTTCTGGGGCTTGGCGTGCAGCCGCCAACGCCGTCGTGGGGCAGCATGATTGCGTCTGGACGTGACACACTGGTGAACGCGCCGTGGGTGGCGATAGTCCCTGGTGTGGCCCTGGTGTTGGTGGTAGTGGCCCTGACGCAGGTGGGGGATGCTCTGCAGACGCGAATGGACGTCGGCAGGGGGTGAGGTTCGGCAGACTCTTAGGTGATGTCAGGTAGTGAGGCTGAGTTCCCGGGCGACGTCGTCGGGTAGTGCTTCACCCGGTAGCCAACCCATGGTTTCCAGGCGGGCGATCAGGGCGAGCATCTCCGTCCGGTGTTCGTGGGCAGTTAGCAGTACCAAGTCGCCGGGCCGAGCCCATTCCAAAGCCGCTCGCACGCCCGAGAGTTCGGACTCGGCGTGGATGATCGCCTCGGGAGGTGCCCCTGCGACCACTAGCTCGCGTTCGATCATGCCGGGCACTATGCCCAACTCGCGGCCGCGGAGATACTGGGGCATCTCCTTCACGACTACGCAGTCCGGTTCCATACTCCAAACGGCGCGCGCCAGGTCCAGAATCGAATCGTCGTCCCGGTCCCCTGCCTGGCCGACCAGGAACAGCCGGCGCGTGGCTGGCATGGCGCGCGCCATTTCCCCCAAGGCCCGCACACCATGGGGGTTGTGAGCGAAATCGACGATCACCGTGGCACCGCCGAGATCGAACACGTTGAGGCGGCCGGGATTGTCCACGTGCGAGGGACGAAACTGTTCGAGAGCCTGAATGATGGCGTCGTCAGGAATGCCCAAAGCCCATGCGACACCGACGACACCAAGCACATTGCTGACGTTATAGCGAGCCACGCCGCCCATAGTGACAGGAATACGGTCCACCGGTAGGACCGACGCGCGTTCATCCCCACGATATCTGACGATACTCTTGTCTTCCAACACCACCGCTTCACCGCCCTTTTCACGGTGGGCGGCAATGACTGATGAGTCGTCGTGGAGCGAGTACCAAATCACGGGGGCGGTGACATGCCGTCCGCCCTCCACTAACAGCGCGTCATCGGCGTTGAGCACCACACGGCCTGTAGTGGGAACGACCCGCGTGACGATCAACTTGACCTGGGCCAGTCCTTCGATCGTCGCCACGCCGAATTCGCCAAGATGATCCTCGGCGACATTGGTGATGAGGGCAACGTCAGCCCGTGGCAGCGCCAATCCCCGGCGAAGCATGCCTCCGCGGGCGGTCTCTAGAATGGCAAGATCGACATCGGTGCGGCGCAACACGGTGCGTGCGCCACCGGGTCCGGAATAGTCACCGGCATCCACCAGTTCGGGCCCGACTCTGATTCCGTCCGTACTGGTCGTGCCGGGCCGGAATCCTGCTGCATCGGCAACGGCGGACAGGAGCCGGACGGAGGTTGTCTTGCCGTTGCATCCTGTGATAAGGACGGTTGGGATGTCATGGACGGCACTCCAGTCGATAGTGCCAGGATCGGGGACCCTATCGACCGGCCAGGTGCGGGAGCCCTTTCCCAGACCGACCGACACGAAGTCGTCGTCAGATAGAAAGGTGACGGAATGGTCCGCCGCGGCGTCTTTCAGCGCAATGGTCGAGTCACGTCGTTCTTCGGCGATGGCTGATCGCAATCGGTTTGCTGCCGAGGCGAATCCTTCCGGAGCCTCGTCCGTAATCGTTTCGGCGGATACGGACCAAGCCCACTCATTGAGTTCGGTTGCGGCGTAGAGAGCGTCGATGGGTGCACTGATTACCAGGCTGGCCCCGCCCGGCACGGGACGGACGCGCAGGTCCTCAGCGGTCCAGCCGACAGCGTCCAGCATGCGCCGGACCGATACCCGCCATCGTTCGATGATGGTTTGGGCCGAGTCCTCAGGCAGGGCAACGTCGATGACGGCTCCGGCCCTGTCCCACACAATGTTGGCCCCGGTCAACCGTCGGGAGTCCTGTAGCTCAATTGTCATGGCCGAACACCAGGTCGGGTTGAACCCACCTAGTCGTCTTCCTCCCGAGCCACGCGTACACCTCTATCATCACGCACCAGGCTGTCCCAGGACCCGATCTCGGGTGAGTCAGGAATGGAAGGCGGTGGTGGGGCGGCCGCCGGTTTTCGCGACGGTGCCTCGGCAGGATCTGGGCTGAAGTGTGTGATCTGGTCCCATGTTCGGCTGATGCCATCGCCGAAAATAAGGACCAAATCACCGGGGGCTGCCAAGCTGAGCGCCCGATCGACCGATGCGACCTCATCGGGAATCATTTCGATGGCCTCTGAGTCGACGCCTGCGTCGACGAGGGCCTGGTGCTGAATGCGAGGCACTTCATCCCCGTCGCGCCCCCTGAGCCGGTCGTCGCGACGGCAGATGTAGTGATCGAAGTGGCCGGCGCAGGTCGTGGCGATATCCCGGATGTCTTCATCTCGCCTGTCACCCGGGGCGGCGACTACCACGATCTTGCGCCCCTCGGTCTCGAGTCGATCGGACAATTGCACCATCGCGTTGACGGCCGATGAGTTGTGGCCGTAGTCGAGGATGACCTTGAAGGGATGCTCGTTGAAGATGTTGCCTCGTCCGGGGGCCTGGAAGAACGTTGTGTCGAACGACTGTAGCCCATGGCGAATATCCTCGAGCTTGACACCCATGCTGTACGCGATGGCCGCGGCAAACATGGCGTTCTGGACGTTGTGCATTGCCCGGCCTTCGACAGTGGCAGGTATGAGATGCGTCCAGACGAGCGGGATGTGGGCGCCCTTGTCGTAAATCGTGATCATGTGTCCGTTCATGCCGACTTCCAGCACCACGCCGCGGCCACCGGCGCGAATGTGTTCGCGGACCAGTGAGTGGTCGGCACTCATTGTTACGTAGCAAACATTCTCGGCTTCGGAGTAATCTGCCATACGAAGGCACAGGGGATCGTCCGCGTTGAGCACAGCCGTGTCCCGCGCTACCTCGATGACGATGCGCTTGACCTCTGCCAGCTGTTCGACCGTCTCGATCCCCTTCAAGCCAAGGTGATCGGGTTGAACGTTGAGGCAAGCACTCACGTCGGTATTCCGCAGACCCATACCGGCCCTGAGCAATCCTCCGCGGGCCGTTTCGAGTACGGCCACGTCTACGAATGGATCGGACAGCACCATGCGGGCTGCAACCGGACCGGTCATGTCGCCCTCGACGGTCCGCTGGCCGTCGATGTATACCCCATCGGTTGAAGTCAGCCCCACGACTTTCCCGGTCAACTTGTGGATGTGGGCCAACATGCGAGCCGTTGTGGTCTTGCCGTTGGTGCCCGTAATAGCGGCAATCTGGATACGGCTGGGGCTGCCGGGAGAAAACAACATATCCATTACCGGACCGGCGACATCGTGTGGC
Organism: uncultured Acidimicrobiia bacterium; assembly: GCA_964196605.1. Taxonomy (GTDB): domain Bacteria; phylum Gemmatimonadota; class Gemmatimonadetes; order Gemmatimonadales; family GWC2-71-9; genus N074bin45. The sequence continues at coordinate 13,806 of CAXMUQ010000056.1, forward strand.
TCGCCTTCGCTCGGCGCAACGTGCATCCGGAATCCCGGCGCCGCGTTCACTTCGCAGATGCCGCCGCCGTGTTCCTTGTAGGAATGGCTGATATCGTCGGTGAGAAAATCCACACCGCCCACATCGAGGCCGATGGCGGTAATGGCTCTGACCGCCATGGCCACGTTGTCGGGGTGCACGATGTTGGTAACGTCGATGGCGGTTCCGCCGGTGGAGAGATTGGCGGTGGAGCGCAGGTAAACGACTTCGCCCACCGGGGGCACGGTCTGTCGATCGTAGCCGTGCTGCGCCAGAAGCCGATCGGCCTGGTAATCGAACTCCAGTCGAGTGAGGACCTTCTCGTGCCCTACGCCGCGGCGAGGATCGCGATTGACCTCTGCCACCAGGTCTTCGACCGTAGTCTTGCCGTCGCCCACAACGTGGCCGGGCACACGCTTGGATACGGCGATCAACTCGCCGTTGACGACCAACATGCGGTGGTCGAACCCGGTAATCCATTGTTCGATCAGGATGCCCCTGCTGTGCTCCCGCGCCTGACGGAACCCGGTCCGGACTTCATCTTCGGTCTGGAGGTTCAGCGACACCCCGCGGCCGTGGTTGGCGTTGAACGGTTTCACCACCACCGGGTAGCCCATCCGCCGAGCGGCACGAGCGGCATCAGCTTCCTTGTACACCAGCGTCTGGTTGGGCACCGGGAGCCCAAGGGTCCTCAGTATGCGATTGGTTTCTTCCTTGTCTGACGCAATTTCCACCGCGATGTGCGGGGTGCGGCTGGTAATCGTGGCCTGGATACGCTGTTGATATCGGCCGTGGCCAAACTGGACAAGGCTGTACTCGTTGAGCCGGATGTAGGGTATGTCTCGTTCTCTTGCGGCCTGCACCAACGCGGCCGTGCTCGGTCCTAGAGCCCGTCGCTGAGTAAAGCGAATGAATGCCTCGCGCTCCTTGATCCAATCGAACTCCTTGTCTTCAGCCACCTGGAGTTCAGCGGGGAGCAACGCCTGCAAGAGAGCCATGGCGAGACGGCCGGCCTCGAGGCCAACCTCGGCTTGGTCGTATTGGTAGACGACGTCGTATTCACCGGGAGTTCCAGTGGAGCGGGTCTTGCCGAAGGTTACCGTCTCACCAGCCATGTTTTGCAGTTGGATGGCGACGTGTTCCAGGATGTGCCCCATCCAGGTCCCTTCGCCTTCGGTCAGGCGCCGGATGAAGCCGCCGGGTTCACCGTACGAGCAGCCATGTTCCTGCAGGCCCGGCAACCACTCGATGAGCGTGTCAATGAAGGTGGATCCAAGACGCACGCTGGGCCATTCCTCGAGTTCCTCGAGGTTGAGGACCAACCGAATGACCGGGAAATGGGCGTACAGACTGGGGCCAAGATATACCGACCGCTGCCGAATGATCATGCCATCCTCACACGATGTGACGTGAGTTGTTCCGCCGGTGGCTGCCTCTAGGCGACAGCAGCCGGAGCGAAGGCCTCGCGCGAGTGGAGGTTGAAGGAGGCCCCTTCCGTGAGAATGTGCAGCCGGACGCCGATAATGCAAACGGGGTCATCCTCGTGGGCCGAGTCCATCGAGGTGTATTGCACGTCCGAGGGGTCTATGATGGTGATGGCATCACTGCCGTCCACCTCGACACAATCATCTGGGCCAATGAAGCCGGCCGTATCTTCGTCCATCCCCAGTCCCACAGCGAATGGATTGTAGGCCAGGGCGGCGAGGAGCCGACCCAGACGACCCCGTTGGCGGAAGTGCTGATCCACGATGACCCGGTTGGTCAGTCCGAGGCCGGGGGCAAGTGTTACGCGATTGGCCCTGGGCGTGGCTCCCTCCTGGCCGAACGCTATCATGTGTTCGCTCAGGAACGCAGCGCCTGCCGAAGTTCCGGCGACGTGTACTCCTTCGGCGTTACGATCGCGAATCATTTTTGCAACCGCGGTACCGCCAATGGTGGTGCTGAGCCGCAGTTGATTACCGCCGGTAAGGAAAATGCCGTCGGCCTTTTGCAGTTTGTGCAGCCAGTCCTCCCGGTTGCAATCTTCCCGAGACTCAAATGGCAACGAGCGCACGCGACCTGCCCCGAGTTCCTCGAACACTTCCTGGTAGTGCGCACCGGTATCCGGCAATTGCGATGCGGTTGGAATAACCGCGATCCGCGCGTCGCTCCCGCCGCACAGGTCGACGAATCGTTGGAGGATGGACGGATCACCCACCTTTTCCTCAGCGCCGCCGACAGGAATGATGAATCCCCTCGACGTGTCAGATTTGTTTTCTGGCGAACTCAATCCCCACTCCTTTTGAAGGTGGCGGCGGCGATGGACCGCTTGTCGCGGACGAACCAGCGACCGCGGGCCATGACATCGCTGATGCCGTGGCGCTCGTCCAGGATCACCAAGTCGGCATCCTGTCCTGTGCCCAACCGCCCCTTATGTGGCAGGCGCAGAATGCTTGCCACGTTACTGGTAAAGGCAGGAAGGACTCGCTCGAGCGGCTGCCCCGAATCTAGCAGGACCTTGAGGGTTCCCACGAGGGCATGGGGCTGGCCAATGTCCATCCTGATGACACGGCCATGGCGGTCGAACTCGGGGAGGCACCCGCCGCCGTCCGAACTCACCGTCACGTGCTCGGGCGGCGCCCCGTTGTCGAGGTAGCGTACCAAGCCATCGGCGGCCGACCAGGCGTCCTCTCCGTCAGCGACGGGAAACGCCGTCAGGTCGACGGTACACCCATTACGGGCCAGGGCTATGGCCTGTTCCATGAGCGCCCGCTTCCGGTTCACGTGGGTCGGGTTGAAGACTCGTGCCGGAAGCTCGCTCTTGGCCAATGCTTCCTCCACCATGTCCAGACCACGGGGCCCGTCGCCCAAGTGAATATGGAGGATACCTGCCTTGCCCGCCATCATCCCGGCCACGTGCGAGTCCGCCGCCACCCGGAGAAGCTCTCGGAGGGACGGCTGGCTCGACCGGTGATCGCTGATGGCGACCTCTCCTACTCCGATGATCCGGTCGATGTGTACGATATCGCCCCGAACATCGCCAGTCAGGGTGACCGGGGGGAAATGGTAACCACCGGTAAGGCAGTAGGCCGACACCCCTTGGGACACCAAGCCACGGGTCGTCGCCAGGAGGGATGCCGTGTCCCGCGTGGTGTCGTCAGTGCCCAACAGGCCCACAACCGTGGTGATACCGCCCCCGGTGAGGTCGTCGACCCCGAGCGGCGGCACCCTACTCTCAGGCCCGGCTTCCCCACCGCCACCCGTCACGTGGACGTGCCCGTCCATCAACCCCGGGATGGCACGACGCCCCTCGAAGTCGATAGTCTCCACGTCGAGGGCACCGGGTAGATCAGGGAGCTCGGGCCCGAGCCAAACGATCTGCTCCCCGGCGACCACCAGATGGTTGACCCCCAACGGCTCGGGGGCGAAGATATCCAAGTTGCGCAGCAGTTGTATCATTGGTGCGTACCGGGGTCATGGAGAGCGAGCGGGGAAATATACTCAGGCCGGCCCGGCTTGGGGGACCCGCCCGGGGCCTAGCCGAGCCCACATCATTAGGTTATCCTTTTCAGACCCTTCGTCAGGTAGCCTGCTGGCTGCCTTCACAGCTGACGATTCTTTGCGGGCGACTGCCCGACTCCTTCGAGGACCACTCGCACACGTGGTTTACCAGTGACCAACGACACAGCCTCCGGTATTCTGGAGTTGACCGACAATGGTGCGGGATTTCTTCGCCGGCGTGAGGCCAACTACCTCCCATCCAACGGCGACCTGTATGTTCGCCAGCGTTTAATTCGCGAATTCGGCCTGCGATCGGGTGATGAAATCATCGGCACGATCGGGAACGCGCCGGGTCGTGGCAAGAGTCCGCCGCTCACCAAAGTCGAGTCGGTCAACGGCCGCCCGCCAGAGGAAATCAAGCGCCGGCCAGAGTTCAACCGCCTGGCCGCCATCCACCCGAACGAGCAGTTGATGATGGACTGTGACCTCCACCGGCAGGGGCAGGCCGACTACACCAACCGGATCATCGACCTCATGTGCCCCCTCGGTAAGGGCCAGCGGGCGCTGATCGTGGCGCCGGCCAAGGCCGGCAAGACCATGGTCCTGCAGGCAATTGCCGAAGGCGTGGCGACGAACTACCCCGACGCCACACTGATGATTCTGCTGGTCGACGAGCGGCCGGAAGAAGTGACCGAAATGGAAATGTGCGGTTTCGGCGAGGTCATCGCTTCGAGTTTCGACCACCCGCCGCAACGGCACATCGCCATCGCAGAATTGGTGGTGGAACGGGCACGCCGGCGGGTCGAGTTGGGCGAAGACGTGGTGATCATCCTCGATTCCATCACCCGGTTGGCTCGCGCCTACAACACGGTCGGCAAGGGAACGGGACGCACGCTATCGGGCGGCCTTGACGCAAACTCCCTGGACAAACCGAAGAAGTTCCTCGGCAGCGCCCGCAACGTAGACCCGGGACAGGGCGGTGGCTCGCTGACCATCATCGGGACCACCCTGATCGACACCGACTCGCGAATGGACCAGGTCATTTTCGAAGAGTTCAAGGGCACCGGCAACAGCGAACTGGTGCTGAACCGCGACATCGCCGAGCGGCGGATCTACCCGGCTATCGACCTCAATGCCAGCGGGACACGGAAGGAAGAGCGCCTCCTGGCTCCCGAAATGCTCGAGGCCTCGCACGAAATCCGTCAACGCCTGGCCGACCTACCGCCGTCCGATGCCATGTCCCAGCTATTGGCCTACATGAAGCGCACCAAGTCGAATGAGGAATTGGTGCAGCAGGTGATGGTGGCCGGGATCTAGGTTGGAAGACAAACGGGGAACCTTAGGCTCCCCGTTTTGTTACTACGCACTACGGACCCTGTTCCTATTCTCTCTCCCACACATTGTTGCCCCGGTTCACGTCGGTGAAGACCCAGTCAGGGTCGATTTCCACCTTGGTTACATCGCCGTCGACGGTGACGCGCTGTTCGCGGGCACCCTCGAGCCAGGGCTCCACCGGGAGCGTCAGGGATTCGGTCGATCCGTCAGCACTGGTGATCCTGAGCAGCACCGGCATCGGGGCCATGCCGTCGTCCTGAATGACGATGGTTGATGATCCGGCATCGGTGATTACTTCGGCCACACGCTGGTCGAGAGTCCACGTTTCGTAGAACCAAGTACGCCAGAACCAACCGAGGTCCAGGCCGCTGACGTCCTCGAAGGTGTACCACATGTCGTATGGTGTCGGGTGCTTCTGGACCCAGCGGCGCCCGTACTCCCGATAAGCCTCGTTGAACGTCTCTTCGCCGAGGATGGCTCTGAGTGCCGTGAGGTTGCGGGCCATCTTGAAGTAACTGGCCACTCCGTAGCTGACGCCTGTGGGGTAGAAGTCGCCGCGGCGCATCAAATCGACTTCGCCGCCCGAAGTGAAAAACTGAGACACGAAGCCGAGTAGCTGCCCTTCGGTAGACTGACCCCAGCGCGCCTCCTCGGCGCGGTATTCATTGAACTGGGTCAGCCCTTCGTCCATCCAGGCGTGCCGCTTCTCGTCGGAGCCCACCTGCATGGGAAACCACATGTGGGCGAACTCGTGGACCGTGACGCTGTAGAGCCCCGTGGTGTCCCGAGTACCGCCGATGCACGTCATCATAGGGTATTCCATCCCACCACAGGAGTTGGGCCCGTCTATGGCCGTCATGTGGGGGTAGGGATAAGGCCATAGCAACTGTGACAGGGTCTCGATCGAGTGGCGGCCAAACTCGGCGGATCGATCCCACCCTCCGGCATCGGGACCATAGAAGGCAAAGATGTTGGTGGTGTCGGATTGGCCATTGCCGTTCACGTCGCCGGCAAGAGCGATGGTGGCGTCCCAGCGGAACTGATCGGACAGCCCGAAGGCAAAATCCCGAACCCCTTCGGCCTGAAACCGCCAGGTGAGCTTGCCGTCGACGCCTTCCGCCGTGGCTCGACCAGGTCCGAGATCATCAGCGGTAACCACCCGGACTACCTCCCCGGTGCGGCGGGCTTCGGCGAGGCGGTCGTTCGTCGTTTGCGACAGGACCTCGTCGGCGTTCTGCAGGCTACCGGTGGCGCCTATCAGCCAACCCGCCGGCACCGTGAGCGCTACGTTGTAGTCGCCGTAGCCCATGTAGAACTCGGCGTTGCCCAGGTAGGGATCGACCTGCCAACCGCTCATCGGTCCAAAGGCCTGATGGACGTCGTCGTAGACCGCCATTTGAGGGTACCAGTAGGCCACGTAGATGACCTGGTCCTTGATGCCTTGGCGAGGTGCGCCGTCCGGTGGCAGCGTCATCGACCACTCGAAGGACAGCACCACCGAGTCGCCCGACGCGACGGCCGATGGCAGGACCAACCGCATCAACGTGCCGTTGACGGCGTACCCGGGCGTGGGGGAATTATCGGTCTTCAGGGCAAGGTCCGCCCCGGCCGCGGCCATGCGATTGAGGGTTACACCGCCGGTGATGGGGACTTGAGTGTTCTTGATCGCGTCTTCACGAAACAGGTTGTGCCTGAGATGGACAGCCAGTTGACGGAGGGGACGCGGGGAACGATTGAAATAGGTGATGGTTCCCTGGCCGGTGAGCGTGGCAGTGGCCGGATCGATCTCGCCCTGGAGATCGTAGCGGGCCCACTGAGACCAGTAGTTGGGGCCTGGGCGGCCGGTAGTGGTCCGGGTTCCCTGCTCCACAGCCCGCTCGAACACGGGAGGAGGCTGGATGGGATAAGGCCGTGGCCGGTAAGTGTCGGCCGACTCAGTGGACTCCTGTGCGCCCAGTGGGGCAACAAGGGCGCCAAACAGTGCAGCCGTGATCGCGGACCGCACGATGTGCAATGACATGACGTCGTTCTCCTGGTGACTAGCTGAAAAGGGGTGCAGCTACTCGTACGGGCGACGCCAAGGGTTGGTTTCTATGAGCGCGGAGTGCGGAGGGAGCTGAAGGGCCGGGTTCGGACAACCTTCGTGGCACCTGCTCTCCGCCCTTTAGCTCCTTGCTCCAACCTCACTCATATCGCAGCGCTTCCATCGGATCTATCCGGGTCGCTCGCCGGGCCGGAACATAGCAGGCTGCCACCCCGACAGCGAGGAGAACAATGGCTACTGCTGCCATGATCAGGGGGTCGGTCGGGCTGACGCCAAACAGGAGACTGGCCATGAATCGGGTGGTGAGGACGGCTCCTGCCAAGCCGATCCCGACCCCGACGATGGCGGGAACAACGCCCCGTCCCACGAGCTGCCGAAGAACGGTGCCGCCTTCAGCACCGAGCGCCATGCGGATGCCGATTTCCTGGGTGCGGCGCGACATGGCGTAACTCATCACTCCGTAAACACCTACTGCGGCCAACACTAGAGCGACGCCGGCGAACACCAACAACAGGATGGCGTTGAATCGTTGAGGTGCGGTGGCGCGCTCCTTGTACTGGGTCATCGGCTGCAGACCAAACACGGCCTGTGACGGGTCAACGGCCTTGACCGCCTGGCGAGCAGGCGCCGACAAGAGGGCGGGATCCCCCCTGCCCCGCAGTACGAAAGTCATGGTAGCTGCCGACTGATGGCCGAGTGGGGTATAGATGTGGTAGCGGGACTGTTGATCCAACCGCTGGTGTCGAATATCGCCGACCACGCCCACGACCGAGTAATAGGGCCCGTCCTGGTCGAAGGCGATCCACTTGCCTAATGGTTCGTCATCGGGCCAGAAATCCGTCACGGTGTGTTGATCGACGATGATGACAGGCGGTGCATCCACGGCCATGTCATGTTCGGTAAAATCCCGGCCGCGGATGAGGTTGATCCCCACGGTCTCGAAGTATCCCGGAGAAACAATCCTGCGCGCACTCTGCGGAAGTCCGGGCGCGTTGTCATAGTCGTAACCCTCCGGTCCGAAGGAGGAGCTAGGGTTGCGACCGCTCAGCGGCAAGGCGTCGATGGCGGCCACGGAGTTGATGCCCGGCTGCCGTTCCATCTCCCCGAGAACACGTTGGATGAAGCGCGCTCGCTCAGGCGTACCCGGGTAGGTCGTGGAAGACAACGTCAGATCGAGCGCCAGCACGTTGTCCGGCTCGAATCCCGGATCGACGTCGAGCAGTCGATCGAAACTCCGTACCATGAGCCCGGCTCCGACCAGCAGCATGAGTGCCAGGGCGACTTCAGCCACGACGAGAGTCCGCTGAGCCCGGAGGCTCTTGTGGCCCAGACTAGACTTGACGCCGCCAGCCGCCAACGCATCCCGAGGGTTGGCACGGGCCGCTCTGAGTGCAGGGAGAGCACCGAATAGGATCCCCGTGCCGAGCGCCACCGCAAAGGTGAACGCCAGCACCCGCACATCCATTGATACTTCCGCAATCCGTGGGATGGTGCCCGCATTGAGCGCCACAAGGACCTTGAGCATGACCGAAGCCACACCGAGCCCAACCACACCGCCAATGACAGACAGGACGATGCTCTCGGCCAAGGCGTGCCGAATGGCGCCCAGACGTCCGCCACCCAGAGCCACGCGCACCGCCACTTCTCGGTCACGTGAAGCAGCCCGCGCCAACAGCAGGTTGGCAACGTTGACGCAAGTAATGAGCAGTACCGCCACCACGGCGGCGAACAGGGTCCACAGCATCGGCCTGATACCGCCGATGGCGTTGTCGATCATGCGCATGGGGCTGACACGCCACCCGGTGGTCCAGGAATAGTGCTCCGGTTCGAGGATGGCGGTAATCGAGGCCATGTCTGCCTCGGCTTGCTCGAACGTGACCCCAGGTTTGGTGCGCGCGATGACCGCCAGGAACTCGCGGCCGCGGTTTCGAGGATCGGTCTGGGCAGCCGTGAACGCGGCCGGGCGCCATAGCTCGGCGGCGGACGGGTAGCCAAAGTCCGGCGGCATGACACCGACCACGGTATGCGGGAGGTCGTTGAACTGAATTTCCCGGCCAATGATACCCGGGTCACCGCCGAACTGCCGGTGCCAGAACCGGTCGCTCAGGACAAGCACCTGATCGGCCCCCGCTACGTCCTCCTCCGGCGCGAAGGTCCGTCCCAGCGCCGCCTCCACGGTGAGCACCCGAAAAAAGTCGGCCGTCACCAAAGCGCCCTGCACCCGGACCGGCTCTCCCGCCCCTGTCAGATTGCCGGCCAGGCCCCCCATGGCGGCAATGCCGCTGAAGACTCGATTCATTTCCTGATAGTCCTGGAAGGCGGGCACCGAAACGCTGGCCTGCATGTCCACCTCGGGATACCAGTGCCACAGCATTACCAACTCGTCGGAGTCGGGATAGGGGAGCGGTTTCATCACTACACCGTTCAGCACGCTGAAGATGGCCGAATTGGCGCCTATCCCCAGAGCCAGGGTTAGGATGGCGACGACGGCGAAGCCCGGCGTCCGGAACAGGCCGCGAACTGCATAGCGAACGTCATTGATCAGGTTACGCACGGCAGGGAACTCCCATGAGTGACGAGATGAAGCGAGTGGGTGCACCTCGCGCCAGGCCCACCTTTCCTGCAAGCCTTGCACAAGTGCCTCGCCACAGGCGAGGAGACTAAAGACGATGACCGACTTCCCGGTAGCCCTGCGTTGACGAAGAGAGTCGATGAACGCCTCGTACATATCCCGACCGTAGCGGTCTTGGAACCCGGGCGGGAAACTCCTTAGCGTGAGGCGATAGGTGTTCTGCAGCCACGTGATGGCTGCTGGATGTTGCTGGCTCATGACCCGAGGTCGGCCAAAAGATCTTTTCCCTTGGCCACTTCGACCAGCTTGGCCATGCGGAGGGTTTCGGCCCGAGCGGCCGCGACGCCGCCGTCGGTGACGCGGTAGTAACGCCGTCGCTCGTCGGTACCCTCAGGGATGGAGCGGCGGTCGAGTTCATCAATGAGGCCCCCATCGAGCAGGCGATGGAGGTGGCGGTAGAGCACGCCCGGAAGGAGCTTGATTTCCCCTCCGGTGCGCTGGGCCACGTCGTTCATGATGGCGTAACCGTGACGTTCGCCGTCCATGAGGGCAAGGAGGATATGGAATACTTCGGGCTTGAGCGTGGTCACCTGGGCGGTCTCCAGTGGAGGTGTCTGGATACCACGACTATACGCAATTTGTGTAGAGATTGTTGCATACTTGATAAGTGTATGTGATGCAAGAAGTTGCGGGATGTGGGTGACGGAAAAAACTAGGGGTGATTGGTGGTTGCTGATCTGTGAGGCGTGAAGGGAGCTATGTCGATAATCAACAATCATCAATCATCACCCATCAATCCATCACGGCTGAAGATGCGGTTATCGTGGACAGCGCAGGCGCGACGCATGCGTCGCCCATACCTCGCCGGCCACTCCTACGCGGTAGTGGATCGGGACAGAAAAGCGAAGGCGGCCCGCTCCAGGGCCGCCTCGTCCCGCGCCACCAGGATCAGGTGGCCGTACCGGGCGAACTCACTCGCCAGGGCTGCGGCCTGTCATCACTGGATCATCACATACCGCTCCAAGCGAGCCACCTCCTCGTCATCGACGTATTTGCCGATCTCACGGCGGAATTGCGCAATCGACTGATAGGGGCGGTACTCCTTGAATTCATGCTCCATACGAGAACCCACTCCTGGGATCGAGAGGATGTCCTCGTCGCTGGCGGTATTGAGATCGATTGGCACGAACACGTACCCCGACAGGCGAGCCACCTCGGCGTCGTCCACATACTTGCCCATCTCGCGTTGAAACTGGGCCAGGGCCTGGTAGGGTCGGTACTCTTCAAACTCGTGAAGCATGCGGTTTCCTACCCCCGGGACCATGAGGATCTCTCCCTTCGAGGCACTATTGAGATTGAGAGGGATGAACATTGCCCGGTACAAGGCGTCGCGCTGCTCGTCCGTCAGCGAGCCGAGTTGCGCATCCAGATCCGCAATGGTCAAGAATGGCCGTCCATCCAGAACGCTTTGGACTTGTTCCGAGGTGAGATGCGGTAGCGCGGCGAGCTCTTGTTCTGTAGCGAGGTTGGGGTTCACCATGTCTGAGCGGCCCACCTGTGCCACAGCGGTGCCGGACACCATTGTCAGAGCGAAAGCAATGAGCCATGTGCTAACAGGTTTCATTGGTTGGTTCCTCTAGTGGTAGAGTATTCCTATTGTAAGTCGCGGTGGTTCGGTATAAAAGCGTACAGTAGACCCAGGAGACCCAGTATGATCATGGCGCCTGGCGCTAACACCGGAGTGGCACCCGTCATGGATTTCTGAAACAGATCGGCTCCCTTGAGCGCCGGCACCATTTCCAACTCGAATTCGACGTTGCCGCGGTAGTGGAGGATGAGGCCGATCATCCCACTGGCCACGAAACCCGTCATGACGGCCACGCTGGACCACCTGCTCCAGGCGCTCCCGATCTTGACGTGCCATGCGAGTACTGGGAGACCAACGGCCATTACCACCAAAGGCTCCCATTGCCATACGTCCTCGGTGTGGCCCAGGAGCAGAAGCTCAACCCCAGTACCGAGCACACCAAACACGAGAATCATGAGGAGTGCGACACGGAGGGCGGTCAA
>CAXMUQ010000057.1:0-6961 GCA_964196605.1 uncultured Acidimicrobiia bacterium
TAGCGGACGGCCCGTCCCGCCGGGTCGGTCCACATGCGTGATTGCCACCACGTGGGGTACTTGAGAAAACCGAAATGTCTCCAGGCCGCCATTTCGACGATCTCCGCGTCCTCTTCCCGGCCTTGCCGGGTTACCCATCGGTAGTGGGGGAGGATGTCGGGCCAGCGTTCGACCGCGACGGCGGCCGCAAAGACTCGGCTGGCCGGAGCCCGTATTCGAAGACGATCTACTGTTCGCATGCCTGCTCCCCTCCCTGCTGCAATGGGGCCCACGTGGCGATCAGCCGATACGGGGCGACGGCCGTCACAGTTGCCGGGACGCCGGCATCGGACAGCAGGCTGCGGGCCTCCATTTTGGTCAGTCCCCGTTCGATGGAAGTCAGGCCGTCCTCGATGGTGGTGTGGTCAAAGCCGAGAATCCGGGACGCGACCTGGAACGCCGCCGCTGCCACGTTGGATCGTGTGAGTTCGACCATGATGACGGCTTGGCGGGCAAAGCGGTCACACTCGCCGAGCAGCTCTACGGCGGCATCCCGGGTGAAGTGGTGCACCACCTGGCTAACCAGCACCACGTCCACCGACTTGGACCGGATAGGGAACGCGCTGGCACACCCGATGAGGGTGGGCAATCCGTTGCCGGCCGCGATTTTGGCGGCAGCGGGGATCCTCTCCAGTCCCACAGGAGTAATGGTGAGACCCCGGGTCAGTCCCCAAGTGTGGCAGTAGGCTGGCAAGTCTCCGCTTCCCGTCCCGATGTCCAGCAAGGTCAATCGGGTACCCCGGGAGAGGTCTCCCAGCGTCCGCCGAAGGCCCAGAGACAATGCCCTGCGGCCCCCGAGCCATCGGTTTGCCTTGCTGAGGTCGGCGAGGTTGCGGCGAACCAGGTGCGGATCGGCATCGGGTCGATCGAGGAGTTCGCTGCCGTGCGGGTTGATGAGCGTCACCTTTACGGGCCTTCCAACCCATAGCCTCCTCTATACAACAAGAGCGGATATCCCTCACCCGCAGACCCGCCGACTACTTGCCCGAAGACGACCGAATGGTCGCCGGCATCGATCGAGTCGTGGGCGGTGCATTCGATATGCGCCAGCACACCCTCGATGATCGGATGGCCGTCGGAACTGAGACGATAGCCGACGCCATTGAAACGGTCGGGACGATTCTCGGCGAAGCGGCGGGAGACGGATTCCTGATCCGAACTGAGGATATTGACGACGAACCCCGTCTGGCCGGTGAGGGTGACGTGCATATCCGCTTCCCGATCGACACATATCGAAACCAACGGTGGGTCGAGTGAGACCGAGTTGAAACTATTGACTGTCATGCCGGATGGTTTTCCATCCGGCGATGTGGCAGTGACCACGGTGACACCAGTAGCGAAGCGCCCCATCAGTTGTCGGAACGACGCGGGATCGATCGCAGGGCTCAAAGCACCATCCTCGTGAGATAGACCGGATTGAGGACTGCTGTCGGCGAAACCATGTGGCCCGTGACTCCGATCAAGGTGTGGGCCATCGGGTCCTTCTTGCCGATGCGGTCGACGGCTCTGTCGAACAAACCTGGCATCAACATACCATAGCCGATCATGCGCTCGACCATCCATTTGCCCCGGAAGGCCCTGCGGCGGGCGTGGATATAGCTGCGCAACGCCGTGGCGGGTAGCGGCGTCGAGTCCCTCCAGGCTTTGACGATGACCTGGCTGGCGAGTTCAGCGCCCCGCAGGGCGGTGTAAATGCCCTCGCCCGTAAAGGGATCGAAGAACTCCGCCGCATCGCCGACCAGCAGTCCACCGTCCACAACCGGACGGTTCGATCGGACCGCGAACGGGCCAACCGTGCGAATCGGGCTCAGCGACCCCGCAGATGGGACTCGGTTCCGCACTCCGTGGAATCGTTGGAGGTGGTCGTGGAAAAAACCCTCCACATTGCCCCGGACGCCGTTGGCGACTTGTCTCGGAACCACAAGGGAAACGTTGGTGATGTTGTGGCCGATGGGATTGAGCCCGGCGTAGCCCTCCGTGCCGACGTGAAGTTCCGCCCGGTTCGATAGGCCGGACACGCCCGCAAAATGGCCTACGAATCCCCAGCGCCGCAGTGGCTCCCTCCGCTTCCCACCGAACCACCGAGCCACCACCGAGTGGAGGCCGTCGGCACCCACCGTGACTGGGGCGGTCACCGTGACAGTTCTCCCCCCTGCCGTAGCTATCACTGCCCCCGCAACCCCGCCCCGTTGGCTCACCAGCTCGACCACCCGGGTCCGTTCCAAGACATTGACGCCCCGGCTCCGGGCGATGTCAACCAGCGCGGCGTCGAGTACCCGCCTGGTAACGGCTAGTCCGTTTAGGCGGTGCCGTGCCATCCTTACCTTGGTGAACAAGCCTGTGAGCCGGCTACCGTACGCTCCAATCACCGTCGTTCCGGTAAGGGCACTGGCCCCGGCGTCCTCAATCGTTTTCAGGGCACCAAGTCGCCGGAGGATGGGGACCGCCCCCGGGCTCAAGTACTCGGCGCACGGTTTGTCGCGCGGAAAGGCTGCCCGGTCCACCAGCACCACCCGGAGGCCGGCCTCAGCCAGGAAGGTGGCGGTGGCGCTGCCAGCAGGCCCGGCACCAACTATCAGCGCGTCAGCCGTGATGTTCACTGGTAGCTTGGGCCTCGGGCTAGAAGATGCGGCGGAAGCGGAACTGGTCGATCACAACCGCGTCCCGGGAGAATTCCGGAAAGTTAAAATCGAAGTAAATGGTTTGTTGGGCATCCGAGTAGAGGATGGCAAGCTTGCGTGTGTTGGTCAGGTATGTGCAATTTCGCCGACTGAAATGCAGTCGGTCCTCCAGGATCGAGAAGGTCTCCACCGTCCGGGAACAGCTGTCGTCATTGCCGAATATCCAGGTGGTTTCTATCCGTTGGAAGTCGCCACCAACTTGCACAATCAGGGTGTTGAGCCATTGGCCCACGAGGGGTTCGAGATTGCCGCCCCCGCCCCCGCCCCCGCCTCCCCGGCCCGGCGGCGTCACCGGGTCGCCTAGTGGCTCCGTCAAAGTCTTCTCACCACCACCGCAAGCGGCGATTAGAAGACCGCACACGCCAGCAGCCACCAGAGCCCGCCAGCTCCTGCGGCGAAAGTGGTGGTGACAGCGTTGACCGTGTTGTTGTCGAGCCATGGGATTCCTCTGTGGTACTCACCCGTGACACCACACTGGTGCCGCGGGTCCTCACATTCCACCTGGCAAGCCGGACACAGGTACCGTACCTGCCATGCGGCCCCCAGTGCCGAGTCGGCCATCATGGAGCCGAACCCGATGACGAGTCCAGCCACTGTCAGGGCGGGCCAGCCTGTTACCGTTCCCGCGACGAGTCCGATCACCGCTGCACCGGCCGCGCCCGCCAGGGTGCCTGTTCCGGTGATCCCGCCACTGGTTCCCGGCGGAACAGCCTGACCAGTTAGCAGATCCTTGGGTGTGCCGCCCTTGGCCTTGCCGACCTCGGTGGCCCAAGTGTCCGCGGCCGCCCCGGCCAGGGCTCCGGTGACTACCCACCAACCCAAGCCTGCATGGGCCACGCCAATTAATCCACCCAACGTAGCGGCGCCCCCGTTGGCGGCGACCTGCCAGGCACTGCGGGGCCCTTGGAATGTGTGACCTTGCTCCTCCGAGGGGAAGCCGCGCGAAACCGCGGTACTGGTCAAGAAGAACGTGCCCAGCACGATGCCGCCGCCCCATCCTGTTCCCGACATCACTGCCACACCGACTATTGCTGCTGCCAGGGCGCCCGGGCCGGTAAGAGTGTTGCACCGCCAGGCTATTGTGGCGACTGTGCCGGCGGCGAGGAGCGCGACCCATAAGGTCACGGGTTCAACCGATAGAGAAGTCACCGTCAATGGCTGTGAGTATTCGCTCACGACTCTCTGGGGGGCAAGTTATGCTCCTGAGGCTGTCCTCGAGCATTCGCAAGTAATTGGTTTCGAACCGTGAATGCGAGAGACATGGGCGACATTTTACTATGTGAGCTCTCACTCGCTCTCCGAGTTCCGGAGTTAATCGTTGTTTTAGGTATTCGTGCAACAGTTCCAGGGCCTCGTCGCAGTCAATAGCCGCTACCTGCTCTGGGGTCATTGAAGTTGTCGCTCCCTGGGTGAGATGTAGCCCATTTCTATCGCATGGTCGTAGAGTTGGTCCTGCAACTGCCTACGGGCCCTGAACAACCGCGACTTCACAGTTCCTATGGGAATCTCCAACATACTCGATATCTCTGCGTAGCTGAGGTCTTCGATGTCGCTGAGGACCAGTACCGCCCGGAAGTCGAGTGGCAGTCCATCAATGGCGGTAAGGACTCTGCGGTCGATCAACTTGCCGAAGAACTCCCCTTCCGGGTCTGTCTGACCGACACGGTGGTATATGGCCATGGGGTCCACCGCGTCGATGTCTACCGCCAGCGGCTCCCGCTTCTGCTTGCGGTATTGGTTGATGAAACTGTTTCGTAGAATGGTCAACAACCAGGCCCGGGCATTGGTTCCGGGCCTGAATCGGTGCCATGCCCGGAACGCCTTGAGCATGGTTTCCTGAACCAGGTCCTCAGCCCTGCCCGGGTCGCCCGTCAAGCGGCAGGCCACGCGGAAACAGGTGTCGAGATGGGGGAGAGCCTCTCGTTCGAAGGACTCCGGAGTGGATTGGTCGGCGGTATCGCGTGGTGGCATAGGCTCTAGACGGTTGGTAAATGGTGGCGAACTGGTTGGCCCAACAGGGGGACACCTGATGCGCGTCCATCCTTCATGGAGGGTGCCGCCGTGGGGTGGCCTCGCCACCGGCTAGGGAGCTAGGTTCCGCCCCCAAACCATGATGACATCAGAGCGAACGTCAGCCATCCTGCCTCTCAGCCTGCTCGAAGCCATGCGCAACCTCGACCGTCCGGTGGAGGACGGCCTGGAGGAATTGAGCAGCGAGATCGTCGCTAAGCGCCTCGGTCTGAACCCAACCGTATCAGCCCAGATTGATAGATACCGGGGGCTGGCGCGCCGCAAAGTCATGGTCGATCCGACAGAGGTGGGAGCGGTGTTCAAGTTGGTTAGCCGGCGGCCCGATGCCCGGCTGGTGTACGCCGATGCGGGCCGACGAGCAGCTCGTCACGCCGCCCGTTCGGTAGCCTATTCCTGGCGCATGGTACTGTTCTTCCTTCCCGGGCCATGGCGCCGGCGACTGGGGTCCCGCAAGGCGTCGGCGGTGGCCCAGTGGCTCCTCGGGGTACGCTTGGTGGTGGAACGACTGTCCGCCCGGGCAGAAATGGCTGATTCTCCGGCTGACGAGGCGTCCTGCGAGTTCATCGGAGCCGCTATGAGCGAGTTGCTTCGGGCCCTGGCAGGGTTCGAAGGCGCCATGGTGCATCACCAGTGTCGTGCCGGGAGCGACGGGGTGTGTCTCTGGCGCTCTGAAGCTGTCGACATCAACGATCCCTACTAGGAGGCAGGTCATATGGCGGACATGAAGGGATTGGACTTGGCTGAAGTCCGGTCGACCCTCGAGTCGATGGCGGTGGACGGCTGGCTGCTGTTCGATTTCCATGGAGTCAATCCGGTAACGCCGCAGGTCCTGGGGCTGAAGGGGATGGCCACCCGGCGCCTGTTCGTGCTAATCCCTCGGGAAGGGGAGCCGGTGGCGGTGGTGCACAAGATCGAACTGCAACCTATGGAGGGGTTCCCGGGCCGCATCGTTCCGTACGCCCGCTGGCAAGAGTTGGAGGCGGCCCTGGGGCCATTGGTATCTGGTCGTACCCTGGCCATGGAGGTATTTCCCGATGACGGGGTACCCTATCTCGACAGGGTTCCAGCAGGGGTGGTCGAGCTGTTGAACCGGTTAGGGGCCACCGTGGTCCCCTCAGCTCCTTTAGTGACCCGATTTGCCGCCACGTGGAGTGCGGGCGATACAGAGGACCACACGTTTGCGGCTGAGGTGATCGCCGACGTGGCCCGCAGCGCGCTAGCCGAGGCCGTGGCCGATCCCCGGTCGGGGTTGGGTGAGGTGGAGATCCAGTCCCGGGTGGTGGCGGCGATGGAGGCGGGAGGACTCGAGTTGGATACCCTTCCGATCGTCGCCTTCGGAGCCAACGCCGCCAATCCACACTACGAACCACGAGTCGGAAGTGAAGCCCGGCTCAGTCCCGGGGACGTGGTCCTGCTGGATCTGTGGGGTGGCCGAACCCGTGAGGCCGTGTTTGCCGACCAGACCTGGATGGCTTTTGCAGGTAACAGCCCACCGGAGCGGGTACAAGAGGTGTGGCACACCGTCCGCTCGGCCAGGGACGCGGCTATCGAAACCATTGGGGAAGCCATTGCCGCGGGCAGGCCTGTGGCTGGCTTCGAGGGTGACCGCGCGGCAAGAGCGGTGATCGAGGCGGCCGGCTACGGGGATTTCTTCGTGCACCGCACAGGCCATTCCATCGACCGGGAGTTGCACGGATCGGGGCCCCACCTCGACGACTACGAAACCCACGACGAGCGCGAGATGATGCCTGGCGTGGGCTTCTCGATAGAGCCTGGGGTCTACCTCCCCGGGGAGTTCGGCGTTCGCAGTGAAGTCAACATGTACTGGGGGCCGGAGGGCCCGGTGGTTACTCCGGAGAACCCGCAACAGGAGTTGATCTTGCCAATGTGAATTTGCCCCTAGCCAAGATGGCTGGCGGGCGGTAAGATAGCTGCCGCTTCGGGCAATCAGGTTGCCGCTCGGGGTTGTTCAGGCAACGTGTCCCTGGCTGAGACGCGCTCGCTGCCTGACCGAATGGCCGATTGCAGTTTCATAGAGGGACAAACGTACATGATCGAAACGACTGTCTATTTCCGAGCCGTTAATATGCTTGACAGGTGACCTAGGTCACGACATATTGTTGCTGTCGGCCGGGCCGCGGTCGACGTTTCCTAGATCAGATCGACACCAATAGCTGCTCATTTGAGCAGGTCGTTTCGACGCAGTCGTT
>CAXMUQ010000058.1:0-21740 GCA_964196605.1 uncultured Acidimicrobiia bacterium
TGGAGGTGCCGGAGCCGCGATAGTATTGCCTCTCTGTCGTTTCGCCGATTCCTGGAGGAAACCATGTTACCACGCCGTATTGGGCAAACGTTGCTGTTCTTGGGGGTCGGGTCGCTCGTTGCCCGCCAGGCCATGGGTCAGGGCGCCGTCCGACCGACGGGACCCGAGGAACTCCCGCCCGCAATAATCGGAACGGCGCCCATGCCCTCGGGCTTGGCCGTGGCTTACCTGGCGGACGACAACAGTACTTCAGGTTACCTGGCGGTGCCCGAGGGCGCCGGCCCGTTCCCGGCGGTCATTCTCATTCATGAATGGAACGGGTTGAGTGACAACATCCGCCAGGTGGCCGACCAGTTGGCCGCCGAGGGATATGTGGCGTTTGCCGTTGACCTATACCACGGCCGCGTCGGCACCACTCGCGACGAGAGCATGGCGCTCATGGGGGAGGCCCGGGGCAACGAGCCAGCCATGGTGGCCAACATTGACACTGCCACTCGCTGGCTCAGGGCCAGGCCGGATGTAACGGGGAAGATCGCGGTCATGGGATGGTGTTTTGGCGGTGGCGTCGCACTGAGCTACGGACTCGAAGGAGAGCAGCACGAGGGAACCGCAATCTTTTACGGCAGGCTGGTGGAAGACCCTGAAGTGCTCCGGGCTTTGACCCATCCGGTCTACGGCACCTTCGCGGCCAACGATCGCGGAATTCCACCTGACCAGGTCGAGCGCTTCGCCGCGGCTCTCAGCTCCATCGGCATAGAGAACGACATTCACGTTTACGACCACGTGGGCCACGGATTCTGGTTGCACGTCGACCGCGACCCGGACAACTCCGCAGCACCGGCTTTGGATGCCTGGCAACGACTCAAGGCCTATCTGGAAAAGGTGCTGTCGTAACGGTCGGCACATAGTGGGTCGTGCGCGCCGTCCTCAAACTACGCGGTAGTTGCGAAACTCGAATGGGCGGCGGCCGGTTACCATTTCCACCGCGGCACTGGCGTGATCCCGAAGGTGCTGCCAGCGCCATTTCTGAGGAAGAACCCGTTCCTCCAGAACACCACGCCGTTGGGTTACCCATTCGGTGGCGGTCTCCGGGTGGGTACCTGAGTAGCGTTTTATCCCTGGCTGCCATGCCAGTCTGACGGTGCGCAGATCTTCCGGTACCGCCCCTCCGTAGATCGTTGGATGCGTCTTGAATTTCTCCACCATCGCGGGGTCGGGTCTGGCCCAACCGTAGTGGTGAATCCAGGCTTCTGTGCGCTTGACCCGGATCTTCCGGTCATCGGGTCCGACGCGGAACCCCTGTGCATCCCGGTAGGAACGAACGCCCCACGTGTCACCCAACCGTACCACCCGGACTTCGTAGGGATACCAGCTCCGGCTCGTGGCCACATAGTCGGGTGTGCCATAGAAGTGCCGGTAGCGCAGCAGCAAACCTTCGACCGACGAGTCCCCGTCATGGCGCTCTATTTCGGCTTGCAGCAGCGGAAGGCTGTCGTGGTGCAGGACTTCATCGCCCTGGATGTAGATGCCCCATGAATGGCGGCAGGCATTCATCGCCCGTTGGGTTTCATCCGCCAGCACTTGGTGGTCGCCGCTGAAGTCCCATTCTGATTCGATGATCCTGATACGGGGATCTTCGATGGCCCTGACCAGGTCGAGGGTGTCGTCATCCGACTTGCCAACGTTGACGACGACTTCGTCGCACAGTGGAAGAATGGACCGGATGCTCGCCTCGACGGGGAAGTCGAGCCGGATGGCGTTCCTTACGAGGGTAAATCCGGATACTGGCGGAGCGGTCACGGTGGGCAACTCCCGCTAGACGGGCACCGCCTCTACCGCCCGGCGGACTCGCATGGCGGCTTGCTCGACGTGCTCCAGAGTGAAGCCCGGGGGAAAAACCTCACCACCGATGCCGACAGCGCTGGCGCCTACGGCAAAGTAGTCCGCCAGCGTGTCAGCCGTGGGGCCGCTGGTGGGCACCAACGGGATGTTGGGGAGTGGGCCGCGCACCGCCTTGAGGAACGGCGGGCCACCCAACGCCGCGGCCGGGAACACCTTTACCAGCCTGGCGCCGGAACGGTGCGCCGTCAGGATCTCGGTTGGAGTAGCCGCGCCCGGGACCGCCAGCAAGCCGTGCTGATGCGCGGCGGCAACCACCTCGGCGTCGAACACCGGCGACATGGCAAAACGGCCCCCGGCTTGTGCCACCATCTCCACGTCTTGCACGCTCAACACGGTTCCTGCGCCGACAACGGCCGCGTCTTCCGCCGCGAGCTGGGCCATCACTTCCAAGGCTCCGGGTGTGGTGAGAGTGAGCTCGAGGATTTCCAGCCCACCGCGGATGGCCGCCCTGCATGCGTCGAGCACCACGGCAGGATCGGACAGCCGCAGGCATAGGATGACACGGTCTTGTAGTACCCTGGCATGGGTGGCGTCGATCGCGTGGCTGGGTGAGGTGGCGGAGGTCATGGGGTTCCGATGAAACGAGTAATAACTGGTCGTATGATCAACTAAACGATACACCACCGAGGTCACGAGACACAATCGCCCGCCCTACGTCGCTGCGTGGGGCGGGCGATGGCTGTCGAGTCAATGCGGGACGCGAAGTGGAATGGTTAGCCTGGCTACCGGGCTCGAGGTCCGTTGCTGCCAAGCTCTCTGCCGAGAAGCGTTGGCGGCTCGCGCTGACCTGACCCTGCTAACGTAAGGCCCGGTACCGGAGCCCGCAACCTATGTTTTAAAAGATGCCGGCGTTGTCGACGATGATGTAAGTCAAACGTCCGCCGACCAGCAAAAATGGAGTAGTGGTGCCGAGGGTACGCGTCAGGTGTCTCATCAGGCTCGGGTTGGTGGTGGTGACACTGATCCCTACCAGGTAGGGCCCGCCACCGCCGCTGCTCAGGTTGTCCCAGTCGAGCGTGTAGTCAGCGTTGGCGAAAGTGACGTTGCCCGGCATATGACGACGGATCTCTATGGGTTCTATTCCAGGGCCGGCATCCGGCGGCCACTGCTCGGCATCAGTCCACGCGGTAACGGCCGCTATCTTGGTTGAGGTCATGTCGGCCGCCACCTTGGAGGCGTAGGCCTGTTCGCGGAAGTCGATGTACTTGAACAGCCCAACGGCGGACAGAATCCCCAGGATAACCATGACCACGAAGACCTCGACCAGGGTGAAGCCGTTTCTGTTGGTCACGAGTCACCCCGGTTGGCAAGTGTCTTCATACTCTCGCCCAGGAAATCCTCGAACGATTCCTCTGAGCGGAGCACCAGGTCCGCATTGCCGTTGCTTCCGGTAATAAGGTAGCTCTCCTCGCCAACCTGGTGGTAGGAAACCCCAGCCATGTTCGGGGCGCCAGCTTGAGCCAGGTCGACGGGGAGCCGGCCTTTTTCATCGCGATAGCGCTCGACGTGCAGGGCCTGCTGCCACATGGCGACTCGGAGGCTCGCTTCGACTATTCTGGGAGACTCAGGCGGCGGCGGCGGTGTGATCAGCCAGGTTGGTTGGGCAGCGAGGGCATACAGGCCGAACGCCACCACGACGATGAACACATAAGGAAGAAGGCGTGCTTCCTTGGTCTTGGGGACTTCCTCTCTGGACTTGGCTAAGCGCTCGGCCTCATCGCGAACTGCAAGCTCTCTCGCTTCCGCGAGTGCTTTCTTGATGTCGTCAGGCCCCTGACTGGCCGGCGGCGGCTGTTCCATCGAATCGCCTCAGGGTTATGGAATCGGAATATGGTAAAATGGGCAAAATCCGGGCCGCCGGGGCACCGAGCCACAATCGATAACTGTCTCACCGGCCAGGGCGCGCTCGATCTGGCTGGGGAATGTCCTGATGTCGATGGGCTTGGTAATGTACCCGTCGAACCCGGCTTCGATGGCTCGCTCCCGGTCACCAGCCATGGCGTGGGCGGTCAAGGCCACCACCCGGCAATTCGGCGCCTCAGAGGACCGGATGGATTCGAGTAAAGCGAATCCGTCCTGGCCGGGCAGCTGGATGTCCATGAGCACCAGATCGGGACGCTCGTCGTCGATGGATTCCTTCAATTGTGCCCCATCGGCCCGCTCGATTAGCTCGTGGTGCTTCAGGGTCAGGATGGTCCGGAACAACTTCATGTTGTCGGTGTTGTCTTCGACGATCAGAATCTTGGCCATTGCCTGCCTCCCGGTTTCCCCCGTGCCGTACGCCATGGTGCCCCGGTCAATATAGCCGGGCCGCCCTTCCGGAGGCCCGCTAGTGGGGCTGGGCTCAGGTCAATTGTGATTCCCTGGGCCTTCGGGTACAATTGACCGTCCTATCTCGCCGCCCCCAGCCACCGGTTTCCAGTGCCGTACCGCCATGTCAGACTCGCAATGCTCTATCAGCCAATGTTATGGGTTGCTGACCTCCGGTGTTTCCCTGGTCGGTAGCAACGGTGAGTGCGCATGATCGTGCACGGCACCGTCACGGTTCCCGGTGACAAGAGCATCACCCACAGATTGTTGTTGCTCGCTGCGCTCGCTCGAGGGACCAGCGAGATCCGCAATCCATTGACGTCGCTCGACGCCCGTTCGACTGCAACGGTGCTCCGGCGCCTGGGCGTAGAGGTGTCCCCGCTGCGGAGTGGCCGCACGATACGGGTTCGTGGAGCTGGGCGCTTCACCTCATCTGATCGCGACCTATACTGTGGCAACTCGGGCACCACCGCCCGGTTGCTCCTCGGGGCGCTGGCAGCCCATCCGTTCACCAGTACCGTGACCGGTGACCGTTCGCTCAGGCGGCGGCCCATGCGACGCATTACCGAACCACTACAGCAGATGGGTGCAATCATCCATGATGATGCGAGGGATGGCTTGCCGGTGACCATCACCGGGGGTCCCTTGCGTCCCCTCGAATACCAAATGCCCGTGTCCAGCGCCCAGTTGAAAGGGAGTCTATTGCTGGCGGGGGTGGTCGGCGAGGTAAGCGTAGCGGTCCGCGAGCCGATGGGCCGGTCGCGCGATCACTCCGAGCGCTTGCTGCGGTCATTCGGATACACAGTTACCGATGATGGCGAGTGGATACGATTCGAACCGACAGGCCGGTTGGAGACTTTCTCCGTGGAAGTTCCGGGTGACGCTTCCTCGGCCGCGTTCCCCCTCGGGGTAGCACTCCTGGCGCAGAGCGGCCAACTGCGTATCGCCGGGGTCTGCCTCAACCCGACGCGAACCCACTACTTGGCGGTGCTCCGGCGCATGGGAGCGGACGTCGAAATAGAAGAAGGATCCGTCCAAGCGGGAGAGCCGGTGGGTGATCTCACCGCCGGGCCGGCCCAACTCGGGGGCGTCGAAGTGTCGGCCAAGGAGATCCCATCATTGATCGACGAGATCCCAATGCTGGCCGTGTTGGCGAGTCGTGCCCAAGGGACCACTGTGTTTCGCGAAGCGGGCGAACTCAGAGTAAAGGAAAGCGACAGGTTGGGCCTCCTGGCCTCGAACATCCGGGACCTCGGTGGCTCGGCGGAGGTATCCGGCAATGATCTTGTCATAGAGGGCACGGACTACCGGCCTGCCGGTACCGTCCGAACAGAGGGTGACCACCGGTTGGCCATGGCCTTCGCCGTCCTGGGGACGGTGCCCGACTCGCGAGTGTTGGTGGACGACATAGGGTGTGCCGATGTGAGTTTCCCGGGGTTCAGGACCATGATGCGTGGCTTGAGGAGCGGCAAAAAGTGAGTCACGCCATAGTCGCTATCGACGGCCCCGCTGCTTCCGGCAAGTCGAGTACGGCGCAGGCCGTCGCCGCCGGCCTCGGCTTCCGCCACCTCGATTCTGGAGCCCTCTATCGTGGAGTAACCTTGGCTGCGGTGTGGGCCACGCTGCCGCGGCCGTTCGACGCCAATGAGGTCATTGCCGCGGCGGAGCGGTGGGGAGTGGATTTCAAGCCGCGCAACGGCGATTTCGAGGTTGTCGCCGCGGAGCCGGTGGCTGATGCCTCGCTGCGAGGCGCCGCAGTGACGGAGCGCGTGTCCGAGATCGCCGCTCTGGCAGAGGTGCGGTCTTGGGTCAACGAGCACATCCGGGGAGCTGCCCGGGCTGGTGGGGCGGTTGTGGTGGATGGCCGGGACATCGGGTCCGTGGTGTTCCCCGAAGCGCAGCTCAAGGTGTACCTCACAGCCAGTCCGGCTGCCCGGGCCGAGCGTCGGTTGCGCCAGCGCGGGGCGGTGGTCGACCCTGACCAGCTACAGGGCGAGACCGAGGCGTTGGCCGCGCGCGACCACGCTGATTCCAACCGTGAGGTGGCCCCGCTGACACAGGCTCAGGACGCCGTGGGACTCGACACCAGCAACCTCTCGTTCGATGAACAGGTGGCCTTCATCATCGAGCTTGCCCGGTCCCGTCACCTTGCTCCTTGATTGCCGAGCCGGTATCATTCTGTGCTACTCCGCTCGGGCACTTCGGCCCGCGTGGGGTAAGACCTCCGACCCCGTGGATGCTGGCCGACCCGCGGGCTGTAAGGACCTTCGACCATCATCATGACTGAGACCGCCACCGAAACCCCGCAGCTTGCTCCTGAGGACATAATCGAAGAACCCATCCTCCGCGTCCGAGAGGACCTGTACGACGAGTCGTACAGCGACGAAGAGTACCAGGAGATGCTGGCGATGTACGAGGGCACCATGGCCTCGATCGCCGAAGGCGAGATCGTCGCGTCCAAGATTCTGCGCGTTACCGACAACGCCGTCATCCTTGACCTGGGCTTCAAGTCTGAAGGCTCGGTCCCCCTCGATGAATTTCCCGACCCCAGCGTGCTCGAAGTGGGCGCAGAGGTCGAGGTCTTTCTCGAGCATCTGGAAGACCAGGATGGGGCGGTGGTGCTGTCCAAGAAGAAGGCCGACTTCATGCGGGTGTGGGAGAAAATCCGCATGGCTCACGAGAGCGACGAGCCGGTCGAAGGGATGCTGGTCAAGAAGATCAAGGGTGGTGTGGTCGTCAACCTGATGGGCGTCGACGCGTTCCTTCCGGGGAGCCAGATCGCGCTCCGGCGCGTGCCCAACATCGATGAGTTGCTGGGACAGTCGTACGAATTCAAGATCATCAAACTCAACAAGCGTCGCCGGAACATCGTGGTTAGCCGCCGGGTCATCCTGGAGGCCGAGCGGGCCAACAAGCGCGAACACCTGATGAAGGAATTGGAGAACGGTCAGGTACGGACCGGCGTGGTCAAGAACATCACCGACTTCGGCGCCTTCATCGACTTGGGCGGCGTTGACGGCCTGCTGCACATCACGGACATGTCGTACGGCCGGGTGTCCCACCCGAGTGAAATGGTGCAAATCGGCGCGGAACTCGAGGTCAAGATCCTCGACATCGACTGGCAGCGCGAGCGCATCAGCCTCGGCATGAAGCAGTTGCAGAACTATCCGTGGAAGGGTGTAACCGAGAAGTACCCGGTGGGAAGCCGAGTGCAGGGCAAGGTGGTGTCGATTACCAACTACGGCGCCTTCGTCGAGTTGGAGCCCGGCATCGAAGGCCTGGTCCACATCTCCGAGATGAGCTGGACGCGCAACGTGCGCCACCCCTCCAAGGTGGTCAGCATCGGTGAGACCATCGACGCGGTGGTGCTCAAGGTGGACGAGAGCGAAGAGAAGATCTCCCTGGGAATGAAGCAGACCGAGCAGGATCCGTGGATGGTGTTGCCCCTCAAGTACCCGGTGGGCACGCGCATCACAGGTAAGGTCCGTAACCTGACCAGTTTCGGCGCCTTCGTCGAAATCGAAGCCGGCATCGACGGACTGATCCACATCTCCGATCTGTCCTGGACCAAACGGGTTCAGCATCCGTCGGAAGTGATTCAGAAAGGCGACGAAGTCGAGGTGGTAATTCTCAACATCGACGGCGACAACAAGCGGATTTCTCTGGGTCTCAAGCAGGCAACCGATGACCCCTGGCTCAAGATCGGGGAAACACTCCCCATCGACACCGAGCTCAAGGGCCACGCCGTACGCCTGATGGACAAGGGCGTCGTCATCGACATCGGCGACGACCTCGAAGGCTTTGCACCTATGTCTCAGCTTGGTCTGGCCGAGACCGCGGACCCCAGCGAGGCCATCATCGAGGGGCAGCCGCTCGAAGTGAAGGTGCTGGAGGTCGACCCGATCCACCATCGGATCGTAGTGGCCGTCATCAACTACCCCGAGTTCACAGAGGCCGATCTCGTCAAGCGCGCTCCGATCCCCGAGATGGACGACGACGAGTCGGAAGAAGTGGATCCCGGAAGACCTGATATCGACCAAGCGGTTGAAGCGTCTGCCGAGCCGGCCGCCGCGGAGACTGCCGAAGAGGCCTCCTCCACCGAAGCGCCTGCTGAGCAGCCGGTCGAGGAAGTCACCACCGCGGAAGCGGAATCGGTGAACACTGCGGCAGCGGACGCCGTGGAAGAGCCTACCGAGGCCCAGGCTGAGCCGGTAGCGGCTCCCGATGAGCCTGAAGCACAGCCCGAAACGATGGCCAGTGCCGAGGAGCCGGCGGCCGAGCCTGAAGTGACGACAGATGCCGAGGCGCCGGAGCCGGAGGCTGAGCCGAAAGCAGCGCAGTAGCCATCTCTTCTAGGTAACAACACGCGAAGGGCCCCGGGGAACGGGGCCCTTTCGCTGTCACATCCAGTTGAGGCAAGCCATGCCCGAACCCCGGGAACTCCTGGATCGACTCCATCGCAAGCAGGCCGAGGCCGAGCAGGGTGGTGGTCCCGAACGCATTGCCCGACAGCACGCCAAGGGCAAGCTCACAGCGCGGGAACGCCTGGATCTGCTGCTGGACGAGGGATCATTCGTCGAGCTGGACCGATTCGTCACGCACCGCACCACCGACTTTGGTTTGGCGGATCAACGCGTCCTTGGTGACGGCGTCGTTACTGGCTACGGGC
Source organism: uncultured Acidimicrobiia bacterium (assembly GCA_964196605.1). Lineage (GTDB taxonomy): Bacteria > Gemmatimonadota > Gemmatimonadetes > Gemmatimonadales > GWC2-71-9 > N074bin45. The sequence continues at coordinate 8,882 of CAXMUQ010000058.1, forward strand.
GGATCGATGGCCGGTTGGTTTACGTCTTTTCGCAAGATTTCACAGTGTTCGGCGGGTCGCTCTCGGAGGCACACGCGGAAAAAATCTGCAAGGTGCTCGATCTTGCGGTGCGGAACGGTGCCCCGATGATAGGTCTCAACGACTCGGGCGGCGCCCGAATTCAGGAAGGTGTCGTGTCGCTGGGTGGGTACGCCGACATCTTCCTGCGAAATACGCTTGCTTCCGGTGTCGTGCCGCAGATCTCAGCCATACTTGGCCCCTGCGCCGGCGGCGCGGTCTATAGTCCCGCCATCACCGACTTCATCTCCATGGTCCGTGGGGTGAGCTACATGTTCGTTACCGGACCCAATGTGGTGAAGACCGTGACGCACGAGGACGTCTCTCTGGAGGAGCTTGGCGGCACGGACATCCACGCCTCCACTTCAGGCGTGGCCCACTTCGCCTATGACACTGAGCCCGAGTGCCTGGCGGGACTGCGTGAGCTGATCGGCTTTCTCCCCAGCAACAACCTGGACGAGCCGCCCCTGGTATCTACCGACGACCCTGATGATCGCCGTGACGAGGGGCTCCTGGACATCATTCCCGACACGGCCTCGAAACCCTACGACATGCACCAGGTCATCGGTCGGGTTGTGGATGATGGCCGGTTTCTCGAGGTGCACGCCGAATTTGCCGCAAATATCATCGTCGGTTTCGCCAGGCTGGGCGGGCGCTCGGTGGGCGTCATCGCTAATCAGCCCGCCGTGCTCGCCGGGGTGCTGGACATCAACGCCTCGGTCAAGGCCGCCCGCTTCATCCGATTCTGTGATGCTTTCAACGTCCCACTCGTCACCTTTGAAGACGTACCCGGGTTCCTACCCGGCGTCACGCAGGAGCACGGCGGCATAATAAAGCACGGCGCCAAACTGCTATACGCCTACTGCGAGGCGACTGTGCCGAAACTCACGGTGATCACCAGGAAGGCATATGGTGGGGCGTACGACGTCATGAGTTCCAAACATATCAGGGGCGACATGAACCTGGCGTGGCCTTCGGCGGAGATCGCCGTCATGGGACCCAAGGGTGCTGTCGAGATCTTGTTCCGCGACCGGATACGCCAGGCGGACGATCCCGAGGCAGAGACTGCTCGGCTGATCGAAGATTACGGCGACAAGTTCGCCAACCCGTACGGCGCGGCTGCGCGAGGATTCGTGGACGACGTCATCGACCCGCGGGACACGCGTCCCAGGTTGATCGACGCACTGCGGACGCTGGTGACCAAGCGCGAGAAGAACCCGCCCCGCAAACACGGCAACGTGCCGCTATAGCCGCTTGGGATGAGCGAGCGAGTTGGCGGGAAAATCAGGTTGGCACTGGCACGTTTTGGGCATAGGCTTCATTATTAAACGTTCCCCAATAGAGGTATTTGGCTTGGTACCACGTTTCTTTCGGCGGCACATTCAAGCTGGCATTGCCATCGTCCTGGTCACGGCAGTCATGCCGGGTCTGGTACGCGCCGCGGTTGGGCAAGGCGCCGTCGATCCCAACGTCGCTCCGCGCGCGGCCGCTCTTGAGCGGGCCGGCGACTGGACCGGGGCAACCGAAATGCTGGGCCGCTACCTGGCCACCGCTCCCGGTGACGGCCGGGCCTGGTTCCAGTTCGGGCGCATGTACCTCCTGGCGGCCCGGGAGTGGCACGTCCAGGGGCACACGGGCCATCCGGACGGTGCTCTCTACCTCGACCTGGCCGCCATCGCTTTCGACAATTCCATCAATCTACAGATTGACTCGGGCCGGGTTTATCGCGGCGCGGTGGAAATGGAACGCGGTCTTTTGCGCATGGAACTGGGTGGGTGGAATTCGCTTGCGGCCGCGGTCCCTGCCACCCCGCTGCCGGTGCCTGGGTTCGTCCTCGAGTTGGGTGCCAATCTGGTCGCCTCATGTCCTAGCAACGCCGTACTCATGCCCGGGAGTCAACTCGAATCTCTGGCGGCATGGCTGGCCTCCGTTGAGCTTGGTTTGCGCCGCGACGTGTTTCCCCTGCTTCCCGAACGGTTCCAGAACGACTCGGTCTATCGACGGCAGGTTTCCATTACATTGGACATGACCGGTCCGGCTGAGTTGACGTCGGCGGCAGCGGGGCGGACGCTGTGTCTGACACCATTCGCCGATTCGAGCATAGTCGGCGGTGAGGAGTGGTCGGTTACCCAGCTAGCCCTCGTCACTGGCCCCACCGCCGCGCAACCCCAACACGTTCTCACCATCACCCAGCTACAAAAAAGTCATCAACAGCGGCCCACCGCCTGGACCGAAGCGGTCACCGCCGTCTATCTCCAAGCCGCTCGGCGCAACATCCTGCTGTGCGGCGGCCTGCTTTCCTACTTGAAAGATCCCGCCATCACCACATGCGGCCGGTAAGCCGCGTTCTCGTCGCCAACCGCGGCGAGATAGCTCTTCGCATCATCCGCGCGTGTCATGAAGAAGGTCTAGAGGCTGTCGCCGTGTATTCCTCAGTGGACCGCGGCGCGCAGCACGTAGCCGAAGCAGACGTCGCCGTTGCCATAGGTGGCCCCACTCCAGCCGAGAGCTATCTGGACATCGACCGGATGATAGCGGCGGCGCGGTCAACTGGGGCGGAATTGGTACACCCCGGATACGGTTTTCTAGCGGAGCGCGCCGAGTTCGCCGACGCGGTGGCAGAGGCCGGTCTCGTCTACGTCGGTCCACCAGCGTCGGCGATTCGGGCGATGGGGAACAAGACGGAAGCGCGCCGCCGAATGGCAGACGCCGGCGTACCCGTCGTCCCCGGGAGCGACGACACGATTGACGACCTGGAGGAGGCCCAGGGCGTGGCCGAGAGGATCGGCTATCCGGTGATGGTCAAGGCTACATCAGGTGGCGGTGGCAAGGGCATGCGCGTGGTAACCAGGCTCGAGGACCTGGCGGGGGCACTTCAGGCAGCCGCGTCGGAGGCAGAGAAGGCGTTCGGCGATGCCGGCGTCTACCTCGAGAAATTCATTGAACTGCCCCGGCATGTGGAAATCCAGATCCTGGCCGACGAGAAGCGCACGGTACACCTGGGTGAACGTGAGTGTTCCGTACAGCGGCGCCATCAGAAGTTGGTCGAAGAAGCCCCGTCGGTTGCGGTATCCCCCGAGCTTCGGGCCGCCATGGGCCAGGCGGCTGTGGCCGGCGCCGAGGCGGTCGGCTATCGCGGAGCCGGAACGTGCGAGTTTCTTCTGGCCGCGGACGGGTCTTTCTACTTCCTCGAAATGAACACGCGGATCCAGGTCGAGCATCCCGTGACCGAGATGGTTTACGGCGTGGACCTGGTGCGAGAGCAGCTGCGAATCGCCCGGGGTTTGGGGATGGCGATTTCGAGCGACCCGGTTGCGCCACACGGCTGGTCTATCGAGTGTCGTATTACCAGTGAGGATCCCGGCGATGCCATGCTTCCCTCAACGGGCACGGTGCGCTACCTGAAGACTCCCGGCGGCCCGGGAGTACGCTGGGATGGGGCGTTCGGAGTCGGCGACGAGATCACCCTGTACTACGATTCGCTCCTCGGCAAGCTCATCGTATGGGCCACGGATCGGCAGGAGGCGTTGGCTCGCATGCGGCGCGCCCTCGACGAACTGACAGTGGTGGGGATAGCGACCAACCAGGGGTTCCACCGGCGGTTGTTTCGTGACCAAGCTTTCTGTGACGGCGAAATCGACATCCAATTTCTGGATCGCCGGCAGGACCTGCTAACGGGATCGCACGACGAAGACCTGATCGCTACGGTCGCCGTGGCCGCTGCGCTGGCGGAGGATCAGGCACGCCGGAGCCGGGTCCCGGCGGTCGGTGCCGACGGTTGGCGTTCGAGGAAGGCGTGGTTCCAGGCCGCCCGAAACGAATCGTTGCGTTGACCGACCCGCGGGCCGAAACCGTAGTCTCCATCGAACGAATTGCAGCGGGCGGTGACGGGGTGGGCCATTGGCCCGACGGCAGGGTGGTGTTCGTGCCGCGTACTGCACCGGGAGACCGGGTCGCGGTGAGCCTGGAACTCGACAAGCCCCGCTACCTCAAGGGCGAGCTGCGGCGCATAATAGAGCCGAGCCCGCTCCGGGTGAGTCCACAGTGCCCCCACTACGACGACGACCAATGCGGTGGTTGTCAGCTGCAGCATCTCGATCAATCGGGACAGCTGGCGGCCAAGCGCACCATCGTCGGCGACGCACTGCGCCGGCTGGCCGGCCTGACAGTCGACGATCCGCCCATCCAAGCCGCGGATGAACCGTGGGCCTACCGCCGCAGGATTACCGTCAGCCGGGTGGGAATCGGCAGCTTCGGATTCCACCGGCGCCAGCCGGCGGGGTCGGTGTTCCCGCTGGAAAACTGCCGGGTGGCTGTACCCGCACTGATGGAAATGTGGCAACTGCTCAAAGCACACCCCGAATTGATCCCCCAGAGTGCCGACCGGCTCACTTTGCGTGAGGACGGCACCGGCGGCCAGCACCTGGTGGCCCACGGTGTTGCTCAGGATGGCTGGCCCGAGGCGGCGGCCTGCGCAGCGCTATTGGAAACTGCCGGAATCGAGACCAGCGTCTGGCTGGCCGGTGCGGGAAACCACGCCAGGCAGGTAGCAGGCCCGGAAGCCAAGGTCGCGGGCCTGGCGTTCGAACAGATCAACTCGGACATGGGCGACCGGGTTCGCAGAGACGCGGTTGCCGGGCTGGGCTCGGTGGCCGGTCGGCACGTTTGGGACCTGTACGCAGGAATAGGTCAAACGGCAGAGCTTCTGGCCGGGGCGGGGGCCACAGTCAGTGCCGTGGAACTGGCAGCGGAAGCCGTTAGCTCAGCTCCTGAGCGGGCCGGCGTACGGTGGTTCGAGGGCACGGCCGAAGAGGTTGCCCCGGGATTGGAACCTCCCGATCTGGTGATCACCAACCCACCGCGCACCGGGATGGGCAAAGCGGTGATCGAGGCGCTTTTGGCCGCGGCCCCGGAGCGGATCGCCTACCTTTCCTGCGATTCGGCGACCATGGCGAGGGATATCAAGCGGCTGGCCGGGAAATTCATCGTCAGCAAGGTGACGGCGTACGATCTTTTCCCGCAGACGGCCCACGTTGAGTCGGTGACCATCCTGGAGCGACGATGAAGTACTTCGTGACGATCGATGACCGGGAACTGGAAGTCACCGTCGACGGTGACCGGGTGACGGTGGATGGGACGGTAGTCCGGGCCGAGCTGAGCCCCGTACCAGGGACTCCCCTCAGGCGATTGACCGTCGACGGGAAAACATTCCAGTGGCCGATGGACAAGGCCCCTGGCGGGTACTGGGTGGTGGCCCCGCTGGGCGAGTCGTGGGAAGTCGAGGTGCTCGACGAACGGGCCCGGCACATACGGCAGCTTACCGGTTCGGGGCAGGGGAAGAGCAGAGAGAGTGTCCTCAAGGCTCCCATGCCGGGATTGGTGGTCCGGGTGGAGGTCGAGCCCGGGCAGGCGGTGGTGGAAGGCCAGGGGATCCTGGTTTTGGAGGCCATGAAGATGGAGAACGAGCTGAGGGCCCTGGCGGCGGGCACGGTGGCCGCGGTCCTGGTGGTGCCCGGGGCGATCGTCGAAAAAGGGGACGTACTGGTCGAGTATTCCCCCGACGGGAGCGCTTGACCTAAGCCGATACGCTCAGGTATCTTATGGGTCTGTGTAAATTAGGGTTCCTCAGCAGATAGTGGAGTCATGCGGACGTATTCACAACGGCCTTCGGACATTTCGCACGACTGGCATGTGGTTGATGCCACCAACGTGCCACTCGGCCGGCTTGCCACCACGGTAGCCCAGCTGATCCGGGGCAAGCACAAGCCGACCTTCACCCCGCACATGGACGGCGGGGATTTCGTGGTGGTGATCAACGCGGAGAAGGTGCGGTTGTCCGGCCGGAAGATCGATCAAAAAACATACTTCTCGCACTCCGGTTACATGGGGCACGAGAAGCACACGCCGGTGGCCAGGATGTTGGCCAAGCATCCCGACCGGGTCATCGAGAAAGCCGTGTTCGGCATGCTGCCCAAGACCACTTTGGCCAAGCAGAAACTGCGGGGCAAGCTCAAGGTGTACGCCGGTGGCGAGCATCCGCACGAAGCGCAGCGGCCCAAGCCCTTCCCGATACAGGCGAGCAAGGCAGGAGTATGACGGAAACCGTCGAGTTAAAGTGGAACGCAGTCGGTCGTCGCAAGACGAGCGTGGCGCGAGTGTACCTCACCCCTGGCACCGGGAAGTGGGACATCAACGGCCGGACGCTGGGAGATTTTTTCCCACGGCTCTCTTTGGTGCAGCACATTCAGCAGTCGTTTACCGCCACAGATACCCTCGGGGCGTACGACGTCAAGGCTCGAGTGCGGGGTGGCGGTCAATCGGGACAGGCGGGCGCGCTGCGCCTGGCCATTGCCCGGGCACTGCTGCAGGCCGATGAGACCCACCGAACCAAGTTGCGTCCAGCGGGGTTGTTGACCCGTGACGCGCGTAAGGTAGAGCGCAAGAAGCCCGGTCGTCCGGGCGCACGGAAGCGGTTCCAGTTCTCCAAGCGGTAGACTGGGACGGCCGGTACCATCCGGCCAATCACTCACATCGCGGGATTCCGACCGGGGTGCCCCTGCGGGGTTCGGTCGGAAGATGAACGCGGTGGCGGATCAACCCTTTGCATGACAGGACCAGGACACGAATGGCAGAACCCACAGTGCAGGACATGTTGGAGGCGGGTGTTCACTTCGGACACCAGACCCGCCGCTGGAATCCCAAGATGCGCCGGTTCATTTTTGCCGAGCGATCGGGCATCTACATCATCGATCTCCAGAAGACGCTGCGCCAGCTACAGGCCGCCCAGGCCCTGGTGCGGGACGTGTTGCTCAAAGGTGAAGGCATCATGTTCGTCTGCACCAAGCGGCAGCTCAAGGGCGTTGTCGAAATCGACGCTCGCGAGTGCGGCGCCCACTATGTAACCGAGCGCTGGCTCGGCGGCATGCTCACCAATTTTCAGACCATCAAGAAGCAGATACGACGACTGCGGGAATTGGAACAGGGTGCTTCCGACGGCGACTTCGAGAACTACACCAAGAAAGAGAAGCTGCTGTTCGAGCGTGAGCGGGTAAAGCTCAGCCGCAACCTGGAGGGCATCAAGCAGATGAACCGGTTGCCTGGGTTGTTGTTCGTGGTCGATTCCCGCAAGGAGCGGATCGCGGTAGCCGAGGCCAATAAGCTGGGTATCCCGGTCGTGGCCATCGTCGATACCAACGCCGATCCGGAGCTGATAACCGTACCAATTCCCGGGAACGACGACGCTATCCGTTCGGTGTCGCTCATCACCCAGGCCGTCGCCGAAACGGTGCGTGAAGTACGGGCTCAGGTGCCGGCGCGTGAAATCGCCGATGAGTTCGAGGGAGAGACGTACAGTAGCGACGCCTCCTCGGACTCCGACGCCGAAAGCCGGCGCCGCCGGACGCGCCGCAAGCGGCGGCCACCGAAGCCCGAGGCAATCGGTGCCCAGGCTCCGGCAGCCGAAGCGCCCAGCGGCGGCGAGGCACCGGTGGCTCCTGAAGTCGCGGCGCCCGCACCTGCACCTGCACCTGCACCCGCCCCGGCGTCGGCCAACGGAGACGCCTGACGAGATCGGTGGGTCCCCGGGAAGTCGTTTCGCCGCTCTGGTGCCCGTCTCTGGCCTGGGCGGCGGTTTTACAATCAACTGAAGGTGTAACACAATGACGGCAACGACGATTTCTCCTCAACAAGTCAAAGAGCTTCGCACCCGGACGGGTGCTGGCATGATGGATTGCAAGCGGGCGTTGGAAGAGTCGCAAGGTGAGATGGACGCGGCGGTGGAGTTGCTCCGCAAGAAAGGGATCGCCAAGGCCGACAAGCGGAGTGGCCGCGCTGCCGGCCAGGGTTTGGTGGTTAGCTACATCCATCACAACGGCCAGGTCGGCGTCCTGGTGGAGTTGAACTGCGAAACGGACTTTGTGGCTCGCACCGATGACTTCAGGGCGCTGGCTCAGGACGTGGCTTTGCACATTGCCTCGGCCGACCCCATCGGCGTCAATCCCGAAGACGTTCCCCAGGAACTGGTCGACTCGGAAAAGCGTATCGCCGAAGAACAGGCCGCGGAGCAGGGCAAGCCCGAGAACATTCGCGAGAAGATCGTCGAGGGTAAGATCAAGAAATTCATCGCCGAACGCACGCTGACTGAACAACTATTCGTCAAGGACGACTCCAAGACCGTCGGCCAATTGGTCAAGGAGGCGTCGGGCACTCTGGGCGAGGCCATCTCGATCGGACGTTTCGCCCGGTTCCGGATCGGGGAAGACTAATGGCCCAGGGCTATCGTCGGGCCCTGCTCAAGTTGTCGGGCGAGGCCCTTGCTGGTGAACAGAAGGTCGGCCTGGACTACAAGGTCGTCGACGAGCTCGCCCAACAGATCAAGGAAGTGCACGCCATGGGCGTGCACCTCGGTCTGGTCGTTGGTGGGGGGAACATCATCCGTGGCACCTCCGCCAGCGAGACAGGCCGGGACCGCGTCAACGCCGACTACATGGGCATGTTGGCCACGGTGATCAACGCGTTGGCCATGCAGGACGTTCTCGAAAAGGCGGGCGTCCACACGCGGGTCATGACTGCGATCCGCATGGAATCCCTGGCGGAGCCGTACATCCGGCGCCGTGCCCAACGGCATCTCGAAAAGGGCCGGCTGGTGATTTTCGCGGGCGGCACCGGCAATCCTTTCTTTTCGACCGATACTGCCGCGGTGCTACGGGGTCTGGAAATGGACGCCGAGGTCCTCCTCAAGGCCACCAACGTCGACGGGGTCTACACCAAGGATCCCAAGGCCAGCAGCGACGCCGAGTTCATCCCCGAATTGTCGTTCCAAGACGCTATCGTCAACGGTTATGCCGTCATGGACGCCAACGCTTTCGGGCTATGCAAGGCCAACAAGCTGCCCATAGTCGTCTTCAACATCAATCAACCCGATGCGATCGCCAGTGTGCTGCGTGGTGATCGAGTGGGGACCATTGTCCAATGAATACCATTCCTGAATTGCTCAAGGCAGCACGCGAGTCCATGGACAAGGCGGTAGACAATACCAAGCGCGAGTTGTCCACGGTGCGAAGCGGCAAGGCCACGACATCGTTGCTGGACTTGGTACGGGTCGAAGCGTACGGCAGCCAAATGCCGCTGAATCAGGTAGGCCTGGTGTCCGCTCCGGAACCCAGGATGTTGACGGTGCAACCGTTCGACAAGTCGATGGTGCCCAATATTGAGAAGGCCATCCGTGAGGCCGATCTCGGTCTCAACCCCGCCTCGCAAGGCGACATCATTCGGGTTCCCCTGCCGGCCCTCACCGAGGAGCGACGGAAGGAACTAGTCCGGCTGGTGCACAAGCTGTCGGAGGAAGGCAAGATCGCTACCCGTCACACGCGTGGCGACATCATCCACAAGATCAAGAAGCTCGAGCACATCAGCGACGACGACAAGAAGCGGGCGGAAAAGGACGTTCAGAAGCTGACCGACGACCACGCGCACATTATCGACGACCTGATCATCGCTAAAGAAGCGGAGATCATGGAAGTCTGAGCACCATGCCCGACGATCTCGTAGAACGCATTCGCATAGCGGGTGAAGTCCCGCGCCACGTGGCCATCATCATGGATGGCAACGGACGCTGGGCAACCGAACGCTCCATGCCGCGTCCCATCGGCCACCAGGCCGGAATGAAATCGGTGCGCGAGGTGGTCGAAGCCGCTATCGAGGTGGGCGTAGAGGTTCTGACGCTCTTTGCCTTCAGTCAGGAAAACTGGCAGCGGCCCCCGGAAGAAATCGACGCCCTCATGACGCTCCTGGAAGAGTACATCGCCCAGGAGCTGGAAGACCTGCGGGCCAACGGCGTTACGGTCACCGTACTTGGCGACCTCGAACGTCTGGCGCCCTCGGCTCTCACCGCTGTTGACCACATCATGAATTCGACAGTCGACGGTAGCCGATTGGCCCTGAACCTGTGCATTTCCTATAGCTCGCGAGCCGAACTTACCCGGGCTGCGCGGCTCCTGGCCGAGGAAGCGGCGGCCGGCACCCTGGATCCCGCCACCATCACCGAAGACATGCTGGCTTCGAAGTTACTGACCACCGCGTGGCCCGATCCCGATCTGCTCATCCGCACGTCGGGTGAGATGCGCATTTCCAACTTCCTGCTGTGGCAGTTGGCCTACGCCGAGATCATCGTCTCACCGGTCCTGTGGCCCGACTTCGACAGCAAGAACTTCTTCGAGGCGATTCTCGATTACCAGGGGCGGGAACGCCGCTTCGGCCGAGTCACCCTCTGATGGATTCCAATGTGGTTCGGCGGGTCGGTTTCGCCGCGGTCGCCATCCCTGTGGCCTTGGGGATCGTATACGTCGGTGGCGTTCCCCTCACCGTCCTGGCCGCGGTTGCCAGTCTGCTGGGAACACGAGAACTGTATGACCTGGCGGCCCAAAAAGAAATCCGGGCCCTGCGCGGACCCGGACTGGTCGCGGCGACTGGCGTTGCCCCATTGACCTACGCCGCTTTGACCATCCCCGCCGTCGCCGAGTGGCTGAGTGCATGGTGGCCCTTCGGCCTGGTCATCGGCGTAGTGGTTCTCCTCCTGTGGCTTCTCGCATCACGCGGTCCGACCGACCACCCGCTCGCCGCCATCAGCGTAACCATTTTCGGCATCGCCTACAGCGGGGCCATGCCAGCATTTCTTCTCGTCATCAGGCACGGAGGAACGGGCCTCGACCCCAGGGCGGCTACTGCATTGGTGTTTTTTCCTTTGGTCGCCACGTGGGTGTGCGACACGGCTGCGATGTTCGGCGGCCGGGCTATGAAAGGGCCCAAGATGGCACCGACCATCAGCCCTGGAAAAACCTGGTCCGGCACACTGTCTGGGGTGATCGGGGCGTTGATCGTGGTCCCGGTGTGGCAAATGGTGGCCCTGGAACCGGCCGGCGTGGCTCTCCCGTGGACGGTCGCTCTGTTGATTGCGGGCGCCATCGGGGTGCTGGGCCAGTTGGGGGATCTAACGGAATCGCTGTTCAAGCGTGAAGCGGGCGTCAAGGATTCCAGCGCCATCATTCCGGGACACGGCGGCGTGCTCGACCGGCTAGACTCCCTCTACTTCGTCCTCCCGGTGACGGCTCTGCTGTATCGCGCGTTTGGAATCATCTGATGCGCGGGATCGCTCTACTCGGTTCTACAGGATCTATCGGCCACAGCACTCTCGAGGTCCTCAAACGTCACCGGGACGAATTCCGCCTGGTGGCGCTGACCGCGGGACGCAACCGCGACCGGCTCGAAGCCCAGTGCGCCGAGTGGTCGCCCCGCTTCGCCGGACTCGCGTCCGCGAGCGCCACCAACGGCGCCGTCGTAGGGGCGACGCATGCGTCGCCCATATCCAGCGGACCGGAAGTACTGGTCGAGGCGGCCACCCATCCGGACGTAGACGTGGTGGTGAACGCCGTGGTCGGCGCCGCTGGACTCGACGCTACCCTGGCCGCGCTGCGGGCCGGGAAGCGAGTGGCCCTGGCCAACAAGGAAACCCTGGTCATGGCCGGCGACCTGGTAGCCCAGTCGGCCAGAGATGGGGGCGGGGAACTGGTGCCGGTCGACTCCGAGCACAGCGCGGTCCTCCAGTGCCTGGCCGGGGCGGAAGCGCCCTTGTCACGGCTAATACTTACGGCTTCGGGGGGCCCGTTTCGGGAATGGGACGCCGACCGGGTGCAGGCAGCCAAGGTGAGCGAGGCCCTCAATCACCCCACCTGGAACATGGGCCACAAGATTAGCGTAGATAGTGCAACGCTAGCCAACAAGGCTCTCGAGGTCATCGAGGCTCACTTCCTGTTCGGGTTGTCCTACGACGCGATCGAAGTCGTGGTGCACCCCCAGAGCATCATCCACGGGTTCGCCGAGTTTTGTGACGGGAGCGTAGTGGCCCAGCTAGGGTTTCCCACGATGGAGTTGCCAATTCTTTACGCGCTGACGTATCCGGGCCGTCTGCCGGATGGTGGGACACGCAGGTTCGATCCGGTTGCTGCCGGGCCGCTCACTTTCGAGCCCGTCCGCACCGAGGTGTTTCGTGCGTTCGGGCTGGGTGTGGCGGCCGGCCGGGCCGGTGGAACCGCACCGGCAACGTTCAACGCAGCCAACGAGGTTGCGGTGGCCGCGTTTCTCGATGGCCGGCTGCCGTTCGGAGCCATCGCCGGGGTCATTGATAGCGCGCTACAGCGGGAGGGATCCCAACCGGCCACCACGCTCGATGCCGTACGCGCGGCCGACAACCGCGCCAGAGTCCATGCTGAAGAGGTGATTGCGTGAACATGCTGCTGTCCGTCGGCGCCCTGATAATCGTGCTGGGCGTGTTGATCTTCATCCACGAGGCCGGCCATTTCATTGCCGCCAAGCTCGCCGGTATCCACGTCCACCGCTTTTCGCTAGGCCTGGGTACGCCGATCAAGGCGCTGAGCTTCACTCGCGGGGGCACTGAATACGCCGTCAGTTGGATCCCACTCGGGGGCTACGTCAAGATGGCCACCGCGGAAGAGGACGTTACCAGCTCCGCTCTTGAAGGGGGCCGGCCCGAACAGGAAGTACCTGCCGACCAGTACTTCGAGAGCAAGCCGGTGTGGGTGCGCATGATCGTGATCCTGGCCGGGGTCACCATGAACGCCCTGTTCGCCTGGGCACTTTATTCGTTCATCATCGCCAAGAACGGCCAGCCGTACAATCCGACAACCACCGTTGGATTCGTATCCGAGGACCTCCCTGCCGGCGCGGAAAACCTGGGCCTCCTGGTCCCTGGTGATTCGATAACAGCCATCGGTGACGTCCCGGTCGA
>CAXMUQ010000059.1:0-21363 GCA_964196605.1 uncultured Acidimicrobiia bacterium
GGGCGGCGGGAGCAGCGGGGGCAGTGGTTGAGGGGGAGAGGGATGAGTAGGGTGGACAATGTACAACGCGTGGCCAGCCGGTCATACGGTCAGACGGTCCTGATCATCAAACCCACTGCCCCCGCTGCTCTCGCTGCCCCCGCCGCCCCCGCCCCTACCGGATCATCGATCACCAGAGGTGATCGATGATCCGGTGGGCAACTCAACGCCCCGCCGCCGTCTGGGCTGTCGCCGTTGCCATTCTGCTTGCGGGGGCCGTTTCGTTTACTCGCCTGCCCCTAGCCACGCGAACGGAGGTCGAGCTGCCTCAGCTCCAGGTCTCGGGCGCCTGGCAGGGAGCGTCGGCGGAATTGGTGGAGATGTATATCACCGCTCCGGTCGAAGCGGCCATACAAGGGGTCAGGGGTGTCAAGCGGATCAACAGCCGGTCGAGCGAAGGACGATCACAACTGACCGTGGAACTGGAGGGCGACGCGGACGTTCGCATGGCCCGGCTGGCGATACTGGAACGACTGGAACTGTTACGCGAGGAGTTTCCTCCCGGGAGTACTCCGCCCAGCGTGGAGAACTATGTGCCGCAGGAGTTGGACGAGGAGCCGCTGCTGTTCTACACCATATCGGGACCATACACGCCCGGGTCCCTAGAGCGCATTGCCAACGAGCAGATCGTACCCCGTCTTGGTTCGGTTCCGGGCGTCGCCGGGGTGGTGGCGCAGGGTGGCGCCGAGCTGGGGGTGTCGGTGTCCTACAACCCGCAACGTTTGCGGCAGCTCGGGATCTCGCCGAGCGACTTGGTGGTGGCGATCCGTGAGGCACGGATGGTCGAAGCCCTGGGCGACCAGCGTGCGGGATCAACCGCTCGACGAGTGGTGCTGCGCGATCAGCCGGGTGCGTTGGCGGACTTGGCACAGCTACCGATTCGCGGCGCAGGCGGACTGACCTACCACCTTGGTGAGATCGCCACCGTCCGGCAGGAAGAGGATGCCCGCGGGTTCTTCTTCAGGGTCGACGGGCGCCCGGCGGTTTCCATGAGTGTTTCACGGCTCCCCGGTGCCGACGCCATCAAGACCTCGCTGCGTGTCCGGGAAACCCTGACCGATATCGAAGCTAGCCTGCCGGATGGCATCCGGTTGGAGGTGGTCGACGATGGGAGCGAGCAACTCGCCAAGCAACTGGCCGACCTGTCCCGACGTGGGGCGATGGCGTTCATTCTCGTGGCGTTGGTCCTGGCGGTGGCGTTGCGTAACGCCAAGTCGATCGTCCTGGTCCTAGGCAGCGCCGCGGTCGCAATCGCCGGTACTGCTCTGGGACTCTACCTGATGGACATACCGGCCAATCTTCTTACCCTGGCCGGCCTGGGGATGGGCATCGGCATCCTGGTGCAGAACGGGTTGATCGTGGTCGAGCGTCTTCGGCGAGCGCCCGACACGGCCGACGGTCGGGCAGAGGCGGGCCGTCGAATTCTCCCCGCGTTGGTAGGCGCGACACTCACCACGGCGGTGGTGTTGATGCCCTTCCTGTATCTGCAAGGCAATGCTCGGGCGGCCTTCATGCCGTTCGCCGCTGCCTTCACCCTGGCACTCGGGTGTTCCGTGATATCGGCGGTGGTGATGATTCCGGCGGTCGGTGCCGGACTTGGCGAAGCGTGGGCCCAATGGTCACGGCTCGACCGTTTCTATCGAAAATTGATGATCAGGGTGTTCCGGTTTCGCTGGATTGTCATGGTGCTGGCGCTGGTGACGCTGGCCGTGCTGGGCTGGGGGTTCGTGGTCAAGGTGCCCCGGGTCGACTGGGGGAGCTACGGCCAACAACGGACCTCGTTGTCGGTGTTCCTGGGGTTCCCTCGCGGGAGCGACGCGTCCAGCGCCAACCAGAGTATTCAGGAATTCGAAGCCTTGGCGGTCGGGGCGCCCGGGGTCGAGCGGGTGGTGACCCGGGGCGGGAATCTGTTCGGCGGCGCGCAGATGCAAGTGTGGTTTCGGCGTGAGGATTCCTTCACCGGCTGGCCACAACAGCTACAGGAAACGCTCACCCAGCGCGCCGTTTTTGTCGGCGGCGTCAGTGTCAGCGTTCAAGGTGATGGCCCGGGATTCTCTACCGGCTTTGGTGGTGGTGGCAGCGTGTCGTTCCGGATCAGGCTTCTGGGGTACTCCTTTTCGGGTGTCGAGCAGCTGGCGCTCGATCTCAAGGACCGGTTGGAGCTGGTGTCACGCGTGCAAGACGTCGACATCAACGCGGCCGGGTTTTTCAGCAGGGAGCGGGCCTACGAGGTGACACTGGCGCCCGATCGTGCTGCCTTGGCCCGTTACGGTCTGACGGCCGCAGACCTGGCGGCCGCGGTGGCCAGGGAGGTGCGCGGAGCGGCCGGCCAGCAGCTCATTGAAATCGATGGCGAGGAATTTCCCGTCACTCTCAAGACGGCGGGTGCGGCTGAACGCACCCTTGAGGAGCTGCGCTCGGCCCTGGTACCAAATGCGCGAAACGCTCCCGTGCAGATCGGCGACTTGGCTCGGGTCGGTGAGCGAGAAACGCTGGCCAACATCAGACGGGAGGACCAGCAATACCTACGGATACTGAGCTACGGGTTCCGGGGGCCGACCAAGCTGGCCCAACGGATGCACGACGCGTTCATGGCCTCCGTTACCGTCCCGGCTGGGTACAGCGTTGAGAACGTGGAGTACACTTTCGTTTCCGACGGCAGCGAACGCGGTTTGTGGGTGGTGTTCGGTCTTGGCATCATCCTGGTGCTCCTGGTGGTGGCCATGGTGTTCGATTCCGTCTGGGCAGCCGCCATGGTGTTCACCAGCCTTCCCCTTGCCCTGTCCGGCGTGGCTGCCGCTTTCTGGATTGCCGATGCAGCCTTCACCAGAGAGGCTGCCGTGGGGGTGATTCTCGTGATCGGCTTGGCCGTGAATCAATCGATTCTCCTGGTGGATGCCGCCCTCGAGCGCCGGCGAAAGCTGCCCCAGGGCCGCCGCGGCCTCTCGGCGGCGCACCTCCTGGCCGCCTGCCGCGACCGCTCGGGCATGATTCTACTGGTCACCTCCACCACCCTGGCGAGCCTACTACCCCTTGCCGTAGGGGCCGGGAGCGACAGCCTGTTCGGCGCCATCGCTCTGGCTACGAGCGGAGGGGTGATTGCCGGGACGATTGGGGCGTTGTTCGTGATGCCCGTCGTGTTGTTGGGTGTGGGACGTAGGACATAGGACATAGGACCTACGCCCTCTCTGTAACTCCATGTCCCATCACAACTTAGGTCTCATGTTCCCGGTTGCTTTCGATGCCCCGACCGGGGTATATTTCATGGTTCCCCAGACCGCATTTTTGACCCACTCCTCACCAGTCCGATCGGCCTCCAATGACCGCACCGAATACGCGGGAGCGCATACTCCCACGGCTCATCGAAGAAGAAATGCAGCAGTCGTTCATCAACTACTCGATGAGCGTCATAGTGTCCCGCGCATTGCCGGACGTGCGCGACGGACTCAAGCCGGTGCACCGCCGCATTCTCTACGCGATGAACGAACTGGGCCTCACGCCCGGGCGCGCGTTCAAGAAATCGGCGACGGTAGTAGGCGACGTGCTCGGCAAGTACCACCCGCACGGCGACAGTTCGGTCTACGATGCTCTTGTCCGGATGGTGCAGGATTTTTCTCTTCGGTATCCGCTGATCGCCGGTCAGGGCAATTTTGGCTCGATCGACGGCGACCGTGCCGCGGCCTACCGCTACACCGAGGCTCGGCTGACGCGGGTTGCGTTGGCCATGCTGGACGACATCGACAAGGGTACGGTCGATTTCCAGCCCAACTTCGACGACCGGTTGCAGGAGCCGACGGTGCTGCCGTCCCGCTTGCCCAATCTCCTGGTCAACGGATCGAGCGGCATTGCCGTGGGGATGGCCACCAATATTCCGCCGCACAACATGCGAGAAGTGGCAAACGCCATCGAGTTGTTGGTGGCTAATCCGGAGGTCACCATCGACGAGTTGCGGACGGCCATTTCGGGTCCGGACTTTCCGACCGGGGGGCTCATTTATGGGTCCGGCGGCATCAAGGAAGCATACGAAACGGGCCGTGGGCGGGTGGTGGTCCGTGCCCGGGCGCATATCGAGGAGAAGGAGTCGACGGGCAAGTCAGCCATCATCGTTACCGAGGTCCCTTACCAGGTCAACAAAGAAAACCTGGTGCGCAGTATCGCCGAACTGGCCATCGCCAAGCGGGTCGAGGGCATCAGCGGAGTTCGTGACGAGACAGACCGGGATGGAATCAGGGTAGTCATCGAGTTGAAGCGCGATGCCATCCCCGACGTCGTTCTGAACCAATTGTACAAGCACACTTCGCTGCAAACCACCTTCGGCGTCATCATGCTGGCGCTCGACAGGGGTGTTCCTAAGGTGATGAACCTTAAGGAACTTCTGGAGCGGTACGTCGAGCATCGGCACGAGATCATCGTCCGCCGGACGCAGTTCGATCTCGATGCCGCAGCGGCTCGTGAGCACATCCTCGACGGACTCAAGATCGCGGTCGACAGCATCGACGAAGTCATCAAGATCATCCGGGGGTCGGCCGATTCCGCCCAGGCGGACACCAAGCTTCGTAAGCGCTTCGGATTCACGGAAAAGCAGAGCGACGCCATCCTGAACATGCGGCTTGCCAAGCTGACCGGCCTGGAAATCGAAAAACTCGATGCTGAACTCAAGGAGATTCGAGCCACCATCAAGTCGCTCGAGGCCATTCTCGAGTCCAAGCCGACCCGGATGAAGATCCTTCTCGAGGAAATGAAGGAAACCGTGGAGCGGTTTGACGACGACCGCCGGACGGAGATCATTGCCGACCAGGGCGAGTTCTCGGTAGAGGACTTGATCGCCGAAGAGGACATGGTGATCACCATCTCCCACACAGGGTATATCAAGCGTATTCCGGTTTCCACCTATCGACGGCAGCGGCGCGGCGGTCGCGGGTTGGCGGGGATGGGCACCAAGGAAGACGATTGGGTAGAGCACCTGTTCATCGCCAGCACTCACGACTACCTGATGTTCTTTAGCAACAAGGGGCAAATTTACTGGCTCAAGGTGCACGAGATTCCGCAAGGCGGCCGGGCGGCCCGTGGCAAGCCGGTCATCCACTGCATCAACATCAGACCCGACGAGCGCATAGCGGCCACCGTGGCCGTACGTGAATTCAGCGAGGACCGGTGGCTCATGTTCGCTACCAAAGGCGGCACCATGAAACGGACAGTGCTTTCCGCCTATCGCAACGTGCGCTCAACGGGCATCAACGCCATCAACATCGGCCCGAGTGATGAACTCATCGACGTGCAGTTATGTGATGAAAACAGCGACATCGTGCTCGCCACCAGCAACGGCATGAGCATTCGATTCCACCAGAGTGATGTTCGCGAAATGGGGCGGGCCGCTACCGGTGTCAAGGGCGTGGTTCTTGGCGGCGGCGACCGAGTCATCGACATGGTCGTGGCGCGCCGGGACGCCACTCTCCTGGTGGTCAGCGAGAAGGGGCTCGGCAAGCGGTCCGAGTTGGCCGATTACCGGGTACAACGACGAGGCGGCAAGGGCATCATCACGCTCAAGAAGACCGCCAAGACTGGGCACATCATCGCCCTCAAGGAGGTCCAGCCGCAGGACGAACTGATGATGGTCACTCGCAAGGGTGTCATCATCAGGGTGCCGGTGGACGGGATTCGCGTCATCGGTCGCAACACCCAGGGCGTGAAGGTAATGAACCTCGATGCTGGGGACGCGGTTGTCGACGTGGCCAGGGTTGTCAAGGAAAACGGGGGTGCCGAAAGCGAGACGGACCCCTTGGCGGTGCCGGCAGGAGAGGCCGAGTGAGCCACCGCCACCCACGTTCGTGAGTTCTACGACTCCCACGGTTTCACTGGAGGATGTGCGCCGCGCCGCCCGTCGCCTGGACGGAGTCGCGGTTCGCACACCCTTGGTGGAGTTCTCTCCCCTAACCGAACGGCTCGGGGTGCCGGCTTACCTCAAGTGCGAGCACGAACAGCCGGTGGGTGCCTTCAAGGTCCGCGGCGCCTACAACGCCATGGCCTTGCTTACCCCCGCCGAGCGGGCGGCAGGGGTCATCACATACTCCAGTGGCAATCATGGCCAAGCCGTGGCCTTCGCCGCCCGTCACCTCGGCTGCCGGGCGATGGTAGTCATGCCGGACCACGCCCCCGACATCAAGGTTGAGGGCGTCAGGCGACTCGGCGGTGAGGTCCTCTTCGGTGGAGCCACTTCACAGACAAGACAGAAGCTGGCGGAATCCCTTGCCGCCGAGCAGGGGCTGGTCATCATTCCGCCGTTCGATCACCCTGATATCGTTGCCGGACAGGCCACCTGTGCCCTGGAAATCTTGGAGCAGTGTCCGGGTGTTGGGACGCTGGTAGTGCCGGTGGGTGGTGGCGGCCTTCTTGCAAGTGCGTGCATTGTTGTCGCCGCCCTCAGGCCCGAAATCCGGGTGGTGGCAGTGGAGCCCGTTGGCGCCGCCAAATTGAGCGCGGCGCTGACGGCGGGACGCCCCGTATCTTTGCATAATGCAAAGAGCTTGGCCGACGGGCTCCTCCCGTTATCGATTGGCGATTTGACCTTCTCGATCATCCGTCCTGTGGTTGCAGAGGTCGCTTTGGTAGACGATGAGCAGTTGGCAGGAGCCGTTCGGGCTCTTCACGGCGCAGGCCTCAGAGTCGAGCCTTCCGGAGCCGCAACCACGGCGGCCTTATTGGCTGGTACCATCAAGGTGGCCGGGCCCGTCGTTGCCATTGTCAGTGGGGGAAATGTGGACGATGCCGTATTCAACGAACTGGTCGGGTAGATGAGTCTGGCACCCAAGATTCTGGTTGCAGACGACGACCAGGCACTTTCGCGAACGTTGTCCTGGATTCTCAAGGACAGCGGTTATGAGGTCGTGACGGTACCAGGAGGGGAGGGTGTCATGGATCATCTCCTGACCGATCCCTTCGATCTGCTGTTGCTCGACATCATGATGCCCAAGGTTGACGGCCTTCAGATCCTGGAACGGGTAAAGGCCGAGCCGAAGCTGGCCGATCTTCCCGTGCTGATGATTTCCTCCATGCAGCCGGAGGAAGCGACCGTCAAGTCATTGGGGATGGGCGCCTCGGATTTTATTGCCAAACCGTTCCGCGTCCGCGAACTCCTGGCACGGGTTAAGGCCCATCTGCGGGTTGGGCGGGAACTGAACCAGGCACGAGCGGAAGCTGACTCCCACACTGAAATGGTAGACATCCTGCAGGAGGTTACCGCCTCTCTCAAGCCGGATGAGATCTATCAGATTTTGGTGCGAAGGGTGGCCCATGGACTCCGGATCTCCAAGTGCTCGATCATCATCGCCAATCCCGGCGATGAAGTCGGCACGGTCGTGGCCGCCAACGAAAACCCGATGCTCGGCAACCTCCAAATCGAACTCAAGCGCTATCCGGAAATCAGACAGGCGATCCGGACGGGTGACATGGTGCACGTCCGGGATGTACTGACCGATCCGATCTATGGAGATATTCGCTCGGAGTGGGAGGCGGAAGGAGTCATGGTCCCCACCCGTTCGGTGATTGCCATTCCTTTCAATCTGCGGGACACGCCAACTGGTGTGTTTTTCCTCCGGACGACGGCCGAAGCGGCACCGCTCAACGATCAGGACGCCCGGTTTGCCAACCAGGTCATCGTGGCCGCGGTAGCCGCTCTGGAAAAAGCCTACGATCTCGAGACCGCTGTGGTTGGCCAGGAGCAGATGCGCCGCCTGGCGGAGACGGATCCGCTGACAGAGACGTACAACCGCCGCGCATTATTGGAAAAACTGGCACAGGAGATGGACCGGGCCCGGCGCTACGACACCATCCTGGCCTGTCTCATGATCGACATCGACAAATTCAAGTTGGTCAACGACACCTACGGGCACCTCATTGGTGATCGCATCCTCCGACAGATGGCCAATCTCCTGCGGCGCGAGCAGCGTGCTGTCGACGTCGTTGCCCGCTACGGTGGAGAAGAATTCGTAATACTACTTCCCGAAACCGGGGTCACCGGCGCGCGCATTTTTGCCGAACGGATCCTGCGACGGGTGTCGGGTTATGAATTCGGCGAGCCGGGACATCCTGTACACCTGACCACATCCATCGGCGTTGCAACCTACCCAGACGAGCGCATCGACGACTGCGACGCCATGTTGCGTCTGGCGGACGAGAACCTCTACCGAGCGAAGCACGACGGACGCAATCTGTTCCGGGACTAAGTGCCGGCTGCAAGGCCTTGACGCGCCACCCGGCGGGGCGCTATCCCACCAAGGAACATTCGCCCAGGCCATGACCCCTTTCGTTAGCACCGGACACGCCTGGCATGCAACCACGTCACTAGGCAACCGATGAAACGATTCCCCGCCTACGATCCGCCGGAATATGTCGACTGGGTTCTCGATGCGGACCTGCTGACGGAGTACCGAAGCACCCTCGATCGGGACCCTGACCGCAGGCGAGTCATCGATGCTCTCGGCGACGAGCAACTCCTGGAGATCTATCGCCGGCTGGTACGCGCTCGACTGCACGATGTTACGCTCAAGCGCTGGGTTCGGCTCGGGATCATCAGCAAGGCGTGGCTGGGAACGGGAGAGGAGGCCACTACGGTCGGCCCTGTTTTCGCTCTCGACCCGACATGCGACCTGGTCGCACCGATGATCCGTAACGCCGCGGCGTGTTGCGACATGGGGATGCCCTTGGCCGACATGCTGCGCGCATACTTGGCCAGCGCTGATTCGCCCTCCGGCGGCCGCGATCTTCACGCCGGGTCGTTCCCCCACAACGTGCTGCAGCCGGTGTCGCCCATCGGGTTGATGGTGCCGGTGACCGCCGGTCTGGCGCTAGCGGGACGACTCCGGGGTGAGGCGGTCGTGGCCCTCAACTGGGTAGGCGACGGTAGCACCAAGGCGGCGGCCACACATGAAGGGTTCAATTTTGCCGCCAGCATGCGGTTGCCGGTAGTCTACATCGTGCAGAACAATCAGGTCGCCCTCGGCACCCGGGTAGAACAGCACCATCTCGGTGGTGACTTGAGTGCTCTCCCGGGAGCCTATGGCATGGCCGGCGGAACGTTCGACGGCAACAATGTTCTCGATGCCTATGCAGCCACAAATCTGGCGGTCGAGCGGTGCCGGGCCGGCCGTGGACCGGTCATGCTGGTGGCAAACACGTTCCGAATGGGCGGTCACGCCACCCACGACGAACGGGAGGCGCGCGCCACGTTTGCCCCCGAGTTGTTCCAGGAATGGGGAAAACGGGAGCCCATTGGCTTGTTCGAGGAGTACCTGGTGTCGCAGGGAACTGCCCGGGACGAACTGACGAACACCGAATTGGAGGTGGAACGGGAAGTCGAGCGCGCCGCGGAGGATGCATTGGCCAGTCGGGAACTGACTCCTGAACCCGCGTCCGCCCTTCAGGGCGTGTACGCGAGAGACTCCGTACGGTAGCCACACCGGCACCGAGACCACATCATGGCAACCAACAACGTGCTCGAGTCGACGCCCGCCACCGACCAGCCTCCGGGACACGCCTTCGGCACCGCTCCCGTGTTCCTGGCGAGCGTCAGCACGATCCTCGGCGCCATTCTGTTCCTCAGGTTTGGCTACTCGGTCGGCAATACGGGTCTCCTCGGCACGGTGATGATCGTACTGGTCGCTCACCTGGTCACCATCCCGACTGCTCTCGCCATCGCCGAGATCGCCACAAACCGGCGGGTGGAAGGCGGCGGAGAGTATTTCATCATTTCCCGGTCCTTCGGCACGTCCATTGGTGGCGCCATCGGCCTGTCTTTGTACTTGTCGCGGGCGGTATCGGTGGCGTTCTACATGATCGCCTTCGCCGAGGCGTTCCGGCAGCTCGCCCCGACTTTCGAGGTGTTCCTGCCATTCGCGTACGACCCCCGCATGATCTCCGTCCCGGCCACCATCGTCCTGGGGTACGTGGTGGTGACCCGGGGTGCCGCCATTGGGGTCCGCGCTCTGTGGGGCGTGGCGGCGATACTCGGACTGTCATTGGTGATGTTCTTTCTTGGCTCGGCGGTCGACGGATATTCGGCGGAGGCACTGCGGCCGTTGGAGCGGATTCCAGACGCCGACCCGTTCATTCTGGTCTTCGCCATCGTGTTCCCGGCTTTTACCGGCATGACCGCGGGTGTGGGCCTTTCGGGTGACCTGTCGAATCCACGGAAGTCGATCCCGCTGGGTGTCATCGGGGCCACGATGGTCGGATTGGTGATCTATTTGTTGGTCGCCGTCAAGCTGGCCCGCTCGGCACCTCCCGAACTACTGAACGCTGACCCGTTGGTCATGTCCCAGATCGCCCTATGGGGGCCCATCATCCCCATCGGCCTTGCCGCGGCCACGCTGTCATCCGCTATCGGCTCGATCCTGGTGGCTCCACGTGTCCTTCAGGCTCTCGGCGCCGATCGCATCTTCCCAACGCCCAAGGCCAACACGGCCATGGCAGCGGGTGTGGGCGATACCAACGAACCCAGGGCTGCCACTTTCGTCACCATAGGTATCGCGCTGACCACCGTCCTCGTCGGCAATGTCGACTCCGTGGCGCGGATCATCACCATGTTCTTCATGGTGACTTATGGCTCGCTGTGCCTCATCAGCGCGTTGGAACACTTCGCCGCGCGCCCCAGCTACCGCCCGACCTTCCGCTCCAAGTGGTATCTGAGCCTCCTTGGCGCGGTGATGTCCCTGATTTTGATGTTCTCGATCCAGCCCGTCTACGCCGTCATGGCGCTGGTAGTGATGGTCGGGCTGTATTACGCCATCCGGCTGGGACGCGGGTCTGATGACATCGCCGCGCTGTTTCAGGGGGCGATGACCCAGGCGACCCGCTATTCGCAGATAAAGTTGCAGGCCAGCAATACGCTGCGGCATGCGCAGGAATGGCGCCCGTCCGTCATCATGGTGAACGGCCGGACATTCACCAGGTCGGCTCCGTTGCAGATGCTCAGTTGGTTGTGCCGCCGCTACGGCTTTGGGAGCTACATCCATTTCATACGGGGTAACCTGACCGAGGAGACCTATCGGGAGAGCCTGAAGCTGCGACGACAGCTGGTCGATATCACTCAAGCGCGGCGTAGCTCTATCTACGTCGACACGATCATTTCGCCGTCCATCCGGTCGGCGCTGGCTCAAGCACTGCAACTGCCGGGCGTTACCGGTATGGATAACAACACGATCCTGCTTGAGTGCCGCGCCGATGACGACGCCGAAGTTCTGGGCGAATTGGAAGAGGGTTGTCGGCTCGCGGCCGCTACGAGAATGAACAGCCTGGTTCTCCGACATGGAGAACATTTCTTCGGTAGCCGCACTACCCTGCACATCTGGCTGACGTGGCACGACTATGAGAACGCCAACTTGATCACCATGCTGGCCTACATCCTCCTGGGCCATCGAGATTGGCAGAACGCGGAGATCAGAATCTTCGCCGCGGTACCACAGGCCGAGGCATCGGAGCGCCGGGGTCAACTGAACGACATGATCGATTCCGGGCGACTGCCGATCAGCCGTAAGAACCTGCGTATCATCCCAACCGACGAAGCAGTCGATTTCGACGAACTGGTGGCAACCCGATCAGCCTACGCCGATCTGGTAATCTTCGGGTTTACGGAAGAGCGGCTCAAAGAACGCGGCGGCGAGTTGTTCATGCGGCACCAGGGTCTGCACGACGTGCTCTTCGTATCGGCCAAGCAACGGATTCTGATCGAGTGATGCCGCGGGTCTTCGCCGCCGCGATCATGGTCGCGGTCATTGCCGCTTGCCGGGTATCGCTCTCACCTTTGCAAAACAGAATCGACGTGGGTCGGGAGACCTTCGTCGTGTTCGTGGGTGACGGAGAGGGCGGCCAGGGCGACCTGTACGCCGTCAAGGCGGATGGGGGCAGCGTGTATCCGGTGACGTACACCCGACTCCATGAGACCATGCCGGCGTTGTCGCCCGACGGCGTCATGCTGGCATTCCTGCGGGGCCGCCGAGCCGGTGATTCCACTGACTACCGTGTGGTGGTCATGAATCTGCTGAACGGCGCCGAGCGGGTACTGCTCATCGGTGAGGAACACCGCGCTCCGGTCACGCTTGGGTGGCATCCAACCAATCCTGTGTTGTATGTCGCGACAACCGGTGGTGTACTGGAGGCGACAGTACCACCGGAACCGCTCACGATAGCCGCTGCGGCCGACAGCACCGTCGCCGACTCCTCCCTCAGCGTTCTTCTGGGAAATCCCGCGTTCGCCAGAGTGGCTCCGTGCTCGACCGGGGCGGGGATGTGCGTAGTGACGCGATCAGGGAGCGAACAGACGATCACGGAAGATGCGGCCGACATCACAAGATGGGGCGGAGATTCGCTGGCCTATGTTACGGGGACCCGGTTCATGGTCCGGCCGCTCGGCGGCGGCCGGAGCCGCAACCTCCGCTGGGTCGATCCGCCAGCTAATGTTCGGTTTCCAACGGTGTTTGAAATAGGCGAATATGAGAACGGGGGCAGTGATTAAAGGCTCAGCGTGACCGCCAGTCCGACTGACCGCTCCGCCAGCTAGGCCGGCTCTCCAGGACTACCTCGATTCGCTGCCCCACCACCGGCAATCGCGGCCCAAGCGGCCTCCAGTGTCTGACGGGTATGTGGCGAATCGGGCTGCCATTCCTGGCGGGTTATTCGATGCAGGGCGAGGGCCACTACCTCGAGCCAAACGGTGGCCCACAGGTCGGCCGGGCCTGCCCTGACGGTTCCGGCGGCTTTTCCCTCGGCGACGATTCGTTCGACCGCGGCGCTGAACCGGCCGGCCGCGATGCGGCTGGTGTCGTCGAGGAGGCCGCGTGCCGGTCGGGCAAGCAGCATATGCACGGCTGCGGGGTCCCGGTCGGCAGATTCGGTTAGCCGGCGGGCTACCCGCTCCAGCCTCGTGCCAGCGTCTTGCCCGTGATCCCGGTCTACCTCAGCGACAAGGTCCGCCGCCCACGATTGGGTGGCCTGATACACTACGTTGTACAGGTGTTGCTTACCGGTGAAGTGCCGGTAGATGGTGCCTTCGGCGACACCGGCCCCACGGGCGAGGGCCGGTGTGGTGGTCCCCCGGTAGCCGGCTGAGGCGAACAGCTCCAGGGCTGCGCGTTGCAAACGCTGCCGAGTAGCTCGTGCGTCCCGTTGTGTGGGGGCTCGCTTGTCAGTCAATGGTCGATCCACAGTGTCTCAAAGGTAAGCCGCGACCGCTGCAGTTGAAACCAGGCATCGACCGCGGCTAGATTCGGTCGGGTTTCATACCTCCATTGAAGGTACCTACTGCAATGAAGATGCTTGTTCTTGGCGCCGGGCTTCAAGGCTCCGCCTGTTCGTATGATCTGCTTCAGAGTCCGGGCGTCACCCAGGTGACGATTGCCGACCTCCAGCCCGACAACCTGCCGGCGTTCCTGCCTACGGACGACAAGCGGCTGCGGGGGGTGGCGGTCGATGCCAAGGACCACGAGGCGATTCGCCAGCTCATGGTGGCGCACGACGCGACAATGAGCGCCTTCCCCTACTACTTCAACGGCCCGATGGCAAAACTCGCCGTAGAGGCTGACTGTCACTTCTGCGATCTTGGCGGGAACACGGAGATCGTTTTCGAACAGAAGCAACTCGATGAGACAGCCAGGGAGCATGGTGTCTCCGTGGTTCCCGATTGCGGACTGGCCCCGGGCATGGTCAATATCCTGGCAGCCGAAGGCATTCGGCGCCTGGACTCCGCTGAACTGGTGAAGATCTTCGTGGGCGGCCTGCCGCAGAATCCCGAACCGCCGCTCAACTATCAGATAGTCTATTCGCTCGAGGGTGCGCTCGACTACTACACCACACCCTCTTGGGTGTTGCGGGACGGCAAGCGTGTGCAGGTCGACGCCCTGAGTGAGATCGAACCGGTCGAGTTTCCCGAACCGGTTGGGACACTCGAGGCGTTTCACACCGGCGGTGGCATCAGCACATTGCCCTGGGAGTACGAAGGCAAAGTCGACGTCATGGAGTACAAGACGCTCCGATACCCCGGCCACGTTGCCATCATGCGGCCGATCCGCGAACTCGGACTCCTGAGTGACACTCCTATCGAGGTCAAGGGACAGAACGTGGTGCCGCGCGACCTGTTCATCTCGTCCGTCAGCCCGCAGCTGACGAAGCCCGGCGGGCACGACCTGGTGGCGCTCCGCGTCGACGTTAGCGGCACCAAGGACGGACAGCCCAAGACCTCCAGTTGGCAACTTCTCGACCGGTACGACGCGGCGCATGGCATCAGCGCCATGATGCGTACCACCGGATACTCCCTGTCGATCATTGGCCAATTGCAGGCTGCCGGCACCATCGCCACCGGCGTGCGCACTCCCGACCAGGCCGTGCCGTACCGGGCTTACGTAGACGGGCTGGCCAAGCGTGGAGTAGACATCCAGGAACTCTCCTGAGGCAAACCGCGTTGAAAGGTAGAATTGTCACTGGAGAGAATGATGGACCACCAACCGGCTGACATCTTGGAAGTATGGGCGGACGCGATGACGTTCGAAACATTCCTTCGGGAGAGCGTCGAGCACAAAGGGTTGTGGGAGGGGATCTACCGGCTGGCCCGTGTTCCCGAATCGGCGCCCGAAAGTGTACCGGACGACGAGCGGCGCCGTTTGCTTGTCATCGCCGAGGACTGGTGTGGCGATGCGTCCAATACCATCCCCATACTGGCCAAGTGGGCGGCTCGGACTCCCGGGCTCGAACTCCGTATCATCAAGCGTGACGAGCATCCTCTGGTGATGGACCGGTATTTGACCAGCGGCGCGTGGGCAATTCCCATAGTAATCGTCTTGGACGGCGCCAACCGTGAACTGGGACACTGGGGCCCTCGGCCCGAGGAGCTACAGGATTGGGTATTGGTCAATCGGGACCGGATACCCAAGCCGGAGCTGTATCCCAAGGTGCGGCGGTGGTACGCCAGAGACCGTGGGGTATCAACGCTGTGTGAGATTGCCACCTTGGCCGGGCTGGCTGCGGCGGCGGAGGTGTGTTCCTAGAACATCCAGCCCCAGCCGAACAGGAAGCGAAATCCCTCGCTCCCACCGCTGAAATTGAAAGTCCACAGGTTGGACCGCAGCAGTCGGAGAGCGAATCCCCCACCGGCTCCCCAGTGGAGATCGTCGAGGGTGAACTCCTCGCCCTCGAACACCCGTCCAGCGTCACCGAACAACATGAGGGTGATGGCGCCGAGATCGCCCAGGTTAAGCAGATCGTGGCGAACGTCCGCGTTCCCCAAGACGACACTCTCACCGGCAAAGCGGGAATCGGGAAAGCCACGGTTGGTGAAGCGGCCGCCAAAACTGATGCGGTCTTGTTCCCAGGAATTGAACTCGAACCGCTGACTGAGCGGCGGCGTGCCGTCGGTCGTGCCGCCCGCCACCCGCAATCCGATCACTGTTCCCTCCCGGGGCGAGACAAATCCCGACAGGTTCGTATAGATCCAGGTGTAGCCGTCGCCTCCCGATGCCACCTTGCCGCCGGCTTCCAGGAACACGCCACTTTGGGTGTTGTATTCGGTGTCCCGAGTATCCACCACCAGGGTGAGTCGAGCGCTGGCATCCGATTCCGAAACTGTCTGGCCGCCGGCGTCGAGTCCGAACTGGGACAGGCCCGACAGTGGCTCGAAGTCAGTGTGCTGCACCCTGCCGGCTAGCGCGGCCCACAACGGTCCGACGAGCTGCCGAGACACTTCGACCTGGCCCAGGTACAACGACCGGGACACTCGATAGAAATTTGGTTCCTGCTTGCCGAGGTCCTTGTCGTAGGTAGTCTCGTTGCCGATACCGTAGTAACCGAACCGGTTCGCCCGGATGGCCTTAGCCCGGATGTCGAAACGCCACTTGCGGGCCAGCCCGGGGGCGCGGAACCGGACAGCGGCAAACCAGCTTCCCTTGAAGGTCACACCGACGGCTCCCGAGAGTGCGCCGTTCGAGACGTACGGTGCTTCGTAGGGGGCGGGTACGGAGTAGTCGGCCCCCAGCGCGATGTAGGGGAATTCGTTGGAGGCCGGAACCACGATGGGAAGCCAGCTGATGCCCCAATCCTGGGCCCGCAAGGCCCCCGGGAGGAGCGCCGTTATGATGACGAAGGCTGTTCCGAGGCGCTTCATCGTTGGCGCTGGTAGAGGTACGCGAGATCGTGGCGCGCGGCGTCGCGGCCGTCGTGCGCCGCGAATCTGCCGGGGTATAGCCCAGCGCCACCAAAGTCGCCGGCCTTGTTGACGGCGTAGAAATTCAGGTTGAATCGGGGACGGCCGTCAGGGTGGAGCAGCCGGGGCTCCGTCAACTCGATGACACGTCGAAGCGTCGCCCGACAGGCGTCGGTCGGCGCCATGCCCTGGCGCATGAACTCCACCGTGAGGAACGCCCCGCACACCATGATGTTCGATTCGCCACGCCCGGTCGAGCCGGCGGCGCCGATGGCATTGTCGGTGTACTGGCCTGCGCCGATGATGGGCGAGTCGCCGGCCCGGCCGGGAATCTTCCACGCCAGCCCGCTGGTGGTGGTTATCGAGGATACGTCGCCAGCGGCGTTGACCACGTTCAGGTTGATGGTGCCGGTGGGTCGCTGCCCTATTGGATCGTCGTTCTCCACGTCGAGCCAGTCATCATTGGCCCCTCTATTGGCACGCCAACGCAGCCACCGTTCCCGGGAGGCGGGCGTCATCAAGTCTTCGACCTCATAACCGTACGACAGAGCAAAGCGCTTGGCGCCCTCACCCACCAGCATTATGTGATCGGTGTACTTGAGCACCAGCCGGGCGATCTCGCTGGGGGTCTTGATGCCCTCGAGGGCCGCGACCGCTCCGGCGCGTTTCGATGGGCCGTGCATGCATGAGGCGTCGAGCTGGACCACGCCTGCTTCGTTGGGGAGCCCGCCATAGCCGACCGACGTGTCGGTCGGATCAAGTTCCTGGATCTTCACGCCCTCGACCGCCGCGTCCAGAGTGTCTTCTCCTGCAACCATCGCCTCCATCGCCCGGGCGACGGCCCGGAGTCCGTTGGAGGAACTGACTGCGGCAGGCCGGGCCGCCCTTGGCAGCTGTACGGCCGGGGCGTCGACGCTGCCGGGTACGGCCAGGGCAGTTACGGCGGCTCCAGAAACGCCGAGGAACTCACGGCGGGAGAATGAATCGGTCACGGAATATCTCCTGGCTGGTAAACTAGGGATTGTCAGGGATTTAGAAGGCTCGCGAGCGTCTGTCAACTTGCCGCCTCTCCAGGGGGCCAATATTATTGGGGCCTGCGATTCCAGTCCTTTATCCGAGAGACGTCGGCGCGTCTCCAATTTGCCGACGACCCCTTCCGACTCATCCGGTTTGTCGTGGGGCTTCTGCTGCTGGCTGGTACGGCGATAGCTTTGCTCCTGGCCGCAACCGGGATCGCTCCGCGGGCCATCCTCCTGGTCGGAACGTTCTGGGCTTTGTATGGACTGCTGGCCGGTCTCCTCGGCGGAGTCCTCGAACCCGTGATCGAAGGCAGCGTGCGGCTGTTTTCCAGCGTGGGGTTGCAGAGAGCGGGTGGCGGGTTCTCAGGCGAAGAGACGCTGGTGGCCCAAGGCCGATACGCGGACGCGGCGGAGGCCTATCAGCGCAGGGCTCGAGACCAGGAAGCCAAGGCGGAAGCCACGCTCCGTCGGGCCTCTCTTCTCGCGGGCCCATTGGCGCTCCCGTTGCTGGCAGTGAGTGAGCTTGCCGAGGTGCGCACCGGCGGCACGCCCCTGACTCCCGAGGACGACGTGCGCGTGGGGTTGGCACTGGTCGATCTGTATGACCACCGATTGCAGGACCCCGGCCGAGCGATGGCGGAGTTACGCCGATTGCTCGACCTTTATCCCGAATCGCGACACGCTCGCCAGATGCGGGGCGTGTTGCAAGACCTCAAGGTGGCGCATTTCGGGTCGGAACTCCCCGACATTGACGGCCCACCGGCACAGACGTGACCGAATGCCACCACGAAAACGCCTCGATCCCAGCATATTTCACCTTCCCGTCGAGAAGATGCGGGCTGGGTACTATTCCGACAAGTACTTCGTGCGGGCGCGGGAGATCCTCCTGGCCGATGATTATCGGCCACATGTGACCATGCAGATTTTTGGCAAGACGCACGCGTTCCTGGGGGGCATCGATGAGGCCATTGCCGTTCTCAAGCTGTGTTCGGTAGAGTGGTCCGATCTGACGGTCCGGGCATTATACGATGGGGATGAGGTAGAGCCATGGGAGCCGGTGCTCGAAATCGAGGGGCCGTACGATGCGTTCGCGCATCTGGAAACGGTATACCTCGGCGTGCTGGCACGGCGTACCAAAGTGGGAACCAATACCAGGAGGGTCGTCGAGGCGGCCGCGCCCAAGGAAGTCATGTTTTTTCCGGCCCGGCACGATCATTGGTTGGTGCAGACGGGTGATGGCTACGCCGCGCACATCGCTGGCGCCATCGGCGTGTCGACGGACGCGCAGGCGTCCTGGTGGGGGAACGAGGGTGTGGGAACGGTGCCCCACGCACTGGTCGCTGCCTACGGTGGTGACACGGTGCTGGCTACGCAACGATTTGCGGAGTTCATCCCCGAAGCCGTCCAGGTGGTTAGCCTGGTCGATTTCGAAAACGACAGCGTCAAGACGTCGCTCGCGGTGGCCCGCGCGCTGGGCGGTCGGCTGTATGGCGTGAGACTCGACACCAGTGAACTGCTCGTTGATGAATCGGTCAAGGCACAGATGGGCCGCTTCTCCCCGACCGGCGTGTGCCCGCAGTTGGTGCGCAACGTTAGGTCCGCACTGGATGACGAGGGGTTTGATGGTGTCAAAATCGTCGTGTCGGGTGGATTTTCAGTTGAGAAAATCCGGGCCTTTGAAGCCGAAGCCGTTCCGGTCGACGCCTATGGCGTGGGATCGTCACTGTTCCAGGGACGTTTCGACTTCACCGGAGACATCGTCCTGAAGGATGGCCAACCGTGTGCCAAGGTGGGTCGGGAGTATCGATCCAACCCGAGACTGGAGCTCGTAGAATGAATCGATACTCAGGACGTCGGCGTTCTGGCAGGAAAGCAATGACCTGTGGAGGGAGCATGAGGGCGTTGGGACGTTTTGTGATGAAGGCCGCGGTCATGTTCGTCGTGTACGCCGGGAGCGCGGAAGCGCAACAGGGCCAGATTCGAGACGGATTCTATTCGACGATCGGCATCGGCTTTGGTAGCGCCAAATTTTCCTGCGATCAATGCGACGGTGGTCGGCAGAGTGGCGTGTCGGGCCTGTTCGCCATCGGAACGGCGATCGACCAGCCACTGATCATCGGCGCGGAGCTGGATTTCTTCTACAAGAGCCAGGACTTCGAGGACGGATGGGTGGCCACGGTCACGGCCTTTGGCCAGTGGTACCCTGCGTCCACTGGGCCGTTCTTCGTGAAGGGAGGTCTGGGGTTCGGGTCGGCCAAGGTCACGCTCGAGACCCAGACGGGGCAGTTCGATTCGCGCAGCACATCAGGGTTCGGCTACATGGCGGCCGTAGGCTACGATTGGCGGATCTCCGGCTCATTGAGCCTCACGCCGCTCGTGGGTTTGTACGGCGGCTCACTGGGCGATGTCGATGATATCACTGGGCTCAACGTCAACGTGATCCAGGCCATCCTGACGGTCGGATTTTTCTAGCGCCACCCCATGGTTCAGGTGATTCGGTCCCTGCCTGGGGTTACATTCACCTGGTTCGGTCCTGTC
The DNA here is from genome assembly GCA_964196605.1 of uncultured Acidimicrobiia bacterium. Lineage (GTDB taxonomy): Bacteria > Gemmatimonadota > Gemmatimonadetes > Gemmatimonadales > GWC2-71-9 > N074bin45. Next base: position 19,780 of record CAXMUQ010000059.1, read on the forward strand.
CGCTTTCTCGTACGGAGTTCACATGCGTGTGTTTGGTAGGGTTTGTTTGATCGCCGGGGGTGCCATGTTTTTGGCGGCAAGCGCCCAGGCCCAGTACCCCAATACTCATGATGGTGTATACGCCACGTTCGGGTTGGGTTATGGATCCGCCAAGGTTGCCTGCGACCAGTGCGGCGACACCAGTCGGACGGGCAATCTCACCGGGTTCCTCAACGTCGGCGGCGCCCTCAGTCAGTCGATTCTGCTCGGTGGGGAGGTTACCGGTTGGTCCAAAGTCACCGACAGCAACGACAATCTGGCAGTCGCCACGGCCAACGCAGTGATATCGTGGTATCCGTCAACCCGGGAAGGATTTTTCATAAAGGGCGGCCTGGGATTTGGTTTTATCCGCGGCGACAAGGAAACGGACGAGGGCCTAATATTCTTCGACAAGGCGGGGGTCGGCTATCAGCTGGGGTTGGGGTACGACATGCGGATCCAGCGCAACCTGTCGGTGACCGCCGTGGCGAATTTCTATGGCGGGAGCGTCGGCGACATCGCTTCCATCCGGAACGTGACTTTCAACGTGCTTCAGTTCATGGCCGCCGTCACCTTCCACTAACCAAGGCCGACCGTGTTTCTCATGCTTCGCCGGCTCGCTGGTTCGGTGATGGTATCGCTGGCGGCGCTGTCGGTCACGGCGACCCTCATGGCGGCGCAGCAGACAGTCCGTGAGGGGTTCTGGGGATCTGTGGGTGCCGGGTACGGCGCGGCCGAAATGAGCTGTGGCAATTGTGACGACATTCCCCGGGAAGGCTCGTTCTCTGGGTTCCTGGTCATGGGCCTCACCCTCAATCAGTCGCTCCTCGTCGGGTTGGAGGTGGATGGGTGGGTCAAAACCATCAACGGCGACCCACTGCGGCTTGGTGGCCTCAACGGCACGGTCCAGTGGTACCCCTCGAGCAGTATGGGGCTGTTCGTAAAGGGCGGCATCGGGATGGCTTACGCACGGGGAGATCTCCGCTTCCCGACCTCGGTGTTCCTGGATGACGCCGGCCTGGGCTACCTTTTCGGTGTGGGTTATGATGTTCCCATCAGCGGCGGTCTTTCCATCACTCCTTTGGCCAGTTTCTACGGCGGAAATATCGGTGACGTTCAAAATGCCCAGGGTGTCAATTTCAACGTCTTACACGTACTCGTCGCGCTGACCGCTCATTGACCAGCCAACCACGAACCAGTCCCAGGCGGGCCAACTCGGGCGCCACGGTGGCCAGGCGCTACCTCCGGCTCATGGCCCTGTCGGTAGCGCTTGCGGCCTTGTGGAGTACCGCCGCCGCCGCCCAGCTCATGCTGACTCCCATAGCTGGTGCTTACGTACCCACCGGCAATGTCTACGAACAGCCGGGTTCCATCGGTACCGCTCGCCAGGGCACCTCATTCGCCTTCGGAGGCCGGCTCATGTTCAGCACGTCCGGGCGGCTGGGGATCGAGGTCGGAGCGACATACGCCCCGAGTAAGGTGGAAATCGTCACCACCCAAACGGTGAGCCGATCGGCGCACTTGTGGCTGGGCCAACTCCGCCTGGTTTACGTGTAGATCTCGGTG
>CAXMUQ010000060.1:0-7745 GCA_964196605.1 uncultured Acidimicrobiia bacterium
TATACCAGGCTGGTCATGAGCCGGCTCGAAGCCAGGGCGATGACCAGGCCAATCGCCAGGCCAGCTCCCGCCTTGACCGCCCCGTCACGCAGCACCCAGTAGAGGACTTGTTTCCGGTCCGCGCCCAGAGCCATTCGCATGCCGATTTCCCGGGTCCGCTCCGCCACCATGGTCGCCAGCACCGCGTACACGCCGATGGCCGCTAGCAAGAGGGCGATGCCACCGAACACGCTCAGCATGGTGAGCGTGAAACGCCTCTCGGCCAAGTTGTCGGCCACGGTGTGGGTCAGGAGCTGAACGTTGTAGACCGGGAGGTCTGGCGCTTGGGCGGCAATGATGGCGCGCACCGGACGAGCCAGCGCTAACGGATCACCCGGTGTCTGTACGACCAGGCTCATGCCCCAGTCAAGGAAGTGACCGAACCCGGCCTGGGATAGCGTCATGTATGCCATGGGTGTCGGCGCCACTTCCACCGCTTGGTGACGAACCGCGCCCACGATGCCCACGATCCTGTACCAGGTCACATTTTCTCCGCTGGGACGATCGAAAGTCACCAGCCGGCCGAGGGGATCTTCCCCGGGCCAATACTGTTCGGCCGCCAGCCGGTCGATGACCACGACCGGCTCGCCCTCGGTGTCGCTTGGGCTGAACGTGCGACCGCGGAGTAGAGGGATGGCCATGGTCTCGAAGTATTCTCCCACCACGACTCGCGTGGCGGCGACCGGCGTTTCACCATCACCATACGATTTCCCTTCCGGCCAGAAACTCGACGTCCACCAGCTGCCGCCCGGAACCGGCAGCACGCTCACCGCGGCCGCCGCCTCCACACCCGGGAGCTGACGCATGCCGGAGAGTAGCTCGTGGTAGAATGCTACGGCGTCGCTACGTTCGGGGTACGCCGCCCGCGAGGGAGCCACCTTGAGCGTGAGCCGCCCCTCGGTTTCAAATCCCGGGTCGACGGACAGCAACCGGCCGAAGCTCCTGATGGTGAGGCCGGCCCCCACCAACACGACCGCGGCCAAGGCCACTTCGGCGACGACCAACGCGCCGCGAAGCCGATGCGATCCCGTGGCCATGCTCCCTCGACCAGCCTGTCGCAACGTGGCGTCCAGGTTAGGCCGCGACGCCTTCACGGCCGGGAGCATACCGAACAGGAGTCCTGTCAGAAGGACCAAACCAGCCGAGTAGGCCGCCACCACCCAGTCGATGGTAAGCGCGCCCATGAGGGTGAAGTCCTCGGGAGCGATTCTGCCAAAGGCGTTGACCCCCACCACGACCAGCACCATACCCAACACGCCCCCTAAGGCGGCGAATACCAGGCTCTCGCCCAATAGCTGCTTCAGAAGCATAGAGCGTCCGGCTCCCAGGGCCGCCCGCACGGCCAATTCTTGCTCTCGTTTGGCGGCCCGTGCCAGGAACAGGTTGGCCACGTTGGCGGAGGCGATGAGCAACACGATGCCGACGGCGGCCCACCCGAGGAACAGGAGGGATCTTACATTGGCGGTGAGCGTCGCCCTGTAGGGGAAGACGGACGTGGTCCAGCCCTTGTTGGAACGTGGGTGGGCCAAGGCGAGTTGCGCGGCGATCTGGTCGAACTCGGCCTGCGCCTCCGACATGGTCCGGGAAGGGGATACCGCGCCCACGGCACCCAACCAGCGGGTACCACGCCGTTGGTACTCCCGGGCCCGGAAGCCGAACGGTTTCCAGAAGGCCACACTTTGTTCTGGAAAGGCAAAACCTCGTGGCATGACGCCGATGATTTCCAACCGGCGGCGGTCGAGGAAAACGGTTTCACCAAGAATATCCGGCTGGCCTCCCATGGCGTTCTGCCAGAATGGCCAACTCAGTACCACGACGGCATCGCGCCCCTCGTCATTCTCTTCCGCGGTGAAGGTCCGCCCCATGAGCGGCGGGGTGCCTAACACGCCAAATAGGTTGGGTGTCGCGAGCCCATAGGCGACTCGGGTAGGCCGATCGCCGCCTGTGAGATTTCCTGTACCGGCCCAATAGCCGGCCACCTGTTCCAGCGTGTGCGATTGGGTCTGCCAGTCGACCAGGTCCGGGAGTGAAACCCCGAAGTCCAACCACCCCCGCTCGACGTTGTCACTGGTCACGGTCACCACACGGTCCCCGTTGGCGAACGGCATTGGCCGGTAGAGTACGCTGCGGACCACCGAGAAGATGGTGCCGTTGGCGCCGATGCCGAGGGCCAGCGTGAGGATGACGACGGTGCTGAATCCGGGGGATCGGCGGAGCAGGCGAAGAGTGTGGGTGAGTGGGCCCATTGAGCGCTCCTACAGGCGAGGGCAGCGGGGGCGGCGAGGGCAGCGAGGGCAGCTCTCGGGGCCGGGACTCCTGGTTAGACGGGGGAGTGGCGTGCAGGGTTGCAATCGGCTTGGCGCCGATTTCACTTCGCCGCCGGTGGATGGATGCTGTTAAATTCCTTCCTGTATCTCATTGAGGATCGGCAGTTTATGAAACTTCCCCGCTGGCCTGCCGGCATCATCTTCCTGGCGATCACTGCTCTCGTCCAGCCCGCGGCGTCGCAGACTCCCTCATTCGAAACTGCGGAAGACATCATCGACTACGTCGACCGCCTCCTGCGCGGCAACTCCAGCCAGGGAACGATCGTCATGGACATCGTGACTGAGAACTGGTCGCGCAGCCTGGAGATGGCGGTGTGGTCGCTGGGCAAGGAGTACAGCCTGGTCCGGGTGAACGCTCCCAAGAGTGAAGCGGGTACCGCCACGCTCAAGGTCGACAAGCAGGTTTGGAACTATCTCCCGCGGGCTGATCGCACCATCAAGATTCCTCCTTCGCTCATGATGGGTTCCTGGATGGGCTCTCACTTTACCAACGACGATCTGGTCAAAGAGAGCCAGTTGATCGAAGATTACGACATCGAAATCACTTTTGACGGTGAGCGGGACGGCGAACCGGTGTGGGAATTCACCCTGACCCCGAAACCGGAGGCACCGGTGGTGTGGGGCCGGATCGAAGAACAAGTGCGCCGGCGGGACGTCATGCCCACATGGGCCAAGTACTACGATGAAGACGGCAACCTGTCGCGCACCATGGTCTTTTCCGAGCTTAAGACCATGGGCGGCAGGCTGGTCCCGTCGGTCATGACGATTACCCCCGAGGACAAGCCAACGGAAAGCACCACGATCATCTATTCCGACATCGTGTTCGATGTAGGTCTCGACGAAGACTTCTTTTCACTCCGCAATCTCAAGCAGCAGCGCTGAGCCGGCGTCATGCATGCCATGGTGTGGTGGCGGATCGGATGGCGCAACTTGTGGCGCAGCAAGAAGCGCACGGCCATCACCGCCGGTGCGCTGGCCCTCGGATTCCTCTCGGCCACGGTCATGGTGGGCTTGTCGGACGGGATCGTGGTCCAGATGATCGAGAACGGCACCGAGCTGGTCACCGGGCAGCTGCAGATCCATCACGTAGAATACAAACCGGAACGCAGCCTCTACTCCACCATCGGCGGCCGTGATGGCACCGACGTCGAGGCCCTGGTCGCCATGGTCGCCGCCCGGCCGGACGTCGTGGGCGCCACGCCCAGGGTGTACGGCGGTGGTCTGGTCAGCTCCGGATCGGAGACGAACGCCGGGATACTGATGGGTGTCGACCTCGAGCGCGAGCCCCAGGTGAGCCGCATGCTGGACGGTCTCATCGCCGGCCGGCTACCGGAACCCGGCCGCCGCGAAGTACTCATCGGCAGTGAAATGGCCCGCAAGCTTCACGTTGAGCCGGGTGCCGAGTTGGTGTTGGTGGCCGGGGCGGCGGACGGATCCCTGGGCAACGATCTGTATACCCTGTCAGGCGTCTTTCATACTGGGATGTCGGTACTCGATGCTGGCTATGCCATTCTCTCCATAGAGACGCTCCAGGACCTCCTGGTGCTGGACCGCGGCCGGATTCACGAAGTGGCCGCCTCGATGTCCGCTCCCTGGGGTGCTACCGCCGCCGCCGCCGCGTTGCAGACCACCGTGAGTCGGCAAGTGGCCGACGTGGAGGTGGAAGATTGGGTGTCGTTCCGGCCGGACCTGGCCGAGTACGCCCAGTTGGCTGGCTCCGCCAACTGGATCATCATCGTGGTGGTGTTCGTCATGGCCATCTTCGGTGTGGCCAACACCATGCTCATGGCTACCTTCGAGCGACGCCAGGAATTCGCCATCATTAGGGCACTCGGGTCGGCCCGCTCCGGCATCGTCCAGACGGTTCTGTACGAAGGGATCGTGCTCGGCGTCATTTCCCTCATAGCCGGCGCCATCATCACCATTCCAATCATGGTGTGGTGGAGCGTGTCGCCGCCGAGCCTGGCCGCGCTGGTGGGCGACTTCACCATGGCAGGCTCTCTGGTGCAGGCGAACCTCCGGGTGGTGCTGACGTGGAAGACGCCGGTCATGAGTGCCGCGGCGTTGTTCCTCACCGCCATCCTGGCTTCTCTCTACCCGGCAATCCGCTCAGCCCGTGTCCCACCGGCCGATGCCCTGGCGGGGGCGGAATGAGTGCGGCCGGCACACGCCCGCGTGAGGGTCTCCGGCTGGGGATCATCCTGCGCCTGTCGCTGCGCAACGTGCTGCGTTATGCCCGCCGGAGCACGCTGACCGCCTCGGCCATGGTGCTGGGCCTGGCGTTGTTGATCATGTCCCGGACCCTGGCCGACGGCGCCCACGAAAGCTGGATCGACCAGGGCGTCCAGTTGGGGACGGGGCACGTTGCCTTGCAGGCGCTTGGTTACCAACAGAATCGGTCGCTCGACAACCGGCTTGACGAAGGCGCCCTGGCCACGGTGCTGGCCGCGTTGGACGATCCCGAGGTCGAGCCCAGTGTAGTGATGGCGGCGCCCCGAATCGCCGTTAGTGGATTGGCTTCCTCGGCCGGGTCAGCCATCCCCATTCTGATTCTGGGCGTCGATCCTGATGTCGAACCGGCGTTTTCCCTGCTCGACGACAAGCTGGTCGAGGGACGTTACCTCGAAAGCGGCGATCGCCTGTCCGCATATGTCGGCATCGGGTTGGTCGAGCGGCTGGGGATCCATCTCGGGTCGCGCTTCGTGCTGACCGCCCAGGATGCCGATGGTGAAATCCAGGGACAACTGGTTCGCGTGGCCGGAATTTTCAGGACCGGCGTCCCCGACCTCGATGAAGGCATCATTCACCTGGCTCTCGCAACCACCCAGCGCTGGCTCAACGCCCCCGGGGCGGTGACCACCGTGGCGGTGTTGCTGCAATCGAGCCGGACCACGCCGCCGGTCATCCGAACGCTCGAGCGAACTCTCCCGGCTGACCAGGTCGAAGTGCTATCGTGGCGGGAGGCATCGCCCGAACTCGATGCCGCGGTCAAGATCGACGACCTGGGCGACTGGGTGTTCCACATCATCACCCTGGCGATCATCGCGTTAGCCATTCTCAACGCCATCCTCATGGCGGTGCTCAACCGCAAAAGGGAATTCGGTGTCCTGCAAGCGTTGGGATTGACGGGCAGGGAAACCGGTGTCGTCGTGCTGCTCGAGGGCGTCATGTTGAGCCTGCTGAGCGGTGGGTTGGGTGTGCTCTTGGGTCTCGGGGTCACATGGGCCCTTTGGCGAGACGGATTGGACATGTCATTCCTGATGGATGAGGAGCTGACGTTCTCGGGAACGTTGTTCGATCCCGTCATGGTTCCCGAGTTCCGCTTGGCCACCATCTTCCTGAGCCTGGCGTTGATCATCACGATCGGCGTTCTGGCCTCACTCTATCCGGCACGCCAGGCCACGCGAATCGATGTGGCCGAGGCGATGAAATTCGACCGATGAGCGAGCCCCGTTTACAACCGACCACTGACCATCAGGTGCAAACAGGAGGGCATGCGGTTCGCACCATCGATCTGTGGAAAACCTACCCTCAGGAGCCCGAACCGGTCCACGCGGTGAGAGGTGTGTCGCTGGAGATTGCCCGCGGCGAGTTCTTGGCAATGGCCGGCCCGTCCGGGTCTGGCAAGACCACATTACTCAACATGCTGGGCGGCCTGACTCGACCTACCAGGGGCGAGATCTGGATTGCCGATAGGGAGCTGGCCCAACTCTCCGACAAGGCCCTGGCCCGGCTGCGGCTGGAGAGCATCGGTTTCGTCTTCCAGGCCTACAACCTCCTTCCTGTGTTGACGGCGCTGGAGAACGCCGAGTTTTCCTTGCTGTTGCGTGGCGTACCGAAGGAGGAACGCCGCCGGAAGGTCGAAGAACTGTTCGTCAAGATCGGTATGGACGGGATGGAGAACCGTCGCCCCGGCCGGTTGTCCGGCGGGCAACAGCAGCGAGTGGCCGTGGCCCGCGCCGTTGTGGGCGAACCGGCCTTGGTGCTGGCCGACGAACCGACCGCCAATCTCGATTCCCACGCCAGCGACGACCTCCTCGAGGTCATGGAAGGTCTCAATCGCGATCTGGGGATCACCTTCGTGTTTGCCACCCACGACCCCCGCGTGATGGAGCGGGCCCACCGGCTCATTCGGTTGGTGGACGGTGCTATCGTGAGCGATGAGCGGCGGTGAAATGGATGGCTACCGGAGACGAACGAGATCGCTGACCGGCCTGGTCGCCGCCATCATCCTTGCCGTTCCGGTACCGCTGGCCGGCCAGCAATTGGGGTCCATCCGCGGCTACAGCCTCACGGTGCCCACCGCCAGTGGCTCCGGTGACCTGAGCGATGGCGGCCTGGCGCTGCTGCAACAACTCCGCTTCATGAGTCGGCCCACCTGGGGTGTAGTGGCGCTCGAGGTTGCCTACCAACAGAACTTGCAGCTCAGAGAGAACGTCGCCGCCGGGCTCAGCGGCACGGTGTTCGTTCCCACGAGCACCAAGTGGTTGCCGCTGCAGTGGAACATCGTGGATGACGATCACGTAACCTGGGACCACGGCTTCGACCGGCTGGCGCTCGAAGCCGGGGGCAAGGACTGGGACGGCACCGTGGGCCGCCAGGCCATATCGTGGGCCACGACGCTGTTCCTGACACCAGCCGACCCGTTTGCACCGTTTGATCCGTCCGATCCGTTCCGGGTCTACCGGGCGGGGGTTGATGCCGCCCGAGTCAGGTACTATCCCGGCCCGCTCAGCGAGGTCGACATGGTCGTGCGCTTGGCGGATACCGACTCCGGCACCGCGGTCACGGCCCTCGCCCGCGGCAGGACGACCTGGGGTGAAACCGATGTTTCCGCGTGGGCAGGCTTGGTGTTCGACCGCCCCGGCATCGCTGTGGGAGCCACCCGCAGCGTAGGCGGGCTGCAGTTGAGGGGCGAAATTTCGCTTCGCCAAGACCCAGACAGCGGGGTGGCTGCGGTCCGGCTGGCCGTCGGAGTCGACAACAGGTTCGACGTGGGAGGTCGCGATCTGTACGTGGTGGTGGAGTACCAGCACGACGACTTCGGCGCTTCGGACGCGGATGATCTCACCCGGGTGTTCCGATCGGAGCCGTTCCAGGACGGCGAGATGCAGGTGCTGGGCAAGGACGAAGTGGCCGCCCAGGGCTCGTGGCAGATCCATCACTTGTGGAACGTAAGTCTACTGACCCTAATAAACTTGCGTGACGGCAGCGGGCTAGTGGTCCCCGCCGGAACCTATTCGATGGGGGCGGATCTCACCTTCGGCGGTGGCCTGTTCCTGTCCTACGGCGACGGGAGTATCGACATCCTGTCGGGCACCGTGGGCTCCGAATACGGCATCGTCCCGGTGACGGGATATTTGTCGGCCACCTGGTTTT
>CAXMUQ010000061.1:0-4865 GCA_964196605.1 uncultured Acidimicrobiia bacterium
AGCAGTTGCGGGTCGATGCCGGCGGGGTCACGGGCGAAGGGCTGCTCCAGCCACCTGGTGTGGAGACCGTCTCCCGCGGAGTCATCTCACCAGACGGTCGGTGGGTCGCCTATCAAGGCGCCGACTCACTCGACCAGAGAATCATCGGCGTCGTCTCACGAGATGGCACATCGGGGCCGGGCCCTCTTCCCGGTATTGATGGCTCTCTGGGGGGGTGGTCGGCGGACGGCTCAGGCCTCTACCTGTTCCGTGGACGCGGCGGCGGCAACGCCGACCTCTATCACGTGCCGTTGGATCCGTCCACGGCCACGATCCAGGGTGCGGCGGTGTTGGTCTATCCGGGACTGGCGAATCCGGGTGCCACCAGTGTCTCGGAGGATGGCCGGCGACTTGTCTACAGCAGTGGGCCGGGCGCGGCCAACGTACGTGCACTCCTGTTTGATGACACGGCCACCCCGGATGACAATCCTGCTTGGAATCTGACTCGTGGCACGGCCTTTTGGAACGTCCATGGGTTCTTGGCCGATGGCAGGGTCATCGTCACTCGAGGCACACCGGAAGGTTACCAAATCCTCGCCATCGATTCGACTGGACGGCAGGAGTCCCTGACGCGCCGAGCCGGAGCAGCCCCCGGTAGCCGATGCAGTTTGGTCACACAGTCTCCCGACGGACGCTACCTGGCCTTGCCGGAAGTCCGAAGGGGCGAGAACGGCGGCCCGGCTCCGGTCATTCTGGATATGACCACCGGCGCGTTGCAGACCCTCTCCGTTCCCGAGGCGATGTGCTGGTTTGCCTGGTCTCCTGACGGAACTATGCTGGCGGCAATGACCCAAAACAGCCGCGACAAAATCATCCTGGTGGATCGACCCTCGGGGCAGGGCCGGCTGTTGCAGCTCCAGTGCGGGGATCGCTGCGAGTTCGCCTTGGAGGGTATCGTGATGTCTCCCGAGTGGCCCTACGTAGCCGTCACCTCGGAGAACGACATCTGGGTCGTCAACCTGGAAGACGGTACCCTGCGTCACCTCCAGGATCGAACCTGGAACATCCTCGGCTGGGTCGACGACTACGTTTGGTTCTACCGTAATCCAAGCCAGCGCTCCGACGTTCCCGGGGGCGGCATCTATCGCGTGCCTGCGACGGGTGGGCCTGAGGAACTGATACTGAACTTGCCGCTCGATTGCGTCTGGATGGTATTGGCCCCCGGCGCGTCAGGGATAGCGTGCATGGTAATGGAGACGCAGCGGGACCTGCACGTGATCGATGGGTTCGATCCGGTGCACGAAGTACGATAGCAGCGAGGGCAGTTACTTTCCGGGATGCGGAAACTCCGTATTCTCATCGTCATCGTTCTTGGCGCTCTCGGCTCGCTCGCGCCCACTCCGTCGCAGTCACAGGTCGACAGTTCTCGCGCAGGCGTCCTGACCGGCCGGATACGCGATGCCGTCACCGGCCGTGCCATTCCCGCCGCCAGCGTGACCCTCCTGGGGCTCGAACGCTCGGAAACCACGGACGGCCGCGGCGGCTTCCGCTTCGCGGCCGTTCCGCCTGGACAGTACCGGCTTGAAGTAAGAGCCATCGGTTTTCGGCCGTTCATTCGCACCGATCTCCGGATCGGTTCCGGCAAACCGCTACAAATCGCCATCGACCTCGAACCGCTCCCGTTCGAACTGGAAACGATCGAGGTCCGACCCAACTACTTCGAGAAAGGGCTACGGTCCCCCACGGCCTCAGAGATACTCGAGGCGGAGCAAGTCCGACGGGCCCCGGGGGTCCAGGAAGACGTGGTGCGGGCGGTGGCACTCTTGCCGGGAGTGGGGGTCACCTCGGGCGGCCGCAACGATCTGATCGTCCGCGGTGGGGCGCCATTCGAAAACCTCTTTCTGGTCGACGGCCTGGCGGTGCCCAACATCAATCACTTCGGATCGCAGGGCTCGACCGGCGGCCCGCTCTCGCTCATCAACATCCAATTCGTGGATCAGGCCCAGTTCTCCAGCGGTGGCTTCGGGGTGGCCTACGGCGATCGCACGGCGTCAGTGACGTCCATCCGCCTGCGAGAAGGCAATCGCGAAAGGCTGTCGGCCATCGCCAATCTCTCCGCCACGGGATTCGGCGCGATCGTGGAAGGCCCGTTGGGCAAACGAGCCTCATTTCTCATCGGTGTGCGGCGGTCCTACCTCGACCTGCTGTTCAAATTGGCCGACTTCAGCTTCATCCCAGCGTATTGGGATGCCACGGCCAAGCTGACCTACACGGTCGATGACCGCAATCGTCTATCGCTGACGGCCATCGGCGCCATCAACGAAGTGTCGTTCAACAACAACACTACCGAAGACCGTCAGGACAACAGCCGAATTCTGGCGCCGGATCAGAAACAGTACTTCGCGGGCCTCACGTGGGATCACTTCCTGAATCGTGGTCGACTAAGCGTCACTCTGGGACGCACCTTCACCGATTTCCAAACCAGTCAGGTCGCCTTCACCACTCCGCCCACGCCGCTGGTGGAGAATCGCTCCCGCGAAGGGGTGACCAGCCTGCGCGCGGCGTTGCGGTTGCAACCCAGCAGCCGGCTCTCACTGGAACTTGGCAATCTTCTCAAGGTGGGCGACGACCTGAGTTATGGTATCGTCATCGACGGCTCGGTGCGCACGGACCAAAACTTCACTCCCCAACCGCTGCGTGTCGACACCTCGTTCACCACCCTGCAAAACGCCACCTACGCCGAGCTGACGTACGATCTCTCCACCCGACTCCGCACCACGATCGGTGCGCGCATCCAGTACTACGACTACCTGGCTGCATCCTGGCGAGTCGACCCGCGCCTGGGCCTATCATACGGGCTCTCACCTACATCCAGCATGACCCTCACCGCTGGGCGCTACCACCAGGCTCCATCTTTCATCTGGTTGGTGGGAGATCCAGGTAACCCGGATCGCCTGGTACCCATCCAGTCAGACCAACTCATAGCCGGGTATCGCCGGCTTCTGCGACCAGATCTCAAGCTCCAGGTCGAAGCTTTCTACCGCCGCTACCGAGACTATCCGGCGAGGATCTTCCGGCCCGAGGCGGTATTGGCCCCCACCGGGTTCGAGGATGCGACCACGGACATCCCCTTCGGACTCGAACCACTCGTCAGCTCGGGTACTGGTAACACCTACGGCGCCGAGCTCATGATTCAAAAGCGCTTCAGCGACACACCATGGTATGGTTTGCTCAGCACCAGCCTGGCACGTGCCGAATTCACTTCGATAGAAGGCGCCACACGAACGGGACAGTACGATACTCGTTTGATCGTGACGGTAGGCGCCGGGTACCGGATCGGTCGATCATGGGAGGTGGGCGCCAAGTGGCGGCTCGCCAGCGGACTCCCCACCACACCCTACTTCGAGACCGGGCCCAACGAGGGACGGCTAGACTTCAGCCTATATAATGAAGGGCCGAGGCTCCCGACATTCCACGCACTCGATGTGCGGGTCGACCGACGCTGGAGCTTCCCCGGCATCCAGTTCGAGATGTACCTGGACATCCAGAATCTATACAACCGCAACAACGTGAGCGGGGTCCGCTGGAACTTCGGCGAACAGCGGGTGGAGGCCAACGAGTCGTTGGGGATTCTGCCAACCATCGGCATCAACCTGGAGATCTAGCATCCGCACGGCTGTTGCCCAACCTCGGCTGGTCACCCCGCTGTCGAGTGCCGTTCTAACCCCGATCGCCTGTCCGCCTGTCTACCATGTCACTCCGCTCGCAATGCCGACATGGGATCCACCCTGCTCGCCCGTCGTGCGGGTAAGAAAGACGCCAACAACGCCACCACCAGCAGCATTGCCGCCACCGCCGCCAGCACCAGTGGGTCGTTGGGGCTCACCTGGAACAACAGGCTCTGCGCCACGCGCCCCAGTGCCAGTGCCAGCGCCAACCCCACACCCAACCCAATTAGCGTGGGCCTGAGCCCCTGTCCCAGCACCATGCTCACTACCTGACTGCGCTTGGCGCCCAGCGCCATGCGGACGCCGATCTCCTTGGTCCGCTGGGCCATTAGGTAGGCAACTACCCCGTAGAGGCCAACCGCCGCCAGTAACATGGCAACCGTGGCGAAGGTGGCGACCATCAACAAGTAGAAACGTGTCGGGGCTACTTCCCGGCTCATCGCATCGGTCAATGTCTCGAATCGCTGTACCGGGATCCCAGGATCGAGCGCGGCCACTTCGCGTTGCACGTCACTGACCCGGGGGCCAACGCCGTCACTCGCCATACTCACCGTCAAGAACACTGGCCCGAACTGCGCGTGCGGAAAATAGACGTCGCTGATGGGTGCCCGGGTCGGTGTTCGCTGCACGTCGGCGACGATGCCCACGATGGTGCGGTAGCCGTTGCCGTACCCGAAGCTGGCGGTGACCTCAACCCGCTTACCAATGGCGTCCTCGCCGGGAAAATTCTGGTGTGCGAAGGTCTCGCTCACCACTGCCACCAGTGGTGCATCGATCACGTCGTGCGGTTCGATCCACCGGCCGCGTAGCAAGGTCATCCCCACTGTTCTCAAATAGCCGGGCGTGGTCGAGTGGATGTTACCGGAGTGCTCGTTGCCTGCCTCGGGTTCGGGCATTCCTTCGATGAGAACGTCACCCGATATGCTGCCCCGGCCGAGCGGCGGACCGAACACTGACCCAACCGATTGCACACCGGGCAAGGCCGCCAAACGCTCCTCCAACAACCGATAGAATCCAGCCATTTCAGGCAGTGAATCGTATTGTGCTCCCGGCAGATCCAGGGTGAATCGAGTTACCCGCTCAGAATTGAATCCCATGTCCACGCGGTACAACTGGTCAAAGCTCTTAAGCAGCAATCCCGCTCCGGCCAGCAGCAAC
>CAXMUQ010000062.1:0-7865 GCA_964196605.1 uncultured Acidimicrobiia bacterium
GTCCCCCACGCAAACGGAGCGATGACCGCCAGCTTGGCCGAGGCGCCGAAGAAGCCGAGCGTCCTAACGTAGGCACTGGTGATGGTGTTGAGTTTGGCGGTGGCGTCCTCGATAGGGATGTCCTGGCCGAACAGAAGATCACCCGTGTTGTAGCCGTAGCCCAGCAACGCGAAGTTCAGTCCCACCGGCACCGCCGAGAAGGCCCGGGGTTCCAGTTGCTGGGCAGAAGCGCCGGTAGCTAGGAACATGCCCACCAGCAACATTACCGAACGGTGCAATGGGAAGCCTTTGTGGAATTGGGGTCGAGCGCGGTGGACTGTGGAATCTGCCTGAAGGAGGTGTGGTTTGGCAATTGCCTCAATCACCTCGCAGCCTTCTTCTGCATCACCCGCGGCACCGCACCCGCCAGCCAAACCCCCACCACCAGCAGCGCCGCGCCGCGCAGCGCCATTGCCCACACCCCACCTATCCCCATGGCGGTCAGCACCACGTCTACCGCAAACCAATAGTACAGGCTGGCGGCCAGACCCCCGAGTAGCAGGAGTGCCAGTGCCGAATGCATCTTGAAGAGCTGGATCAGGATGGTTATCAGCAGGTAACTACCTATGGTCCACGCACCGATGTACAGGTACACCGATCCCGCCGCTGACAACGCCACGTCGCTCGATGTGTAATAGCCTACGATGAACCCAGGGAACGCGGCGCTGAACACGCCGAACCGTGTGCCCAACCAGGCCGAGGTTTGGCGCGCGGTGCCCAACGTTTGAGCCACCGACTTTTCCGGGGACAGGTCGATGCAGCCGCGCTGGGTACACAGGGAGCAACTGGGGCAGCGGGCGTTGGGCACCTTCAGCAGTGGGGCCTGGCCGTAAAGGCGTTCCACGGGAAGCACCGGGCAGATGGCGTTGCAGAACCCGGCTTTGGCATCGAACACCGCGCCGAGCGCCAGAGCCAGCAAGCCAACCACCACGATGACGATCGCCAGGGAAGTGCCGTCGGTATTGAACGCAAAACGGCGTGCCGGCACCAGGACCATCAGCAAAGCGATGGAAACGATCCCCGCCTTGGCGGCTAGACCGTTGGTAAGCTTGCGAGTAGTAGACTTGCGATTGAGCGCCATGTTCAGAGTGGCCAGCGGACAGACGTTGCGCCAGATGAGCGGGCTCACCATCAGTGACACGGGCACCAGAGGGATCAGTACGTTCCACAAAACGAACAGGGCCAGGTCCGGGTCCATGAACAATCCCGCCACCAGCACCACAGTGGCGACGACCCCTGCTGCCTGGGCCGCCTTCCACAGGGCCGACGATGCCGGCGATGGACTGTACAGTGGTATGGCGGTCATGCTGACTCCGGTGTCGGACTATCGAGGATCCACACGATCCCGGACCTTCTGGTACAATTCCCCGGCCTGCCTGAAGATTCCATGAAAGCCGCTGGAAGGTTAGATCACGAGCCTCATTCCGTTCTCACCCCTACCGCCCCTTCCGCCCCTACCGCCCCTACCGCCCTCCACCAACCGGTCTTACCATCGGCTCAGGATGGTATTACCGTTCGCCAACTTCCACCCATACATATGACACCACTCCTGCTCAATACGACCCCGTTCCACGAACGGACCGCCGCCTTGGCCCAAGGACACGCCTGGCGCCGTTGGGCCGGGCACACGGTTCTGGGGTCCTACGAACTCAATCACGACCGTGAATACGCTGCTATTCGTAGCGGGGCGGGCCTGATCGATGTTTCACCGCTGTACAAATATCTCGTTTGCGGCCGCGACGCCTGTAGGCTGCTGAACCGGATGGTACCGCGAAACGTGGCCAAGTGCCAAGTGGGCCGCGTGCTGTATACCCCCTGGTGCGACTCCCACGGCAAGGTGCTCGACGACGGCACCATCTCCCGGTTGGACGAAACGACGTACCGTCTCACCTCCGCTGATCCCAACATCCGTTGGCTGACAAGCAACGCTCGCGGCATGGACGTGGCGATCGAGGACGTTTCCCGCTCACTGGGCGCTGTGGCGCTCCAGGGCCCCAGGGCCCGAGACATCCTGGTACGGCTGGCCGATGCGGAGGTCGAGTCGCTCAAGTACTTCCGTCTGACCGAGGGAACCATCAGGGGAATCCCGGTGACCATCTCACGAACCGGCTACACCGGAGACCTGGGCTACGAAATTTGGGTCGCGGCGGACCAGGCGGTCCCGTTGTGGGATGCGCTGGTCGAGACCGGCGTCGATTACGGACTGCTCCCGGCCGGCATTCTGGCGCTCGACGTGGCGCGCATCGAAGCGGGCTTGCTGATGATCGACGTCGACTACGTCTCCGCCAATCGCGCGCTCATCGATTCCCAGCTGTCTTCCCCCTACGAACTGAACCTCGGCTGGACCGTCAATCTGAAAAAAGGGCCCTTCAACGGACGGGACGCCTTGGCGGCTGAACACCGCCGCGGCCCCGCGTGGGGCTTCGTCGGAATAGAAGTGGATTGGGAAGGAATGACCGACCTGTACGCCGCGGTGGGCCTCCCGCCCCAGCTCCCGGCAACAGCCTGGCGCACCAGCGTCCCCCTCTACGTTCGCGGGACCCAAGTAGGCTACGCCACCAGCGGCTGCTGGTCGCCGGTGCTGAAGAAGTACATCGCCCTGGCCCACGTCGAGACGCTCTACGCCAAGCCGGGCACCCAGGTGGAGATGGAAGTCACGGTTGAGCATCAAAGGAAACGCGCCCCGGCGAAGGTGGCCAGGACGCCGTTCTTCGATCCGGAGAGGAAGAAGGGGTAAGGCCCCCAGCCCATGACCCAGCCCTACGACGCCATCATCATCGGTGGAGGCCACAACGGCCTCGTCACCGCCGCCTACCTCGGCCGCGCCGGAAAACGCGTACTCGTCCTCGAGCGCCGTCACCTCGTGGGCGGCGCGGCAGTAACCGAAGAGATCTTCCCCGGCTTCAAGTTTTCCGTGTTTTCCTACGTCGTGAGCCTCCTCAGGCCCGACATCATCCGCGAGCTCGATCTCGCCAGTCACGGTCTCCAGATCCTGCCACTGGAGAGCACGCTCACGCCGCTCCCCAACGGCGACCACTTCATGGCCTGGGGCGACCACGACCGGGCCCGCCAGGAACTCCAGCGCCACGTTCCCAGTGACGCCGAAGCCTACGACGAGTTCGGCGTGCTGATGCACCACATGGCCATGGCTGTGCGACCCATCCTCGACATGATCCCGCCCGACCCGGCCTCGCTCAGCCCCGGAGACCTCAAGTCGCTTCTCAAGTTGGGCAAGCACTTTAACGACCTGGGCCCCGAGCGGTTCCACACGCTCCACCGGCTCATGACCATGAGTTCGGCGGATTTCCTGGGTGAGTGGTTCGAGTGCGAGCCGCTCAAGGCCACCAAGTCGGCCAGCGGCATCATCGGCACTTTCCTGGGACCGCGTTCGCCCGGAACGGCGTACGTGCTGTTGCATCACTACATGGGAGACATCGACGGCGCTTTCCGCGCCTGGGGATTTGCCCGTGGCGGTACCGGCGCCATTAGCGAGGCCATCGCCGGCGCTGCCCGCGCCGCCGGGGTTGAAATACGCACTGAAGCGGCCGTTGAGAAAGTCATGGTAGAGCGGGGCAAGGCGGTCGGTGTGGCGCTGGAAGACGGCACGGAGATCCGGGCGCACATGGTGGTGTCGGCTCTCGACCCCAAGCGCACGTTCCTGCAACTGCTCGACCAATCGCTGCTGCCGGACGATCTGCTCGACGGGCTGCGCCGGTACCGCTATCGCGGATCGTCCGGCAAGGTCAACCTGGCTCTCAGCGAGTTACCCAACTTCACCTGCATGCCCGGGCCGGGCGCTCACATGGCGGGCGCGATCTCGATTAGTCCCAGCATCGACTACCTCGAGCGGGCCTACGACGACGCCAAGTACGGTGAGTTTTCCCGCCGTCCTTTCATGGACTGCATTCTCCCGTCGGTGATCGACCCGGGAATGGCGCCCCCCGGCAAACACGTGATGTCGATCTTCGTGCAGTACGCGCCCTACGATCTCAACGGCGGCTGGACCGACGCCAAACGCGAGGCGTTCGGCGACGCCGTCATCGACACACTCGCCGAGTACGCCCCGAACCTGAAGTCGGCCATCCTCCACAGGCAGGTGATCACGCCCAAGGATATCGAATCCATCGCCGGGCTCACCGAAGGCAACATCTTCCACGGAGAGTTGGCGCTGAACCAGATGTTCTTTCTGCGCCCTTCGGCGCGGTGGGCCAAGTACCGCACCCCGGTCAAGCGCTATTACCAATGCGGATCCGGTACCCATCCCGGGGGCGGCATCATGGGCGCGTCCGGTCGCCTGGCGGCGCGAGAAATTCTGGCCGACTGGGGCGTACCGTCATGACCAAGCGCTACGACGTCGTGGTGCTCGGCGGCGGCATCGAATCGCTGGTTGCCGCCGGATACTTCGGCAAGGCGGGACTCGACGTGCTGGTAGTTGACAGTGCGGAAACCGTGGGCGGAACGATGGTCACGACCGAGTCAGTACCGGGATTCCGTTTCGATTCCTGCCTCGACTCGGCAGGCTTCGTGTCGCCCGAAGTGGTTGCCGATCTGGCCTTGGCCCACCACGGGTTGAAGTACTCTCCGGGTGAGCCGTTGATGGTGGCGCCCAACCCCGGCGGACCGGCACTAAGGCTCTCGGCTGACGCGGAGGCAACCGCCACTTCATTGAAACAACTGTCGCCCGCTGATGGTGAGCAGTGGCAAGCGTTCACCGATCGCATCACTGGATTCGCCCGGCTGTTGACGGACATATACCGCAACCCGACTCCACGCCCGGGTGAAGGCGGAGCCGGAGACATGATCTCCCTCCTGCGCTTGGCCGCGCGAGCGAGACTGCTGGGCCGGGTGGAGTTGATGGAGTTCTTGCGGACCTTCCCCATGCCGGTGGCCGACCTGCTCGACGATTGGTTCGAGGACGATCTCCTCAAGGGAGCACTCGGCGTGGTCGCCGTGAGACACCTCGCCCTTGGGCCCCGGAGCGCGGGCACGGCCTTTGGACTCCTGCACCAACAGGTAGGCGCCGCGGCTATCCCCCGCGGCCGTCCGATCATCAGCGGCGGGGTAGGGCATCTGGCCTGGGCCCTGGAAGTGTCCGCTCGTGAGCGCGGAGTGGAGTTCCGCACGGGGACCGCGGTGGCACAGATCGGTGTAACGGAAGGTGCGGCGACCGGTATAGTACTCGACTCCGGCGAAGAGATTTCCGCCCGGGCCGTCATGTCGGGCTACGACGTCCAGCGTACCTTTTTCAACCTGGTAGACCCGGAGCACCTCGATCCCGAGTTCGTTGCCAAGGCCGCCCGCATCAGGTACCGGGGCGTAGCCGCCAAGGTGAACCTGGCGCTGGGGGAACTCCCCGATTTCACCGGCTTGAATGCCACAGACTTACACGGGACCATCGTCTTGTGTCCCAGTCTGAACGATCTCGAACGGGCCTATGACCACACCAAGTACGGCGAAGTGTCTAAACGTCCCGCGCTGGAAGTTGTAGTCCCGTCCGTGTCCGATCCTAGCTTGGCACCCGAGGGCGCCCACGTACTGTCTGCCTGGCTGCACTACGCCCCATTCCACTTGCGGAACGGATCCTGGGACGATTCCGATCGTAGCGCCCTGGGCGACCTGGCATTGAGGACCTTGCAGGACGCCGCGCCGAACATTGCCAACACCGTCGTGGGCAGGGAAGTACTGACGCCGCTAGACCTGCAAACTCGCTTCGGTCTGAGTGAGGGGCAGGTATTCCAGGGAGAGGTAACCCTCGACCAGATTTTGTTCATGCGCCCTGTTCCCGGCTGGTCACATTACCGCACCCCGCTAGCCGGCCTGTACATGTGTGGCTCCGCCACGCATCCAGGAGGAGGCATCACCGGCCAAAGTGGACGCCTCGCCGCCGCGCAGCTGTTGCGGGATTTGAAGAAACAAGTAATGAGGACGTAGAAAATTTCGATATTCTGGGCATTCGATATTCGATATTCACCCAACCAAAATGATCACATCCCCCATCCTTTCATCGATCACCGTCAGCAGCCTGTTACTGACCACCGTCGCGGCCTGTGCCCGCCCGGCATCAGCCCCAATTCGGGTAGCAACTTTCAACGCCTCGCTAAACCGCAACACCGCCGGTCAGCTAAGGACCGATCTCGCCGACACCGACTCGCAGGCCCAAGCCGTTGCCGAAATTGTCCAGCGCGTCCGGCCGGACATTCTGCTGATCAACGAGTTCGATTGGGACGAGACAGGTGAGTCCGCCCGTTTGTTTCACGACCGTTACCTCGCTGTGTCTCAGCAGGTGTCGGGAGAATCAGGCGCGGAGGCGATCGAGTACCCTTTCTGGTACACAGCGTCGGTCAACACCGGCGTTCCCTCCGGACACGACCTCGACAACGACGGCACAGTTGGAGCCTCGGCGGTAGCGTACGGAGGCGACGCACTCGGTTTCGGCTTCTTCCCCGGACAGTACGGGATGGTAGTCTACTCCCGGTTCCCGCTCGTCGAGGAGCAGATCCGGACCTTCCAAAGTTTTCTGTGGCGCGACATGCCTGACGCGCTGTTGCCGGTCGACCCCGTCACGGGGGAGCCATGGTACAGCGACGCCGAGCTGGCGGTGTTGCCTCTGTCATCCAAGAGTCACTGGGACGTGCCGGTGGACATTGCAGGGCACAGGGTGCATCTGTTGATCAGCCACCCGACGCCTCCGGTTTTCGATGGACCTGAAGATCGCAACGGCCGGCGCAATCACGACGAGATCCGCTTTTGGAGCGATTACATAACGCCCGATGCAGCCACCTATCTGTATGACGACCGCGGGACCGGCGGCGGACTGGCCGACGGCGCCTCTTTCATCATAATGGGCGACCAAAACGCCGACCCTTTCGACGGCGACAGTCACCAACGGCCCATCTCGATGTTGCTGGAACATCACCGAGTAGACCGAAGTGTTGCTCCTTCCAGCCCCGGCGCCCCCGAACAGACCCGGCTGCAAGGAGGATACAACGAGCAGCATACCGGCGACCCTCGTTGGGACACCAGTGACTTCGCCGACGGCGAGCGGGGACCCGGGAACCTGCGACTCGACTACGTCCTCCCCTCGAAAGACCTCGATGTCATGGATGCCGGAGTGTTCTGGCCGCTGAGCGACGATCCATTGTTCGCGTTGGTCGGAGTATCGGATCATCGGTTGGTTTGGGTGGATGTGGCGATGAGCAATGAGCAATGAGCTTGCCCACCCATTCCATCATCATCGGTTCCGGAATCTTCGGCGTCACCGCCGCCTTCGAACTCGCCCGGCGCGGCCACCGCGTTACTCTGGTCGATCCCGGTCCCATTCCCCATCCCGATGCCTCCAGTACCGATATCTCCAAGGTCATCCGCATGGAGTACGGCACCGATGAATACCACATGGCCCTGGTGGAGGAAGCGCTGGAAGGATGGGATGACTGGAACGATCATTGGAGCGGGAACGGAACCGGTCCACTGTTCCACGAGTGCGGCGTTCTCATGGTGTGCCGCCGGCCGATGTCTACGGGCGGGTTCGAGTTCGAGAGCTGGCAGCTACTAAACCGTCGGGGTCATGCGCCGGAGCGGTTGGATGCCGACTCGATCGCCCATCGCTTTCCGGTGTGGGCTACCGGCAATCACGTCGACGGATTCTATCACGCGCGTGGTGGCTACGCCGAGAGCAGCAAGGTGGTGGTGGCCGTCCTCGAGTGGGCCAAGGCGGAAGGTGTCACTTTGCGCCAAGGTTTCCGCGTGGCACAGCTGACAAGAGATGGTGGCCGAGTCGTCGGGGTCACCGGTGAGGACGGCACCGTGCTCCACGCCGACGAGGTGGT
>CAXMUQ010000063.1:0-6374 GCA_964196605.1 uncultured Acidimicrobiia bacterium
CGCCAAGCGCATCGTCAAATTCATCAAGGACGACAAGACGCTAAAAAAAGTCCAGGCTGCCATCAACGGCGACCAGGTGCGAGTCACCGGCCCCAAGAAGGACGTCCTGCAGGACGTGATGCAAAGTCTGCGGGAAGAAGACTTCGGCGTCGAACTGGAGTTCGGCAACTACCGCTGAATGCGTTCTCTTCTGCCCCGTGTCGTTGGAGGGCCGGTCCTCGCCGGACTCTGGGCCTGCGGGGGAGCAACCGCCCCGGCTGACCTGGATCCGGCCCCGCCGCCCGTCGGGCCCGTTACCGAGGCCACTGCTCCGGCTCCTGTTGCCCCGCAGCCTGAAATTCCTGCACTCCCTCCAGGCCGGCATCCGCCCGACACAGTAGTAAGCCATGTGGACGTCCGGGTCGGCCTGTACGTCGGCGCCGGACGGACCGACATCGGCGGCGGCGACGCGCTGGTCGTGGCCAACCCGGCGGGTCAGGAACTGTATCGGGTGGACGACGGGCGTTGGTGGCAGGTGATCGTCGAGGGCCAGTGGGTGGGCCTGGAGTCGGCCGATGGAACCTCGTTGCTGGCAGACGACATGCTGGTGTTCCGGCCGGCGGTACCCGGGCGGTTCGTGCGGGTGGCCGGTCGGGACTACCGCGGCGAAGTCTGGGTGTTCCGGGACAGGACTGGCTTGACCATCGTCAACAGGCTGGGCATCGAGTCGTACCTCGCCGGGGTGGTGCCACTGGAGATCGGCGCACGCCAGCCCGAAGAACTCGAGGCCATCAAGGCTCAGGCCATCGTTTCCCGTACCTTCGCCATTCGCAACATGGGCCGGTGGCACAAGGACGGCTTCGATTTCCGGCCTACGGTGGCCGATCAGGTATACGGTGGCGTGAGAGCTGAGCAGCCCCTCGCCTGGCAGGCGGTCCGTGCCACCCGCGGGACGATCATTACCTACAATCGTGTGGCAATCGATGCATTCTTCTTCTCCACGTGCGGCGGCGAGACGGCCGAGGGAACGGAAGTCTTCCGCAATGCGCGCCGCAGTTACCTCGTCTCTGTGCGCGACGTTGACGGGTCCGGCCAGGCGTATTGCCGCATCTCGCCCCGGTTCCGTTGGCGGGAAACGTGGTCCGGCGACCAGCTCGCCCGGACACTGCGACGGACGCTGCCGACGCAAACAGGGACCAACGTGGCGGAACTCGGTGTCCTGGAGAACATGCGCGTGGCCGATCGCACGGGATCGCACAGGGTGGCCCGGCTTGCCGTTGAATTCGAGCAGCGCGCCGTCGTGGTCGACGGCCCGGCGGTTCGCCGGGTTCTGTTGCGGCCCAATGGCGGCATTCTTCGAAGCAATGCTTTCTCGCTCGACGTACGGCGTGAAGGGGGCCGGGTCACCGAGGTGGTCGCAGACGGCGCCGGGGCCGGACACGGAGTGGGACTGTGCCAGTGGGGTACCATTGGACGCGCCCGGGCCGGTCTGGGACACTCCCAGATTCTGGCCAGCTACTTTCCAGGAACTACGTTGGAGCAGCTACAATGACTAGTACGGTCCGAGGCATGATCTGGGTGGCAGGATGTCTCACCGTCCCCATTGTGAGCCAGGCGCAAAGCACCCTGGAACAGTTTACCTACGACAGTGTCGGTTTTCGCGGGATCCAGGTTGGCGTTGGCGCCATGTGGAGTAATAAGGTAGAGACGACGGCTGAGTACGGTCTCCAGGTCCACCTGGGTGAGATCGCCCCCAAAGTACGCCTCATGCTCGGCGTGAGCTATTTCAAGGCCGATCTCACCGACGAGGAGATCAGCCGGCTGGAGGCGGGGATTCTGCAGCTGGTCGATGATCCCTCGGGGAGTGCCACGGTTGATCTGGGACAGGTGAAGTGGCAGGACGTCGCCATTGCCGGTGACGTCCAGTACCTCATTCTTGGGGGTGGCCCTCGCCGGTGGCAGCCTTACGTGGGTGCGGGATTCTCCTTCCATTTCCGAAACGGATCGGGTGAGCGGATCTCCGGCACGGTGGTGGAAGACAATCTCGACCAACTGCAGATCGGGCTCGATCTCACCGCGGGGACCGACGTGCTACTTACGCGGTCGCTAGTGTTGAACCTTGGGGTACGCGGAGTACTGACGGGAAATCTCAACACCCTTACCTTGGGGGTAGGGCTTGGCTATCGTGTGCCGTAGGAGGCGCGCATGACGGATCGAGTAAGGATCGGCATCATCGGGGCTGGGGCCATCGTGCAGGTGGCTCACCTTCCTGTGCTGCGGCGGATAAAGAACGTCGACCTGGTTGCCATTTGCGACTCGGACCTTCCCAAGGCCCGAGTCGTCGCGGACCGCTTCAAGATCACTGACGCGTTTGACGACATCGAGGAAGTGCTGCAGTACGAAGAACTCGATGTGCTGCTCATCTGCACGCCCAACCATCTCCATGAGTCTCACATCCTCGCAGCGCTATCCCGTGGACTGCACGTGCTGGTGGAGAAGCCGCTGGCCGCCTCGGTGGACAGCGTCAAGCGCATCAAGAACGCCGTCGCCAAACACGACCGTGTCCTGATGGTGGGTATGAACCACCGGTACCGCCCGGACGTCGAGATTGTTCGCGGGTTTGTGCAGAGCGGGGAACTAGGGGCCATCGAGAGCATCCGGGGCAGCTGGCACGTTTTCAAGCCCAGCCGGTCGCAACTTGGTTGGCGGCTCAAGCGGGAGCTGTCCGGTGGTGGTGCCATGCTCGACCTCGGCCTGGCCATTCTCGACTTGGGGCTATGGTTGGCCGACAACCCGGCTCCCAAACGCGTCACCGCGTCGTTCGGCAAAACCGCCGCTGATGGGCCCGTCGAGCAGGCCGGCAGCGCCTACATCGTTTGCGAATCGGGCCCGTCGATCTTTCTGGACGTCACCTGGAATCACATCGGGGCGGGCGAGCGGTTTGGGGTGGGACTTCGCGGCTCAAAGGGCTCCGCCAGCATCAACCCCCTGACCGTGTGGAAGAAGATGCACGGCGCACCGATGGACGTGTCACCCTCGGGCGCGGGCAGCCGCGAGAACGCTTTCTCCGCCTCCTACCGTGCTGAATGGGCCCATTTCTTCGCTGCAATCCGCGGCGAGGCGGCGGCGCCCCCGCTACAGGACTACCTCACCCTCCACAAGGTCATGGACGCCATCTATCGCTCCGCCGCGAGCGGGCGAGAAGTGAAGTTGTGACCCACCGGGGCCGGACTTGGGCCGGCCACGTACTCGGTGCATTGGCGCTGTCAACATTCCTCGCCGGTGGGCTACCGCTGCACTCTCAACAACAGGATCCCGACACATTACTTGTGCCTGGAGAGCGTCTCACGGTCCGTCTGCTTACCGCCGGACCGGGCAGTGAAGTGTGGGAGCTGTTCGGCCACAATGCCATCTGGATCGAGGACCAAGCCACCGGGCGCGAAATTGTATACGACTATGGCAGGTTCGATTTTGCCGAGCCGGGATTTCTCTCGAGATTCGTCAAAGGCCGGATGCTGTACTGGATGGGGGCGGCCGACCCGAGGGGCATGATCTCCGCCTACATCAGGAGGGATCGTTCTGTGTGGGTTCAGGAACTGGAACTCCCGCCTGCGGCACGGGCAGAACTTCTACGGTTTCTCGAACACAATGTCCTGGAAGAGAACCGCTACTACCGCTACGACTACTACCGGGACAACTGCTCGACCCGGATCCGGGACGTTCTCGACATGGTCGTCGGGGGCGCCATCAGCGCCCAATCTGCGGACACGGTTACCGGCTCGACCTGGCGATCTCTCTCCGACCGTTTGCTGGCGCCCGACCCGCTCGCCTACACCGGAACCAAGCTGGGACTCGGCAGCCCAACAGACTGGCCCATCTCCCGCTGGGACGAGATGTACGTTCCCATGAGACTCCAGGAGTACCTCCGTACAGTGCAGGTCGAGGGACCAGACGGAGAACTGACGCCGCTGGTAAGGAGCGAGGAGACCATTTACCAGGGGTCCGGGCCACCGGAACGGAGCGAGCCGCCAGGATGGTATCTGATCTACCTAGCGATTGGATCGGTGTGGGCTGTCCTGATGCTGTGGTGCGCCGGGCTAGCCCGGAGGGGTGGTCGTCCGGGCCGGGTGGGTTTTGGATTGGTGGCCGGTGCCTGGGCACTGTTGGCGGGACTGGGTGGGAGCTTGTTGCTGTTCCTCTGGTTCGGCACCGATCACCTGATGACCCGTGCCAACGAGAACGTGCTGCAATTGAATCCGGTGACGCTGTTGCTCCTGGTGGTTGTGCCCCTGGCCCTGGTGTCTGATCGATGGAGGAAGACGGCCGTCATCCTTGCTGGTCTGGTGGCCGCCGGCTCGCTGCTCGGCGCAGTGGCCAAGATCCTTCCAGGCTTCGACCAGGCCAACTGGCAAGTCATCGCCCTGGCTGTTCCGATCAATATTGCGCTGTGGGCCACGGTCCGGCGTCTCCTGGGACGTCCCGCCTCAGCGGGGAGCGCGCCGGCCGACCCCTGAACCGGGCCGATCGGCCGGCTGCCGCGTAGTGGTTACACGCCCGCCGCTGGCATCTCATAGATACGAGTGTGAACGAAGATGTCGAACAGGTCGGCGTCAAGCCCGCCCTGGTCAACGTCCTCGCCCATGAGGTCGAGCGCCGCTGAGGCACTGAGGGCCGGCTTGTACGGCCGGTCGAGCGCCGTCAGGGCGTCGAATATGTCTGCCAGAGTCATCATGCGCGTCTGCACGGGGATGGCCGTACCTGGCACGCCGTGGGGATAACCGCTGCCGTCCAGCTTCTCGTGGTGGCGGTAGGCAATATTGGGCACCCCACTGAGCTCGCTGGTCCAGGGAATGTGCCGCAGGAACTCGAAAGTGTGGCGTACGTGGTCTTCCAGTTCCTTGCGTTCTCGCTCGTCCAGCGTCCCTTTGGCGATCCGCAGGTGCCGCAACTCGCTTTCCGAAAGCATCGGCTGAGTATCGCCGTCGAGGGTACGAAACGTCTCGTCGGCGAATTCCTCCAAACCGGGTCCGACGGCCTCGGGCTGAACGCTCGGCTCGTTGGCCGTCAGTACCGTGGTCAGAAACCGGTCGAGTCGGGCGAACTCCTGCTGCTTGGCTGACCTGAGGGCGGGGAGGAGTTGCTCGTATCCCTCGGCGCCATATTTCTCTACGTGGTTGGCGCGGGCCTTCTCGAACTGCCACTGTGCCGTGCGCACCAGGAAGGCGTGACGTTGCCTGACCAGTGCCAGGTCGGAGGTGTAAAGTTTCTTCTCCTTGCTGAGCACCTGCTCGCGCACGGCGACCTTGCCGAAGTCGTGTAGCAGCGAGGCATAGCGCAGCTCCCGGATCTGGTGCCGGTCGAGGTCGACGTCTCTAAAGGGGCCCGACGACAGGCCGGACACCACGGTTGCCAGCCGCACGGTCATGTCGGCCACCCGGGAGGAGTGACCCGAAGTCGCCGGATCACGCTGCTCGATGGCGGTCACGGCAGCCCGAACGAAACCGTCGAACAGCCCCTCGATTTCCTGGTACAGCAGGCTGTTCTCCAACGCTACGGCCGCCTGGCTGGCCAGTGCCCGGGCCAGGTCCACCAACCGTGACGGGTAGTCGGTCACCAGTTGGTCAACGTCATCTGCCGTCGAGAGCCGGGCGTCGATGTGGTGTTTGTGGTTGATCAGTTGCAAGACGCCGATCACCTCGCCCAGGTGGTTCGACATGGGGATGACCAACATCGACTTGGTCCGGTAGCCGTGCTGTGCGTCGAACGCTGGATTGAAATGATAGCGCACGTCGTCCTGCAGCTGGTACACATCGTCGATCACCAGCGGCTCGTTTTCGATGGCCACGTGGCCGGCGATCGATGCGTGGTCGCACGGAATGGTGGACTCCTCGAAATCGAGATCCGGCAGACTACAGTTCTGAGTCAGTTTGAAGCGTAGATGGCGATCACCTTCGTCGGACGTTTCGGCCAAATACAGACTGCCTGCGTCCGAGGTGGTTACCCGGATGGCGTACTGCAGGATCATGTCAAGCAGCACATGGTAATCTTTTTCCAGGCTCAGCTTGATGCCGATGTCGGTCAGTTCGGACACTTCCGAGGCCCGGGCCGCCAGTTCGCGCTCTGCCAACGCCCTCTGCCGCCGCACCGCCGACTCCCTGAGGGCCGTTCGGATGGCGAGCAACATCCTCCTCCGTCCCGCGTCGCCAGGAAGGTGGGCGCTCAGGCGTTCGGCCTTGACGTTGTCGGGAATGTCCCGTTCCCCGGCGGGGCCCACGCCCATGGGGGTGGCCCCGTTGCGCCACATGGATTCCAGGTCTTCACCCGAGGCATGTTCCAATGCCTCGGGGCCGAGCACCACGGCTGTGGGGCGATCAGTCGGCGGTTCGGACGCTGGC
>CAXMUQ010000064.1:0-9518 GCA_964196605.1 uncultured Acidimicrobiia bacterium
CCGCCCAATGCCGCCCTTACCGCCCCTACTCTACCGCCCTTACTTCACCGCCCCGTCCCTCCGCTGCGCCCAAAACTCGAGCCGCTCCGCAATCCTCTTTTCGAACCCCGTCCCCCCAGGATCATAAAATCGCCGCCCCTCCAGCTCCTCAGGCAGATACTCCTGGGCAGCCAAGCCTTCCGGCTCATCCGGATCATAGCGATACCCCTTGCCGTACCCCAGATCCTTCATCAGCCCCGTCGGCGCATTCCGAATGTGCATCGGCACCGGCGCCGCGGGCGTCTCCCGCGCAGCTTCCAACGCCGCCTTCCACCCCGTGTATATCCGGTTGGACTTGGGCGCCGTCGCCAAATACACCGCCGCCTCCGCCAGCGCCAGCTCCCCCTCGGGCGACCCGAGAAAGTGGAACGCCTCCTTGGCCGCCAGCGTGATCTCCAGCGCCCGGTGGTCGGCCAGCCCGATGTCCTCGCTCGCCATCCGCACCAGCCGCCTGGCGATGTACAGCGGATCCTCCCCTCCTTCGATCATCCGTGCCAGCCAGTAGAGCGCCGCCTGCGGATCGCTCCCACGAATGGCCTTGTGGAGGGCGGAAATAACGTTGTAGTGCTCCTCACCTGCTTTGTCGTACTTGGGGACCCTGCGAGCTAGAACGTCCACCACCACTTCCCTGGTGATCGTGCCGCGCTCACCCACCTGCTGCGCCGCGGCCTCCAGCACTGTGAGTGTCCGGCGGGCGTCGCCATCCGACTGCTCCGCCAGCAGGGTGACCGTCTCGTCGTCCATCTCCAGGCCCAAGGCCGCCAGGCCACGATCTCCATCCTCGAGGGCCCGCCGAGCCAGATTGGCCAGATGCTCCTGAGCCAACGGCTCCAGCACGTACACCCGGCACCGCGACAACAGCGCCCCGTTCAGCTCGAACGATGGATTCTCGGTGGTAGCGCCGATGAGGGTGATCACGCCGCTCTCGACGTGCGGCAGAAACGCGTCCTGCTGCCCCTTGTTGAACCGGTGGATCTCATCACAAAACAGAATCGTCCCCTGCCCCATCCCCCTCCGCCCCTCGGCCTCCTTGAGGATTTCCCGCACCCGGGGAACGCCTTCAGTCACCGCGCTGAACCCCACGAACGCCCGATCGGTGTACTGGGCCATCAGCCGAGCCAGGGTAGTCTTCCCACTCCCCGGCGGCCCCCACAGAATGGTACTTCCCACATCCCCCCGCCGAATGGCATCCCCCAATGCATGTCCCCGGGCCAACAAATGCTCCTGCCCAAGACATTCATCCAAATCCCGCGGCCTCATCCGTGCCGCCAACGGCTCCCCCACCCCAAACAACGAAGCCTCAGTCACGCCCTACGCCCTTTCTCCACCATCCCCACCAATTGTTCCCGCGTATTCAACCCCGGTTCATCCACCACAGCCCCAAGCAACTGTTCCAAAATCGCCCCCACCTCCGGCCCCGCCGTCACTCCCATCTCCACCAACTCGTTCCCTCCAATGGCCAGATCCCCCCTCGTCAACGGATCCCCTCTCTCTCTGATCTCCCTGACCGTACCGGCCCAGGAGAACTGGGCCCGGTTACGCGCTTCCCACAAGGCAACAAGGTCATCGGCGGCATCGCCTACCGCGGAGAGCCAGCGACGAGTGGCAACGGGCCCCACGCCCGCCGGTTCGTGGGGTCCGGCCATCAGTGCCACGGCACGTCCGATCTCCTGGTTGGATGCCTTGAGGCGCTGCAACACCGCCACCGGATCGACGCACACCAACGTGGTCAGCACCACCGGGTCACGGCCGGCTGTAGATTCGGCCCCGGTGCGTTCGACCGCATCACCCTCGCCCTTCAACAGTTCGGGGAGCCAGATCGAGGCAGCGCCGATGCTGGTCCACAGTTTCACCAGGCGCGTAACCGACCGCGCCGTCCGCAGCCCCTTGAACCACTCGTCCCGTACCCGCTCGGCCGAGAGTCCCCGTAGTCCTTCGCTTTCCTCCTTGGCGGCGTCCCACGTGGCCCGGTCGATGGTAAAGCCGAGACGGGCACAAAACCTGATGGCCCGCAGAATTCTCAGGTAGTCCTCGCGAAAGCGCTCCACCGGGCTACCCACCGCCCGGATCAGCTTCCGGTCCAGATCAACGGTACCTTCGAACAGGTCCCGCCACTCGTGCCTGAGCGGGTGGTAGGCGATGGCATTGATGGTGAAGTCCCGGCGCGCCAGGTCGTCTTCCAGGGAGGCCCCGAAGGCCACTTCCGCATGGCGCCCGTCGGTGGTCACATCGTGGCGGAAGGTCGTGACCTCGTGCAGCACCCGGTCCTTGTCGAGCACTCCGACCGTGCCATAGCGAAGTCCGACGGCCACCGTGTGCCGGAACAGCGCCTGCACCGCGTCCGGTTGCGCGGCGGTCGCCACGTCGTAGTCGGCGGCCTCGCCATGCAGTCCCAGGAGCGTGTCCCGGATGGCGCCGCCGACGCACCAGGACTCGTGCCCGGCATCTTCCAAGGTTTGGATGATGCGGATCACTTCGTCGGGAACGTGGATCTGCTCGGGAAATGTCATCGTCGCCATGAGAGCGTCAGCCGCACAGGACGCTGCCGCCGTTCACGTTGAGTACCTCGCCGGTGATCTGCCGCGCCATGTCGCTGCAGAGAAACACGATGGGGCCTGCCAGATCTTCGGCGTCGGCGACGCGTTGCAGTGGGATTTCTTTGCGGATACGGTCAGCCTCCTTGGTTGCCAACGGGCCGGCGGACATCTCCGTGTCCACCCACCCGGGAGCGACGCAGTTCACCCGTATGTCGGGAGCACACTCCACGGCCAGCGACTTGGTGAGCGAAATGATCGCCCCCTTGCTGGCAGCGTAATCCGAGTGGCCCGCCTCACCCCGTTGGCCCGCAGTGCTCGACACCAGAACGACCGCCCCGCCCCGCCGCATGAGCGGCAGAGCACCCTTGAGCGTGTAGTACATCGAATCCACGTTGCTCGCCATTGTGGTCCGCCACCGTTCCGCAGACACCGACGGCAACGGGCTGTCCTCCTCCGGCCAGACACCCGCGTTGGCCACCAGGATGTCGAGGTGGCCAAACCCGGCCTTGAACTCCCGGAACACGCGGTCGACGGCCGAGGCATCGGACAGATCCGCTGCTCCGGCGTAGGAACGGCAACCTTTGTCCCGGATGGTCCGGACCACCGCATCCGCCTCGGCCCGCCGGTTACGGTAGACGATACCCACGTCGGCACCACAATCCGCCAACATCAGCGCCGTGGCACGGCCGATACCCCGGGAGCCACCGGTGACCAGGGCCGTGGTTCCTTTGAGATCTATCATGACTCGGCCAAGGCATCTTCCACGATGCCGGCGATGATGTGCTCCATGGCCAGATGAAGTTCCTGAATGTGACTGGTGTTGTCCGATGGAACCACTATCGCCTGATCCACCAGGTCCGCCAGAGCGCCACCATTTCGTCCCAGCAACGCCACGACCTGGACCCCCTTGCCGGCAGCAGCAGCGGCAGCGCGCAGAAGATTGGGACTCGATCCGCTGGTGCTGTGGAGCATCAGCAAGTCGCTGGGACGGCACAGGGCCTCCACCTGCCGTGCAAAGACTTCTTCGAATCCGAGGTCATTGGCGGCAGCGGTCAGCAGCGACGTGTCCGTTGTGAGAGCGATTGCAGGTAACCCCGGGCGGGACCGTCCGAGGCGGACCACATACTCGGTTGCCATATGTTGGGAGTCCGCCGCGCTACCGCCGTTACCGGCAAAGAACAGAGTGCCTCCGTTCCGCAGCGTCGTCTCGTACTGACTGGCCAGCGCCATTATTGCCGGCGCTTCCTCCGCCACAGCGGTTGCCAGCCGAGCCAGACCCGAGAGGGCATCCCGCACGCGGTCTTCACTCATCGTTTTCCCCTTCGAATAACCGGCGTAGCCGTTTTAGCCACGATTGCTTCAGTGGGATGGGCGGCACCGGCTCCAGGTCGCCGTCCTCCAGAATCGCCATTGGGTTGGTCGTTCCCAGGAGCTCGGCCTGAACATCACCGCCATGGTCTTCCAGCATGGTTACCCCGGCGCTGACCGAGCGGCCGTCGCCGTGGTTGTCGCCGGCAATGATATCCGCCAGGCCTTCCGCCACCAGTTGCCGCGCCCGACTGCCTCTGGTCGAGTGGGCCGAAAGCGTTCCGGCGTCGACTTGCATTCGCGCGCCCACCTCGCGCCACCGCCGGACCGCCGCTGGCGAACAGGAGCTGTAGCGCTCGGGGTGGGCCAGTACCGGCACCAGTCCCACTTCAACCACTCGGTGCAACGCCCTGATCACCGTCTCGAACGGCACCATCCGCATGAACTCCACCAGGAGATAGCGTGACCCGGCCAGCGTTACGTCCCGCCGGAGCCCGACCGATTCCGCCAGCGGGCGGTCCAGCATGATCTCGGCCCCACGATAGAGTCGCGGCGCCCCTGGGGCAACGCTGGAAAGCTCGATGAAAGCACGGTCGTGCTCCGGTGGCACCCCATCCACGGCACGACTGGCCAACAGGTGTGGCGTCAGACACAAATCCGTCACGCCGAGCTCGGCCAACGTTTGCATCGCCCCGATGGACTGGTCTACCGAACGCGCCCCGTCATCCACCCCGGGGAGCACGTGCGAGTGGAGGTCGATCACTTGCCGGACGACTCGAGCGTACTTGCTATCAGTCGATCGGCAAACTCCGCCAGACACTCGGGGTTCTGTTCGGCACGTGACAGCAGCGCCAGGGTGATCAGAGCATCGGCCGAAAGAAGTTCGAGTGCCACCGATCGATCTCCCGGATGAGCGACCACCTGATCGAGGGCCTCCGCGGCCGCTCGCGCCAATTGATCGGCCAGTGGTCGATCAGCCACCGCGTGCCTCCGGGCGAGCTGGTCAACCCGCTCGCGCAAGGCGGGTGGCGCCGTCAACGTCTTGGAGGCGAGCCAAGGGTTCATTCGTCAGTTCCCGTCCGCCAACCAGCGCTCGACGATGTCGGGGAGCGCAGCCCGCGCCTCCGCCAACCGTCCTGCTTCGCCGGCGCCGGCCGAAGCGAAGGTCGGCCGACCGCCTCCCTTCCCTCCACTCACTTTGGCGATACGCTTCACCAGCTCGCCGGCGTGTTTCCCGTCGGTAATGAGATCGTCGGTCACCGCCGTGTGAATGGCTCCCCGGCCGGCCGAAGAGAACAGCACCATGACGGCCTTGGAGTGCGTCTCGCGGAACCGGTCTGCCAGCGTCCCGATCTCCTTACGATCTTCCGACCCCGTCTCGCCGACCGTCACCGTCACTCCACCGATGTCCAGCTGCTCCTCGTCGGCCACCGGCGAGCCGCCCCCTGACTCGACCATTTCGGCGACGCGCGATTCGAGCTTGGCCCGCTCCGCCATCAGTTGATCCACCTTGCGTGCCAGATGCTCCGGCCGCGCCTTGAGGCTCTCGGCCAGACCGGTCAGTTGTTGGTCGATCTGGTTGATTGCCGCGTAGGCCCCGGGACCGGTTACGGCTTCGATGCGGCGGACGCCGGCCGCCACACCGCCCTGACTGCCGAAACGAAACAGGCCCGTCTGGCCCGTCGACCGGACGTGCGTCCCGCCGCACAGTTCGATCGACGGACCCATGCGCACCACCCGCACCTTGTCGCCGTACTTGTCCGCGAAGAACGCCATGGCGCCGAGCGCGAGCGCATCCGGGTAGTTCATCTCTTCCGTGGTGACCGGATAGTTGGCCCACACCAGCTCGTTTACCTCGCGTTCGATCCGTTCCAACGTTGGGACATCGATGGGCCCGTGGTGCGAGAAGTCGAAGCGCAGCCGATCTTCGTCCACCAACGAACCCTGCTGCCGCACATGGTCGCCCAGGGTCCGGCGCAGGACATGATGCACCAGATGGGTGGCGCTGTGGTTGCGCTCGATGTTTCGCCGCCGTGGCTCGTCGACTCCGGCGTCGACGGTGGTGGGTTCGAATCTGTCGATCGACCCGCTGACCACCGTGCCGCGCTCGTCCCGGACCACACGGTCGACTGGCAGCTCCCATCCCTCACCGCGCACCACACCCGTGTCACTGACCTGGCCGCCCGACTCCAGGTAGAACGGATTGGTCTCGAGAATCAGATCGACCCGGTCGCCTTCCCGCCGGAAGGCGAGAATGTCGCTGTCGGCTTCCGTCCTGGTGTATCCGACAAACTCCTGATGTCCGTCCCTGAGAATGGTCCACTCGGCGCCACCGTCGACCACGATAGCGGGTGCTCCACCCGATGATCCACTGTCCGCCGCGGTCCGTGACCGTTCCCGCTGTTGGTCGAGCGCGGTCTCGAACCCGGCCGAGTCCACCTTCACTCCACGCTCGGCCGCGATCACCTGCGTCAGGTCGATGGGGAAGCCGAACGTGTCGTACAGCCGGAACGCCTCTTCGCCCGGTATGACATCCACCCCGGAGGCGAACACACCCTCCAACCGCGCCAGACCATCTTCGATGGTATCCAGGAACCGCTCTTCCTCTTTGAGCGTCACGTCACGAATGAAATCGGCCTTCTCCACCAGCTGCGGATACACCTCGCCCATGTCGGCCACGACCACCTCGGTGAGCGGCGCCAACGTCGGAGCCTTCCGCCCCAACAACCACGCGTGGCGAACCGCACGGCGGAGGATCCGGCGGACCACGTAACCACGGCCTTCATTGCTGGGATAGACACCGTCGGCCAGCAGGAAACTGACCGCCCGCGCATGATCAGCCAGCACGCGGAACGAGTCCCCGCCGTCCGCCATACTCCCCGGATAGGGCCTCCCTACCAGATCGGAAACCCGGTCCAGCAACGGCTGAAACAGATCGGTGTGAAAGTTGTCGTCGGTGTTCTGCAGCACGGCCGCGATCCGCTCGAGGCCGGCGCCGGTATCCACCGAAGGCTTGGGAAGCGGTACCAGCTCGCCATCCGCCTGTCGGTCGAACTGCATGAACACCAGGTTCCAGATTTCCAGAAAGCGGCCCGCTTCGGCCTGCTCCTCGAACTCCGCCTGCGGCAACTCGGCAGGCTTGTCGCCCGGACGCCAATCGAGATCGACGAAGATTTCCGAACACGGCCCGCAAGGACCCGTGTCCCCCATTTGCCAGAAGTTGTCCGCGTCGCCCAGGCAGTGGACCCGCTCGAGCGGCAGCCCCGACGTCTCGCGCCACAACTCGCGCGCTTGGCTATCCGTGTGATGGACCGTGGCAATGATCCGGTCCGGGTGAATTCCTAGCCACTCTTCGCTGGTCACGTACTCCCAGGCAAACTCGATGGCTTCCTTCTTGAAATAGTCACCGAAGGAAAAATTGCCCAGCATCTCGAAAAACGTGTGATGCCGTTTGGTGAGCCCCACCTGCTCGAGGTCGTTGTGCTTCCCCCCGGCCCGGACACATTTCTGCACCGTCACCGCACGCGAGTAGTCCCGTGGCTCCTGCCCGAGGAAAGTGCGCTTGAACTGCACCATGCCCGCGTTGGCAAACAACAGCGTAGGATCGTCTGCCGGCACCAGAGGCGAAGAGGGAACGTGAGTGTGGTCCCGGCCCGTAAAATAATCAACGAACCGCCGCCGAAGTGTAGTTGACCTCATTCCCAGAATATAGCAGGGGCCGGATGACAGCGAGGACCCCCCGTAGGGGCGACGCATGCGTCGCCCGGACCATTCGATCCACCATGGTCATTCTAGGCAACCATTGTCATTCTAGGGCGACGCATGCGTCACCCCTACGAAGGCTCCGCTATAGCCTCCCCGCCGCCCCCGCTGCCACTACCCCTTTCACGGCCTCCACCGCCTCCGCCCCACCAAACCCTCGTCGAGCCAGGTACGCCAACAACCTCCGCCGCTTAATCGCCGGCGCCAGGTTACCCAACTGTGCCGCGCGCTTGATAGCCAGTTCCTCCACCACCGGCCCCAGATCGTGGCCCGGCGGAAACGTCCGCCTCACCGCCTCCGAGGCCACCTCGTCCGCCACCCCGAGCCCCCTGAGGTCGTACAACAGGCGCCGTGGCCCTTGTCCCCGACGCGCCTTGCTCTGAACGTATTGCTCGGCGAAGGCTGCATCGTCCAGCAGGCCGATGGTGTCGACCCGGTCGAGGGCCGCCTCGACAGCCGCCGCCGGGTGACCCTTGCGCACCAGTCGGCGTGAGAGGTCATGCCGGGCAAAGGGGCGCCGTTCCAGGGCCCGTAACGCGGTTCGCACAGCCGCTTCCTCGTCGGCGCCCTGCTCCAACCGTTCGGCCAGCTGCTCGCCGAGCACCTGCCCCTCGCGTAGCCCCTCACGCTCCACCAACTCCTGGGCGACCGTCCACATCAGCCGCCCGTCAACCTCCACCTTGACCGTACCAGCCCGCCTGGTGTCGGGCACCAGGGCGCTGATGGTCTCCCCTCCACCCGGACTGAGCACCTCAGGCATCCTTGCCCACGGGCGTCTTGTCGGAGTCCACCTTCTCTGCCGGGGCCTCCTCGGGCATTGGAGCCAATCCGAGTGCTTCCCGCACCCTGCGCTCCACGTCGCTGCCCAACTCCGGATTGTCCCGCAGGAACAACTTGGCGTTTTCCCGGCCCTGCCCAATGCGCTGATCGCCGTAGGAATACCAGGCGCCCGACTTCTGGATCATGCCGGCCTCCACCGCCAGGTCCACCAGCAACCCGGTGTGACTGATCCCCTCGGCGAACATGATGTCGAATTCCGCCTGCTTGAACGGCGGGGCCACCTTGTTCTTGACCACCTTCACCCGCACGTGATTCCCGGTGATCTGATCCCGCTCCTTGACCGGGCCGATCCGGCGAATATCCAGGCGCAGTGAGGCGTAGAACTTGAGCGCCTTGCCGCCCGTGGTGGTCTCGGGGCTGCCGAACATGACGCCGATTTTCTCGCGTAGCTGATTGATGAACACCACGGCGCAGTTGGACTTGCTGATCGATCCCGCCAGCTTGCGGAGCGCCTGGCTCATCAGCCTGGCCTGAAGACCCATGTGGCTGTCGCCCATTTCGCCCTCGATCTCCGCCTTGGGGACCAGCGCCGCCACTGAATCGATCACGATCAGGTCGACCGCGCCGGAGCGGACCAGGATGTCCACGATCTCCAGCCCCTGCTCGCCGGTATCCGGCTGCGACACCAGCAGATTGTCCACGTCCACGCCCAGCTTGCCGGCATAGTCGATGTCGAGCGCGTGTTCCGCGTCCACATACGCCGCCACGCCGCCCGTCTTCTGGACATTGGCCGCCACGTGTAGCGTCAACGTGGTCTTGCCGGACGATTCCGGGCCGTAGATTTCCGTGATGCGCCCGCGAGGGATGCCGCCGATTCCCGTGGCCACATCGAGGTTCATGGCACCGGTAGAAATGGCTGGCACGGCCTCCCTGGCGTTCTCAGACCCCATGCGCATGATCGCCCCTTTGCCCAACTGCTTCTCGATCTGCGAAATAGCCAGATTCAGCGCCTTCTTCCGCTCCGCGCTCAGTCCCTTGTCGTTATCGTCCGCCGCCATGCTTCACCCCTGAGTAAAAAAGTGACCGATTTTA
>CAXMUQ010000065.1:0-6308 GCA_964196605.1 uncultured Acidimicrobiia bacterium
AGTGGCAGCACGGAGCGACTGGGCCCGCGGTGCCGCATGGGGCGGTGTTTGGTCGGATGTGATGGGTGGCTGGTATTAGACGAGACTTGACCAGGGCCGCCCCAGGGTCAGATTCAGGGACCACAACCTTTCTGGGAGTCTTCCATGGCACGATCGGCTGCTGAGCAAACCTACGACACCCATGCCCGGTGGCTTGCGCCCTGGCATTTCATCGCCTTCCCCGTGCTGGCGATCAACATGATCGTGGCGGCGGTGGCGCTGTTCAAGAACCCAGGCACGACTACCGTGTGGTTGTTGCTAGTGGCCATCGCTCTGGTACTTACGGTCTTCACCGCCCGCACCATGGCGACCAAGGTACAGGACCGGCTGATCCGGCTGGAAGAGCGAATCAGGCTGAACCAGCTTATGCCTGGCCGCGAAGCGGACGTCGCCAAACTGTCCTTGGCTCAACTCGTGGGCCTCCGCTTCGCCAGTGACGGAGAAGCGCCGGGGTTGGTGGAAAGTGTCCTTGCCGGGGACTTGAGTGACCAGAAGGACATCAAGAAGGCGGTGAAGGTGTGGCGTGGGGATACGCTGCGGGTGTGAAAGATGCGACCAGCTTTTTCTCGCGCCAGTACGCTCGCTGCCGTCCTGTTCGGATTGGTTGGCGGCATTGGCATCTATACCCTTCCTGTAAGCCGACGGCGGCGCCTACCTGAGGGACGACCCCAGGGCCTGCGCCAACTGCCATATCATGTGGGACCAGTACGACGGCTGGATCAAGGGCAGCCATAAGGCAGTAGCCACATGCAACGACTGCCACGCTCCACACAGTTCGCTTCCAGCCAAGCTGCTTGTCAAGGGCGTGAACGGCTGGAACCACTCCGTGGCCTTCACCAGTGGCCGCTTCCCGGCTGCATGTCGACCGTGCGTCGATAGCAACCACCCGCAGCAATCTAGACCGGGTTCCTCAACTCAAGCGGATGTGGCCGGCTATTCGTTCTCCATCGACTATCGCGAGAAACGTGGCCATGCCTACATACTGGACGATCAAACATTCACCCAACGCCAGGTAGTGGCACAACAACCCGGCACCTGTATCAACTGCCACGGCTCCACGTACCGTGCCATGAATTCGCTGGGCAACGGCGATGCAACGTCCGGCTTCGTTGACCTCAACCAAATGACCTACCAGGAGGCACGTACCCACGTGACGGGGCCGATCAGCTGCCTGGACTGCCACGATCCTACGACGATGCAATTGCGCATTTCCCGGCCTGCGTTCATGGAAGGCATTGCCGCCTATCAGGCCTCACTCGGCGTGGCCGATTACGACGTCAACACCATGGCCACCCGGCAGGAGATGCGTAGTTACGTCTGCGCCCAGTGCCACGTCGAGTACTACTTCAGCAAACCGGACAAGCGCCTGGTGTTTCCCTGGGCACGGGGCCTGTCGGTTGACAGCGTTCTCGCCTATTACGAGGCGATGGGTTTCGTGGATTGGACCCACGGCGAGACGGGAGCGCCTATGCTCAAGGCGCAACACCCGGAGTTCGAAACGTGGTCCAACGGTATTCATGGCCGCGCGGGTGTGGCGTGTGCCGACTGCCACATGCCTTACGAACGCGTTGGTGCCATGAAGGTCAGCGACCACCATGTTCGCAGCCCGCTGCTCAACATCAACAAGGCGTGCCAGACATGCCACAAGGTCGACGCCGATGAATTGCTGGATCGGGCAGAGTCCATCCAGGCCAAGACCGAACAACTGTCACACATGGCCCTGGATGCGCTGGTCGACTTGATCGACGACATCGTGGCTGCCCAAGCCGCCGGCCGCAGCGACACGGACCTGGCCGACGCGCTCGGCTATCAACGCAAGGCGAGTTTCCTGGTGGACTTCGTGGAGTCAGAAAACTCCCAGGGCTTCCACGCCGACCAGGAATCGGCCCGAATTCTGGCCCAGTCGATCAACTATTCCCGACTGGGGCAAATGGCGGTAGGGCGGTAGGAGAGTGCGCTGCCATTCCGCGACCACCAGCCCAAGTATCACCAACCCGAAACAATCCGTGCGGTAGATCACCGGGCATCCACCCCGCTCCGACCAGCCAATGTTCCTGCTGGGCACCTGACCACTAGGCACTACTTCTGGAGTTTCTTATCTTCTGGTTAGCCCGGCAGGATATCCGGAAGCCACACTAACCGATGGAGTCATAATGCGTCGAATCTTCAGTACGGCAGTCATCGCCACAGCGGTGGTCTTCACCGCTTTCACGCCCGCCCAGGGCCAAATGACCAAAGGCATATTTGCCGGGGTCAATTCCTCTACGTTCAGCATCACCGATCTGTCCTCCGACGAGAGCACATCGAGTCACACCGGCTTCATGGCCGGCGGCTGGGTCGGCCTCCACCTGGGGAACCTGATAGCTTTGCAGCTCGAGGCGTTCTACACCCAGAAAGGCTCCAAGTTCAATCAGACCGGCCAACCCACGGCGACCTTCAAGGTCGATTACATCGAGATTCCGCTGCTCCTGCAGGTTGGTCTCCCACTCGGGGCACTCAAGCCGCACATCTATGCCGGCCCGGCCATCGCGTTCAACGTGAGCTGCAAGATATCCGTCGACGGTTCCGAGAGTGGCAAGTGCGATGAGGCGCCGTTCGACACCGAGGTCAAGAGCACCGATTTCAGCGGCATCATCGGTATCGGGATCAATATCAGCCGGTTCCTGATAGCGCTGCAGTACGACATCGGTTTCGACAACATTCTGGTCGACGACCCGACCGAAGTCAGTAATCAGACGTGGACGCTGTTGGCTGGGTTCGGATTGTAGTTGGCTTGTGGCTTGTGGCTGGTGGCTGGTGGCTGGTGGCAGTTGCTACCGGCTGCCGGACCGCCGCAGGCTTTACAGCCTTTCCATCTGCAGCACCCTCCCTCGAAACTACCCATACACCAATTCTCGTATTGATCTGATCGCCCGGCCCGAGCGATACAAGGATAGCTGGGGGGAGCTAGAGCCAGGAGTACCGGAAAAACACCGCACATCAGAATTCAAGAACCAAGTATCAAGAATCACATATCGCCCGCCCGCCTGAATCCCCACGCCACACGCGTCGTATATAGTAGATACGCCTCTCAGGAGCCGCCCAATGAAGCTCACGTTGCTGTCCGCCATCGTGCTGTTGCTGCCCGTCTCAGTCGCGGCCCAGGATGAGTTCGAATTTTCCGGATACACCTGGTCCACCCCCGGCACGGTCCATGTCGAGGACTACATGGGCCGAACGGCCCTGCGGATGCGGGCCGGGCGGGCGCTCCTGGAAGGAGTGAACTTCACCAACGGCACCATCGAGTTCGACATCGCGGTCAGCGGCTACCGGTCGTTCGTGGGCACCACGTTCCGTCGGAGCGAATCGGGCACGCAGGCCGAGTTCTTCTACCTGAGGCCTCACCAGTCAGGACGATTCGACGCGTTGCAATACACTCCGGTCGATAACGGCATCTCGGCCTGGCAACTGTTCCCCGAGTACAACGCCGAGGTGGTGATACCCGCAGACGAGTGGATACACGTGCGGCTGGTAGTGGCCGGTTCCGAGCTCACGGCCTTCGTCGGTGACGCGAGCGAGCCCGCCATGGAGGCCCGTCTGGCCACCGACCGGACGTCCGGCGCCATCACTCTGGCCTCAGGTGTCCCTGGCGGCACGAGTGGCATCTCCGCTCCGCCCGATCTGCTGACGACGGCATACAGCAATTTCCGAGTGACGCCGAACTCGGATCAGGTCGTAGCAGTAGAGTATGAGGCTCCGGATCCTCGATTCGTCACCGAGTGGGAGGTGTCGGCGTCAGTAGCCGGGCCCGAGGAGCCGCCAACCAGCCTGTCAGCCGACATGGTACCAGACGGAAGCTGGGACAGCGCAGCGCCGGACTATTCCGGCCGCCTCAACCTGGCCCGCTATCGCGGGTTCCCCGAGGATGCCAACCGCGGCATGGTGTTGGCGCGCACCTTCGTCACTTCGGAGCGGAACCAGGTCAAGCGACTGGGGATCGGCTTCAGCGACATGGGCAGCGTGTTCCTCAACGGCCACTTGGTCTACAGCGCCAACAACTCCTACCTGTCCCGCTCGGGTCGTTACCTCGGCGTGATGACGGACAACGACGTCATCCCGCTCGCCTTGAAGAAGGGGCGTAACGAGATTGTGGTTGCGGTGATCGAGAACTTTGGAGGGTGGGGGGTGGTGGCGAAGTGGGAGGATTTGGAGGGGATAGAGTAGCTGGTGAGGACGGAGTGCGGGGTGCGGGGTGCGGTGACTACCCCGCACCCCCGCTGCCCCGCCTCTATTCGTCTTTCAGCACTGCGATAGGATCCACTCTGACAGCTCGTTCCGCCGGGATGAGACTCGCAATTCCCGCCACGCTCAGCAGCGCCGCCGCCACCGCTGTCATGGTTGCTGGGTCATTGGGGCTTACGCCGAACAGGAGTCCAGCCATGACCCTGGTGACCGCGAACGCTCCCACCAGGCCCAACACCACACCGGCAGCGGCCAAAATCATGCTGCGCCCCATGACCAATCGACGGATGGCGCCGCCGCTGGCGCCCAGGGCCAGGCGGAGTCCCATTTCGCGGAGCCGTTGGTTCACGCCGTAGGAAACGACGCCGTATAGGCCGACTGCCGCCAGGAAGAAAGCCACTCCAGCGAACAGTCCCAGCAGCGACGCAACGAAGCGTTCGGTTTCGAGCGACGTGGACACGAAATCGCCCAGGGGGGCCGCGTTGGCGGCAACCAGCGACGGATCGATATCCCGTATGGCCTGGCGCACGGTCGGCAAGATGCTCATCGGGTCACCGTCTGTCCGCACCGCCAGCATCATGCGCGTGTTGGGAACCTGATGATAAGGGAAGTACGCCGCGTTACGGCTTCCTTCGGTGACGCCGAAGTTTTTGACGTCGGCCGCTATGCCCACGATTTCCCGCCACACCGGATCCTCCGAACCGTTGACGTTGACTCGCTGGCCAATGGGATCGCGATCGGGGAAGTACCGGAGAGCGAGAGTCTCGTTGACGATCAACACACGCGCTGCTGACGCGTCATCGGCCAAGGTAAAGCCTCGACCCCGAACTATGTCGAGCCCAACCGCCTCGAAGTACCCCGGCGTGGTCCGCCGGAACCACATGATGTTCTCCTGCCCCGGATCAGGAACCGGCTGCCCTTCAAGGAGGAAATTCACATCGCCGTTGTCGCCACTGAGCGGCAAACTGCTGTTGGCCCCGACGGCAAGGACACCGGGTGCGGCCGACAACTGGGACTCCAGCGTTCTGAAAAACGTCGAGCGGGCAGTGGCGTCCTGGTATTGGCTCGGCGGTAGGTTAACCCTGACGGCCAGGACGCCGGCCGGTTGGTAGCCCAGGTCGACATCGCGCAACTCTTGCATCGTTCGGATCATGAGCCCGGCACCGACAAGTAGTACGATGGCGAGCGCCATCTGCCCGACCACCAGAGTGTTCCGGAGCGAGCGTCCGTGGGCCGCTCGATCGCCGCCGCGACCACCGGCCTTGAGCGCGTCGTTCATGTCGGTACGGGCACTGCTCAATGCTGGCAGCAGACCGAAGGCGACCGTCGCAATGACGGTGATCACCCCTGCGAAAAGCAAAACACGTAAGTCCAGGCTCACCGTGTCGAGACGCGGGGTGCCGGCCGGCGCCAAGCCGATCAGCAATGAAATCCCGGCCACCGAGATCGCCAGACCTAAGGCCCCACCGAGGCCGGCAAGCACGGCACTCTCGGTGAGCAGTTGCCGCAACAGCCGTCCGCGGCCGGCGCCCAGGGCCGCCCGGACCGCCAATTCGGCCCGGCGTGATACCGACCGGGCCAAGAGCAGGTTGGCGATGTTAACGCAAGCGATGAGCAACACGAAACTCACCGCACCCATGAGCAACCAGAGGGGCGTGACGGTCGCCTGCACCAGATCGGCATGGAGGGGAAACAGCGCGTACCCTACGCCCGTGTTGGCTCGGGCGTAGGCCGCTTCGAGTTGTTCGCCCAGGACATTGGCTCGGGCTCGCGCCTGGACCAAGGTCACCCCGTCTGCCAGGCGTGCCAGCCCCTGAAACCGCGCGCTCGCCCGCCCACCGGCAAACTGGGTCTCGTTCATCTGCATCGGAGTCCACAGATCGGCCGAGGCCAGGAACGGGGGTCGAAAGCCCTGAGGCATGATGCCGACGACGACATAAGGGACATCGTTCAACATCACGGCGGCGCCAAGCATGTCGGGATCGGCTCCGAAGCGGCGGGCCCAGAAGTCATGGCTCAACAGCGCGACCGACTCGGCGCCCGGTTCA
>CAXMUQ010000066.1:0-5170 GCA_964196605.1 uncultured Acidimicrobiia bacterium
GCCTTGGTACCCCACGTCCGACGGCTTGGGAATGAGGGCAAACACGCGCCACAGAAGAAGGGCGAACACCACGTCCACCAAGACCTCGAGGCGACGGAGTTGTCGTCGCTCGCGCTCCGACGTCATTCGGCGGCGTTCCTGGGCACTCAGTGATTCGGTCGGCACGGTGTCAGCTCTCCTCCTGGTGTGGCTGGTGTGGTCTTGCGACGCCTAGCTGAGAGCATCGCTACTGCTCCTGCCGGTCACATCTATCACCCATCCGCACGCGCGCCCTCCGCGTCG
Source organism: uncultured Acidimicrobiia bacterium (assembly GCA_964196605.1). Taxonomy (GTDB): domain Bacteria; phylum Gemmatimonadota; class Gemmatimonadetes; order Gemmatimonadales; family GWC2-71-9; genus N074bin45. The sequence continues at coordinate 283 of CAXMUQ010000066.1, forward strand.
GCCGAGGCCACCGCGTCCTGATCCGTCAACCGGACGATGACCCGGTCCAACTCACCAGTGTACGGATAGTGGTTCTTCACCCGGTACCTGTTACTGACCGGCGTCCCGGCATCGATGCCCACATCGAACGTTTCCGATAATGAGAATGTCGAGACGTGCATCTCCGGCATGGCGACTTCATCAACCTTGGTGCCGTTGATGTAGAGTTCGCCGACACCACCGGGGATACCCGGCGTGGTCCCGCCGTCTTCGATGAAGTTGAACCGGATATGGACGTCTCCACGTGGCAGTCGAGGGGACTCGAGACTGTAGTACAGTCCATTGTAGTAGTTGTAGTCGTAGTAGACCCGGTTGTTCTTGATGTACAGCGTGTAGCCGCCGGTGAATCCGCCCACGGCCACGATGACGCCTTCTTCCTGCCCCGTCAGGGGCAAGTTCGTCTCGATTGAATGCGACCGGCCCTTCACAGGTGCGGAGGCCTTCTCGGCGATACGTCTGGCGCCAGGATAGTAGTAGGTAAACTCGGTGCGATCGCCGAACAGGCGGCTCTGTTGTTTGGTAATGCGCTGAATCATGTCATCGTACAGTGGGTACGATGGTCCCGCGGAACTCCTGGCCGTATTGGGCCATGCCCGGTGCTTGCTGAAGACGTCATCATCGCCGTAGACCCAGCCGCCGAAGCAGCGCACCCTGATGCGCGTGCCCGTGGGGGCGTAGGTCTCCTTCTCTTGCATGGCCTCGAACAATGCCTCTCGTGTGTTCTCCCGCGCCCACAGTTGAGCGAGTACCAATCTCCCTTCCGGCTACTTCGGCTGCCCCTGTTGCAGCTCTTCCATCACTCGGTCCAGAGAGAAACTGCCCGGCTTCTGGCGTGGGGGAAATTCTTGGAAGGTCACCAAGAAGTTTCGCACGTACGCCTGCGCCGGCACGAGGATGAACAGGTGGTCGAAGCCCCACGCGTCGTACAGCATGGACTCCTCCTCGGCGCGCTCGAACGGGTCCATCCGCAGATTCTGCATCAGGGGCAGGCGCAGGGGCACGAAGGGCTCCGACCACACGTCAGCGCCGTGGGCGCGCTGCACGGTGAAGTTGATCTTCCAGTCGTTGAAGCGGAGGGCAGAGAGCGAACCGTCATCGGTGAAGTAGAACATCTCCCGGCGCGGGCCCTCGGCCGTCTGTCCCATGAAATACGGCAGGAAATTGTAGCCGTCCAGGTGAACCTTGTAGGTCTTCCCACCCAGGTTCTTGCCCGCCAGCAGCTCTTCTTTCACGTCGGCGTTGCCGGCAGCCGCGAGCAGGGTTGGCATCCAGTCCTGCTGGGAGATGATCTCGTTAGAGACCTGCCCCGGCGTTATGGTGCCCGGCCAGCGCACCACCATCGGCACCCGGAACCCGCCTTCCCAAGTGGTGTTCTTCTCACCCCTGAACGGCATGGTCCCGCCGTCGGGCCAGGTCATGGCCTCGGCGCCGTTATCCGTGGAGTACATGACGATGGTGTTGTCGGTGACGCCCAGCTCGTCGAGCAGGTCGAGCAGCACCCCGACGTGGCCGTCGTGTTCGACCATACCATCGGCGTAGATGCCCTGGCCGGTGACGCCCTCCGATTCCGGCTTCAGGTGTGTCCAGACGTGCATCCGGGTGGAGTTGAACCAGACGAAGAACGGCTCGCCGGCGGCATGAGCATCACGAATGAACCGCACCGCCGCTGCCAGGAACTCGCCGTCCACGGTCTCCATGCGCTTAATGGTGAGCGGGCCCGTGTCCTCGATGCGCCCGTCGGCATAGCTGTGCATGACGCCGCGGGGACCGAACTGCTCCTTGAACGCCGGATCCTTCGGGTAGTCGGGGTGCTCGGGCTCCTGTTCGGCGTTCAGATGGTAGAGGTTGCCGAAGAACTCGTCGAAGCCGTGGTTGGTAGGCAGATGCTCATCCAGATCGCCCAGGTGGTTCTTGCCGAACTGGCCAGTGGCGTACCCTTCGGCTTTGAGGAGCGTAGCCACGGTCGGGTCCTGATCGCTCATTCCCTCCTTGGCACCGGGTAAGCCTACTTTGAGCAGACCGGTGCGGTACGGGCTTTGGCCCGTGATGAAGGCGGCCCGACCCGCGGTACAGCTGTTCTCCCCGTAGGCGTCGGTGAATCGAATGCCTTCTTCGGCAATACGGTCGATGTTCGGGGTCCTGTACCCCATCATCCCGTCGTTGTAGGCGCTGACATTGAACCAGCCGATGTCATCGCCCCAGATGATCAGGATGTTCGGGCTGTCTTGTGCCCGCGCAGACGCTACTGTGCCAAGCGTCAGGACAAACAAAGCCCCGACGATGATTCGCATTGCTCTCACCATGGTTTTCCCTCAGGTCTAGGGTTCAGCATGAATCGACACTCTCAGGCCCCTCACGCGCTCGACGCAGGGAATGTGGCAGTGGCACGGTGCACAAACAAACTCCTCGACTTGTCCCAAAACTCTCCACCCAACACAAACAGGCTGACAACCATCATGACGTCCCCGACGACGGCGTGCGTCAGCGGTTGAGCCGTGTACCCGGGCAGATGCGATCCGGCTTCGGTTCCGTCGGTGCGTTCATGCTGAGCAAACCTCCAGCGGAGCCACGCCTCTACCCCACAGGAAGGGTGTACGAAATGTTGAAACGGATCTTGTTTTTGGCTATGGCACCTGGCCAGTCGTCGGTGGCGAATTCCGTGGCGTACTCGAGGTAGAAGTTCCAGGAATTACTGGGACGCACCAGCACATAGCCGACGCGGACACCCAGCGGGATCTTCCATCCTCCAAACTCCCAGCTGTACTGCGCCACCATGTCGTTGCTCCCGAGATACCACCCCTTCCCCAGCTGCACGTTGACGAAAGGATTGATAATGAGAGGATTGGCTCCGGTCTCGGTATCTCCCGTAGGAATGGGTTGGCCCAGATCCACCACATTGCGCTCGCCCCACGTCTGTTGCAGCAGGAGTCCCACCATCACTTTGTCGTTGAACAACCGCTGAATCACGGCTCCCGCCAGGCCATAGGCCCAGGCGTCGCTCCCCACTGTCGCGCTGCCGGGAATCACTATGTCGGGACCGATCCCTGCACGACCGGTCGACCACTCCAACGGCACGATGAGCGCGAACAGGTCCGTAGGCGAGAGAGCCCACTGCCCATCCTTGTTTTCGGACAAGCGCATGGTGAGGCGCGGCAGAATGGTGACGCCACCTCCGCCCGCCCCCCCACCGATGGGAACGGGTGCCACGATGCGTAGCTGGAAGAAGCCCTTGTTGCCTTCCGGGCGGATGAAGCCGTTGGCCAGCGTGTCCTGCTTGTAGTCCGTGTTGGCCTGATAGGCGGACTGGAAGGACCACTGGGAAGCGGTGTTATCGAGCGCCATCGATTCACGGCTCTGGTCCTGAGCCGCAAGGCGTGAACCTGTCAGAACGAGACCGACAAGGGTGACTGCCACCAATCGTTGGGTATGAGGCATGTGTCCCTGACTCCAGGAGAAGGTCAACTTACGGGAGGGAGTTCCGCACGGACTCCAGAGCGGCGACATTGCCCCGCATCACGGAAACATAGTTACCTCGCGCCGATCGGTTGCCCGCGGGATCGAACACGACCACCGTAACCCCCATGGCCTTCAATCGCTCTTCTGTCGCGGCAAGCGGCGACGCCTCCCACAACATGACGCCCGTCGGGTTGTCAGCCAGCACACGACGCAGATCTCGCCAGGCATCATCGGAGGGCTCTTCATCCGGCTCAAAGTGCACACTGGGGATGTCCACGCCGTACCGGGCGGCCAGGTACTGATACACCGGGTGCGAGCCGATGAAGGCCTTGGTGGCGAACGAGTCGAATAGCGCCGTCAAATCGTCGTCAAGCGCCTGGAGATCCGCCACCAACGTGGAAAGGCTGTCCTCAAACGCGGCGGCGTGCGCCGGCCTGAAACGCGCGAACGCACCGGCGATGGCCTCGGCCTGCACGATGGCGATCGTCGGATCGAGCCAAGTAGTAAACGCAAGTTCGCCGTGACTGTGTTCACCCTCTGGGCCGTGGGTGTGACTCACATCCCCCTCGACCACAAGGTATTGCTCCTCCGCGCCTTCCGAAGTGACGATGATCCTGGACGCGGGCAGCGTGGCCGTAGCGACCCATTTGGCGTAGCCGGCCCCATTCAGCAGGATGACGTCGGCGCCCTGGATGCGCCCTATTTCCTCGGGGGTGGGCTGCCAGAAGGCGGGATCGACCCCAGCCGGCACCGGGTACTCGACCCGGATCAGATCACCACCGATCCTTTCCGCCATGTACGCCAGCGGATAGTTGACCGCCACCACCATCAACTTCGAATCGTCACCCACCACCGACTCACGGCTGGTGTCATCAGACTCAGCCCCACACCCCAGTGCCATTGCCATGGTGCACCAAAACACAGCACGCCGCATAGATTCTCTTTCCTCAGATGTCAGGCTTCAGCCTTCAAACTTCACACGTCAGCCGCGGGCTCCCAGCTCCTAGCTCCCTCCGCACTAATCACCTCATACCATCACAGCCTCACCAAATACCTCGCCGCCACTCCAGCAAACCTACTAGTGACAACCGTAAGCACCCCGGCCAGCAACACACCGATGAGCAACACGCCAACCACTTCCGAGGCCATCAGCGTCCCGATCGTGTGCCGCGCCGCACCAATCTTGAAGATGGTCACCATTTCCCGGCGCCGGAGCCGGAGGGAAAGCCAGAACACCAGGCCGGCCGTCGCCACAGTAGCCAGCCCCAAGAGGGCAGCTCCAGCGGTGACGAACTGCTGCACGGTCAGAATGGTACCCAGCAGCTGGTCCATCGCCGTACTCGGCCGTACGATCTGCATCCGTTCGCCGTCAGCCTGGTAGCGTCCCTGGAGC
>CAXMUQ010000067.1:0-4942 GCA_964196605.1 uncultured Acidimicrobiia bacterium
TAGGTAGCCGCAAAAACAAAGAAGAGAAAGAGGTCCTTCTGGACTGCGGAACTGCTAACTGTACCAACTGTCTTCAAGAATTCTGGCGGAATGCCGCCTCCAAGAAGCCGATAGACGACTACGCCAACTGCGACCGAAAGAATTCTCTGAGAAACGTTGAAAACCAACTTGATTGAAGAAATGCCCCTAGCAAGCTGGCTAATGCCGGTAGACAAACCAGCTATTAGCGCTCCCCAAACGCCGCCGAATAAGATTGCGGTTGTCAAATAGATCAAGAAGACAATAGACCCATGGGCGCCGACTCGTAGTTGAGTGCTAAGGCGCTCGACAAGCATCCCGACGAGTACGAAACTACCGAACTCAAAAAGCCCAGGGAAAGGCTCTCTATACGGCCAAAGTCCCGCGATGGCAGTGATAGCTGCGACACCTACGAGGATCACATATGGTCTTATTCCAAAAACTTTGGACATGGAGGGATGGAGGAAGAAGGGGACCCAGTCTAGCTAGCTGTTATTCCCAAGTTTGGTCAACAGCCATGAAGAGTCCAAGAATGATTGCCATGACCTTACCGATCAATGACTCTTCGGACCCTGCAGCTACATTTCTCAGCGACATGAGCGTCACCTCCTGTGAGGGAATAAACTCTCTCGGAAGTGGCGAGTCTCGCTATAACCCACCTGACGCTCCGCTCAGTAACGCCGCTACGCGCTCCGCTCGGCACTGCTATAAGACTGTTCGGATCCCCTCCCTCGCTCTCCTTTCTCTTACATGGTGGTGACCATCCCCACCCATCAGGCACCCCAACCGGCGCACCCGCAACCGCCCTCACCCCGTGAAACCAACTACAAGAAAATTATCTAGTGCGGCCGGCGCAGCTCGGTCCACCGATTGGTGGCGTCGAGCACGGCGAACACCGCCGCCCGCTCGGCGCTCTCCCGAATCTCGGCCGTTCCGGTCAATAACAACGTCTCGCGACCACCCAGACCCTGCACCGCCACAAAGGCAAACTGCCGGTCGAAGGCATCCACTATCCTGGCACCCTCCAGCGCCACTGACGAATCGTCCAGCAACCGGTCCAGCACGGTGATGGTAGCCCGCGCCGCTGCCTCCACCCGGCTCCGCGGCGTATCAGAACTCTCCGCCTCGGCCGTTTCGCGGATACCGTTGTACGACAAACTGACGGTCAGCCCAATGCGGTGCGGCCGCGATCCAGGCAGCACCTCCAAATCCTCGAACAACACCGCACGCTGGAGAACTTTCTCGCGCACCGTGTCCTTTTCCAGGGCCTCTATCGGCTTGACCTCGGCCGTCTGGGCAATGCTGATCTTGCGGTGATCGACCTTGAGCCCCAACTGAGCCAACAAGGCCGACTCGACGTTGCGCACCACCTGCTTGGGGCTGAGACCGGCCTGGGCCAGGACGTGGACCTCGCTCACCTCACCCAGCGGCGTAGTCACAACCCTGGCAGACAGAACGCCCTGCAAGCTGGTCAGCAGGTTCTCGGCCCGCCGGACCCCCCAAGGGTCGGGCGCGTCCGCTCCGCCGATCGGCTGGTGGCCCCGCTGTTCCAGCTCCGGTTGTTTCGCCGAGTCTAGTGCCATCAGGTCTTGCCCGCCTCGATGTTGACGATTTCGGTGTTTGTTTGGTTTTCCGGTGTATCGGCTACGACGTTGCGGCCCTTGGATTTAGCCACATAGAGCGCCCGGTCCGCAGTAGCCAACAGGTCGCCGCTGGCTGGGTCTCCCGGGTCGAATTCCGCAAGTCCTATGCTCGCAGTGACGAATCCAGCGGGGTGGCCCAACCGGCGCCCTACTCCCTCAATACCGGCCCGGATGACCTCCGCCACCCGGCCAGCACCGGCCATGTCGGTCCGGATCAGCAAAACCACGAACTCGTCGCCCCCATAGCGCGCGGCAAGGTCGGAGGCCCGCACCGCACCCCGGATTTCCGCCGCCACAGCCCGCAGCACGTCGTTGCCGGCCTCATGGCCGAGGACGTCGTTAACCTCCTTGAACCGGTCGAGGTCGATAAACAGCACGGCGAAGCCCTCGGCGCTGCGCTTGGATCGCTCAACCTCGTACGACAGCCGGGCACGCAACACCCTGACCGTGGCCAACTGCGTCAACGAATCGGTGGCGGCCTCTTCAGCGGCCTCCTCCGCACGACGCTCCTGGTACGGGGCGCACTGCCGCAGAGTGGCCCGACCTAGCGCCGCCGCTTCGGCGAAACGGGTACAGGTCGGGAAGCCACACGCCCCACAATCCCAGGGCCGGCCATTGGGTCCGGTACCGATGACCCTTAGCAGACTGGCGACGGTCCCAGGGTCGGGCCGGGTGGACCGCTGCTTGATATCGAACGTGGCGCCCACGCTCATGACAACGGCCTGGTCCACCACCGGCGTGGCGCTCCTGGGGGGCTCGGTGCTGGCAACCAACTGCCGGCGCCAGAACAACTCCTCCGGCGGCCCGGACAGAGGGTGATCCAGCAGTCCCTCATGAGACAACAGGTCCACGAAACCGAGGTCGATCCTGCTCCCCACGATGGCGTGCGACAGCGCCGGGATGGCCTCGAGCCCACGCGCCTTGAGAAACCGCGTGCTGGCGTGCCGGGCCTCTTCCAACATGCTGAGAGGCAATCCTCCCGCGGCGCTCAGATGCCGCCGCCGCTCCTCCGGCACCCGCAGAAAATAGTCGGGCTGCGACAACGGACTGACGCCGCGCAATCGTAGGATCAACTCGAGATCCTCGAACGTTACCGCCGCTTCGAATTCCGGATCATCGATCGGCGGACTGATACCGGCATACACGATTCCCGTGTCGGGCCCGTATCGACCCCTGAGGTACCTGGCCTCCGCCAAGGCGGGGATGGCCACCGGGGCGAGATATGGCACCAGCTCGGGATAGTCGGTCCGGATCGTCTCCACCACAGCCGGGTCGGTGGAGCGGATCATGGTCCCCCAGTTTTCCTCATCCCACAACCGCTGATACTCGGCGGCCACCAACTCGTCGCCGATGATGCCGCGGTAAACAGCCCGGTACCCTGCCGCGTAGCACGCGTTGACCACCTGTTCCGGGGTGGCCGGATAGAAATGGGCCGCAGCCTCGGGGCACAGCGTGAGGACCCCGTCTCCCTGGGCCGCTACCGCCAGGGCCTTACCAATCTGGCCCGACACCTTGACTGCATCGTGAGGGCAGGCCGGAACGCACTGGCCACAACGGATGCAGGCCTCGTCAACGATCCTGACCGCTTCACCATCGACCGCTACCGCCGCCGTGGGACACGCGCGAACGCACGCTAGGCACGCGACACAGGCAGGAGCGTCGATAGTGAACTGCAAAGGCCCAACCGGATTGAACGGGAACGGTAGTTAGCAATATCGGAGTCGGAGCCCAGAATTGTCAACCCTTCGTGCTCCGCAAATTGCCTACGGGGAATGACTTAGCCCAACTGGTACTGCTTGATTTTGCGGTAGAGGGTCCGCTCACCGATACCGAGCACCTGAGCTGCCTCCCGCCGATTGTCGCCCGTTTCCTTGAGGGCCGCCTCTATGGCCGCCTTCTCGACATCTGCCATGGTCATGCCCGGCCGGTAGACCACCTCCTCTTCCGGCACTGGATCCAGCCCCTCGGACACGACGTCCGACAGGGGCACCCCGCCCACTTCTATCACCTGAACTCGCTGGGGACCTTCATCGACTCGCCGCTTCAATTCCTCGACCTGGTAGCGCAAGTCCATCAGGCCCCGCAGGATGAATTCGAATTCTCGACTGCCCGGCTCGTCGTACTGCTGCTGCTGGCTCACGCGAGCCGGCAGCAAGACAGGGCCTTCGAACACGTCGGCCGGGATGTCAGAGGCACGGATTTCGTTTCCGGGGGCCAACACCACCATCGACTCGATCAGGTTCCTGAGCTGGCGCACGTTACCGGGCCAAGGCGCTTCGACCAGGCGTTCCATGGCCGCGGGAGTAATGCCCCGAAAGGAGGTCCCGGTTCCGCTGGTGAACTCGGCGATGAACCGGTGCACCAACAGAGGGATGTCGCTGCGCCTATCTCTGAGAGGCGGCAGGTAGAGGGTCAGCACGTTGATGCGGTAAAACAGATCCTCGCGAAACTCTCCCAACACCACCCGCTCCTTGATGCTGCGGTTGCTGGCGGCCACGACCCGAACGTTCACCTTGATCGGCTCTGTGCCGCCAACGCGGAAGAAGGCCCGGCTCTCCAACACCCGCAGAAGTCTGACCTGAACGCTGGGCGGGATCTCACCGATTTCGTCGAGGAAGATGGTGCCGCTGTCCGCCAATTCGAAGCGCCCCAGGCGTCGCTCGGCCGCGCCGGTGAAGGCTCCCTTTTCGTGTCCGAACAGTTCGGATTCGAGGAGGGTTTCGGGAAGTGCCGCACAGTTTACGGCGATGAACGGTTTGCCACGTCGCGGAGAAAACTCGTGAATCGCTTTGGCCACGAGCTCCTTTCCGGTGCCGGACTCTCCTTCGATGAGCACGGTGCTGTTGGCCGGCGCCATCTGCTCGATCTTGTAGAGCATTTCCTTGATGGCGGTGCTCTCACCTGCGATGCCGGTGCGCTCCTGCATGTCCCGCCAGCGCAGCAACCTGCGGGCGGTCGACACCACGTCGGCCGGCGCCAGCGGTTTGACCAACACTTCGGTGACACCCAGCATGGACGACCGCGGCCCCTGATCAGAATCGGTGTCCTCGAGGAGAGCGAGCGACTCCCTACCCCGAACTCGGAGGTGTTGCACTTCCGCGGCAGCCGGTGGCGCAACCCCTCTGTAAGCTGGCATCAAAAGCACAGGGAGCACGTAGTCTAGGGTGAGCTTCAGACGAGTGTTCGTATGGTGCCACGAAAGGAATCGATGTGAATGTGCACGCTCAGCCATCGTGGCACCGACCCACCGATCTTGCACGCTCTCAAGCTCTGCAAGGTAG
>CAXMUQ010000068.1:0-12135 GCA_964196605.1 uncultured Acidimicrobiia bacterium
GTAGCCCCCGGTGAGAAGCATGGAGGCGTCCGGCACCACCGCCTGATTGAGCTTTGCCCAGGCGTCAGGGAACACGATTGCTTCGGCCGTGCCGTGGAAATCTTCCAGCACCAGGCGTGCGTACTCCTTGCCCGTCTTCTTGGAGATCTGTCGCTTTACCGAGGTTATGACCGCCGCGATGGCTACATGGTGTTCGCTCCACTCGCCGAGGGTAGCCGTGGTGCGGGTTCCGAAAATCTCTACCTCACGCCGGAACTTGGCCAGCGGGTGTCCCGAGATGAAGAAGCCGAGCACTTCCTTCTCGCGAGTCAGGCGTTCCGATTCCGACCAGGGCGGCACGTCAGGCAAAGGCACTTTGGCGATCTTCGCGGGTTGGCCGGTGTCGCTGAACAGGGACTCCTGACCCGATTCCCGGTCCTGCTGTTTCAGTTGGGCCTCGCCGATGACCTTGTCCAGGGCTTCGACGAGTTGGTGGCGGTGTCCGCCGAGGGTGTCGCACGCGCCGGCCGCGATGAGTGACTCGAGGACCCGCTTGTTGCACAACCGGACGTCGATCCGCTCCACGAATTCCGCCAGTGAATTGATCGCGCCGGGGTCCTCCGTGCGAGCGGCGATGATCGAATCGATGGCGCCGGCGCCTACGTTCCTCGTGGCGCCGAGTCCGAAGCGGATACGGGTGTCGCCAACAACGGTGAACTTGAATCCGGATTCGATGATATCCGGGGGCAGCACCTCGAGTCCCATTTCCCGCGCTTCGTTGATGTACTGCACCACCTTGTCCGTGTTGCCGATTTCCGACGATAACAGGGCAGCCATGAACTCGGCCGGATAAAAAGCCTTGAGCCACGCTGTCTGGTATGAGAGGATCGAATACGCCACCGAGTGGGACTTGTTGAATCCGTAGCGACCGAACGTCTCGATCTGGCCGGCGATCTCCTTGATGACTTTCCGGTCGTGCCCGGCGGCGACGGCGCGTTCGACGAACTTATCCAACTCGTTGCGGATCAGCTCCGCGTCCTTCTTGCCCACCGCCTTTCGCAAAACGTCGGCCTCGGCCAGGCTGAACCCGGCCAGCACGTTGGCGATGCGCATCACCTGTTCCTGATAGGTGATTACGCCGTACGTGGCCTTCAGTACTTCTTCCAGCGCGGGGTGGGGATAGCTGACCTGTTCTTCGCCCAATTTGCGCTTGATGAACACCGTGTGCATCCCGGCATCCAGCGGACCCGGTCGCAGAAGGGCGTTGCACGCCACCAGGTCGTCGAATCGGTCGCACTTCATGTTGCGGAGCGTTTCGGTGGCCAATGGAGACTCGAACTGGAACACGCCCGACGTCCGGCCACTACGCAACAACTGGTACACAGCGTCATCATCCAGTGCCAGCGTATCCATGTCGAGGTCAACCCCGTGCCGGTCGTGGACCAGCCCCACCGCGTCGTGGATGACGGTGAGTGTCCTGAGTCCGAGAAGGTCCATCTTGAGCATGCCAACCTTCTCGAGCGAGACCATGTCGTACTGGGTGATGATCGAATTCTCGCCCTTCCCCCGCTGGCCCGCTCCCTTGGTTGGGGCCGTACACACCGGGACGTATTCCCGGATGGGGCCAGGAGCGATCACCACCCCGGCCGCGTGTACCGACGCGTGCCGCGAAATTCCCTCTATCCGTGAGCTGAGATCGATCATCCGCTCATAGACCGGCGCCGAGGCCGCGAGATCCTTCAATTCTCTGATCTTCTTGACCGCCTCGGGGATTGTCAGGCTGTAGGCCGGACCCGAAGGGATCAGCTTGGTGATCCTGTCCGCCTCGGCCGGCGGAATTTTCAGCACGCGCGCCACGTCCTTCACCGCGGCCCGCGCCTTCATCGTGCCGAAGGTGATGATCTGGCCCACGCTGTCCATGCCATAACGTTCCCGCACGTATTGGATGACTTCGCCCCGCCGCTCGTAACAGAAGTCGATGTCGATGTCCGGCATCGACACTCGTTCCGGATTCAGGAACCGTTCGAACAGAAGGTCGTAGGCGAGCGGATCGACATTGGTGATGCCCAGGCTGTAGGCCACGATCGACCCGGCGGCCGATCCGCGCCCCGGGCCTACCGGTATGCCCAGCCGGCGAGCCGCATCGATGAAGTCCTGGACGATCAGGAAATAGCCAGCGTATCCCGCCTTGTTGATGACGTCGAGCTCGTAGGTACAACGTTCCTTGACGGTGTCCGGCAGCGGGTCGCCATAGCGATGAAGGATCCCTTTGTTTGTCAGGTGCTCGAGCAACTCTTCGTCGGTGGCGTAGTTGTCGGGGCGGGGGAACTCCGGGAGGAAATAGCGCTTCTCGAAGTCGAACTCGCACATATCCGCCACTCGCTGCGTGGCGTCTAGGGTTTCGCCGTGGTCCGGGAACAAAGCCCGCATCTCGGCTTCGGACTTGACGTATGACTCCTCGCCGGTAAACCGAAACCGGTTGGGGTCGTCGAGGTCGCTGCCGGTGCCGATCGCCAGTAGTACGTCGTGCGCCTGGGCGTCGTCCCGCCGCAGATAATGCGCGTCGTTGGTGGCCACCACCCCCAGACCCAGATCCTCACCCAGCCGTACCATGCCCTCGGCGACGACGGCTTCTTCGGGAATCCCGTGCTTCTGGATCTCCAGCCAAAACCTGTCCGGCCCGTAAGTACTGGCGAACCACTCGGCCGACCGCTTGGCCTCTTCGTAGTTCCCCTGGCGGAGGTACAGCGCGATTTCCCCGGACAGACACGCGGCCAAGCACACCACGCCCTCCGAGTACTGGGCCAGTACCTCCTTGTCGAGGCGGGGACGCCGGTAGAATCCCTCGGTGTATCCGATCGAAGTGAGTCTGACCAGGTTCTTGTAGCCCTGGGTATTGCTGGCCAGGAGAACCAGATGGCTGTAGTTGGCGGGGGCCCACGAGGGGCGCTGCTGCTCGGTGCGGGGTCCGAATGCGAGGTAGGCCTCGAAGCCCAGGATGGGCCTGATACCCTGTGTCTTGGCTTCATCGTAGAAGCGCCAGGCGGCGTGCATGTTCCCGTGGTCGGTGACCGCCAGGCTGTCCATGCCTAGCGACTTGACGTGCGACACCAACTCGGGGAGCCGGTTGGCCCCGTCGAGAAGGGAGTACTCACTGTGCGTATGAAGATGGACGAAAGCCATGCTCGTCGAATCAGCCCGGTGGCGGACCACCAAAGCGGCACAGACGCTCGACGCCCGTCGTTTCGTTCGGCGGGGCCCTGGCTGCGAAAGGGATTGTCGAGGCGTCTCGGATGAGTCAGATGGTCGGAACGGCCGGGCGGCACCTGCAGCCCGATCCGGCCCTTCCGACGCGGCAAACCGAGTCTACAGGGAAGCTATCCGGCCACCACGGAATTGTCAAAGGCGTTGTCCTGCTTTATGTTACAGCTTCCGTGCCCAGCAATATTCCAGCTCCGACAACTACCTGGCCACGACCAAACCGGTCGTCGGGCCGGCGTCGCCTAGTTACGTTGGCAGGTGGCGTACTGCTGCTCCTTGCGGGTTGGGCGCTGCCCGCTGCTGGGCAGCAACCAGGGGTACCCTGGATCACACTTCTCCCACCCACGGCTCGGTCCGCAGGACTGGCCGGCGCCTCGACGGCCCTGGTAGGTGACGCCGGCACAGTGTTCGTGAATGCGGCCGGCGTGGCCATTGTGCGGCGGGCGGCCTTAGAGGGAATGGTGGGACGAATCCCGGATCCCGCCGCCCCGACGAGTCTCGCTGGAACAGTGCGGGTGGGCCAGTTTCACGTCGCGGCAGGGTACCAGCATCTGAGTCTGGCAGAGGGCTCGCCCCAGGTGGAGAACACCCTGTTGGTGGGGAGCGTGGTGTACCGATTTGGGCTCTTCGCCTTTTCTGGAGCCGCCAAGAGAGTCACCGTACGGGACTCATCGGCAGTGACCTCCAGCGCCACCACCGGCGACATCTCCGTCATCATCGCCGTCTTCGATATCGCCGCACTGTCCTTCAGCGTGCAGAACATCGGACAACCGGAACTGGCCCCGGGCATGGTGCTCCCAGCCATCACCCGGCTGGGATCGTCACTCAATCTGGTCGATCCTCAAGGAACCGTCCGCCTTCTTGGTACTCTCGAGGTAGTTTGGACCGACGGGTTCGGGACCCGGACCATCATCGGTGGCGAAGCCGGCCTGGTCTTCAACAAGATCGGCGTCGAGGCTCGACTCGGTTACGGAAGCCAGGGTCCCCTTGAAGGCCAGAGCAACTGGTCGCTGGGAGGGACCCTGGTGCTCGGCCCGGTCGACGTCGACTACGCTTTCCAGGAGGAGTCGGTCTTCGGCAGCCGGGCCCATCGCCTGGGGATTCGCCTGACTCTGTGATGCGGAGGTTGGCCATGTTGTTCGCCATTCTCGTCGGCGTGCTTTTCGTGGGCTACGGGACCGCCTATATCGCCAGCGACGAGGTGCGCTATCTGACGCGCGCCGGATTCGAAGAAACCCGTATCCTCGAGGCACGCACGCCCATTACCAAGGTGCTGGCCAACCCGGACACCGACCCGGATGTGCACAACCTCCTGACCCTGGTCCTGGAGGTCAGGGACTATGCCGACAAGCTCGGACTCGAGGCCAAGGAGACGTACACCACCTATGCCAAGGTGGAGCGAGACACGCTACTCCTTGTCATGTCGGCCGCACCCAGGAATTGCCTCTGTCCTTACACCTGGAAATACCCCATAGTGGGCCGAGTACCATACAAGGGGTTCTTCGATTTCGAGATGGCCTACCGGGCGGCGGCCGATCTGCACCAACGGGGGTTCGATAGCTACCTGCGTCCCTCGGCTGCTTTCTCCACTTTGGGATGGTTCAACGATCCCTTGCTCTCGACAGCGCTGACTCGAGACTCGGTCGAACTCGCCGCCTTGGTGTTCCACGAGATCGCTCACAACACGCTCTTCATCCCCAGCGCGGTACCCTTCAACGAGGGTCTGGCTCAGATGGTGGGTTACATGTCAGCCAGCGAGTTCTTCCAGGGGCGAGGAGACAGCCTGCTGGCTGCCAGGGCTCGATCGCGGTGGACCGATGAGGTGGCGCTAGGATCCTACTACGACCGGCTCACCCAGAAACTCGACAGTCTGTATGATCGGGAGCCGCCCCCTGATTCGCTTGAACTGGCGACCGGCCGGGAAGACGTCGGCGCGTGGGCGGGAGAGTTCCTGGCTGATTCGGTTGGCCCGCAACTGCTCACCTTCCGGGTGCAAGACCGGCAACCCCGCGACATCAACAACGCCCGGATCGTGTCCCGGCGGATCTACCGCACCAAGCTGTATTTGTTCGAGGAGTGGTACCAGGCGCACGACGGCAACGTGAGCTTGGCGGTTGCAGCGATCACCGAGTTGTTGGACGGTGTGCCTGGCGACAGCGCCTACGTGGTGCTCGAGCGCCGCTTGGAATAAGACAGCGTCATGCTCCGGCGGCAGCCTCCGATGGCCACAACCGTCTGTCCTGCAGCGCACTGTTGGGGTGTTGCACCACTTCTGAGGCCGTGGCCAAATCCAACATGACACCGGTCTGCCCGTCGAGCACCCCGAAGACATCGGCTGGAGCCTGATCGGTCGGTTGGTGCAGGACGAATACCAGGCCCGCTTGTTCCCGTCGGACGAACGCAACCGCATCATCCCACACGGCATCTCCGCCTTGGGGTTGGCGTGCTACGATGAGTGGTACGGCGCCAGTTTCGAACTGGGAGTCGGCCGCGGCCTCGAGGCCGAGTTCATCGGTGAGCCCCGACCATCCCGGCCATGCATCGGCCTGATAGATCGTCGTGAAGCGCCACTCCTGTTCCCGGGCGAACTGCGCCATCGCCTGGACCAGTTCTTCGTCGCTAGGAGGACGGATGTCGGCGTGATAGGTGAGCGGCACCGATCCCGTTTCCGCAAACCACTGGCGGGATTCGTGGAGGTCGATCGGCTTGGTCGGGCCGAACAGCGCGTAGCGGCGCGTGACCTGTACCTGACGTACGGCTTCGGCTCGTTGCTCGGCAAATTCCGCGGCTTCGGCGGCCCCTTCGAACGCTACTTCCGCGGCCAGATACCGGCCCGCGCTGCGGAGGATCTTGCCCCTGAGGTTCAGGGTGCCGCTGTGAGGCTCGAGGGCGAATGCGCGGTCCAGGGCCAGCAGCGCTCGGGCGTACTCGCCCAACCGAAAAGCGGCGTAGCCCGCTTCATGCCAAACTAGCGCCAGGCCCGAGTCAATGGAGGCCGCGTGTTCCAATGCCACCAGGGCTTCACGATAGCGGCCGAGCTCCACTAGGGCCGCTCCCTTGAGGGTAGCCGGGAACGCGTCGTCACCGAAGCGATCCGCCGCTTGAGCTGACAACGCCAAGGCTTCCTCGAAGCGCCGCGCGTTGCGCAGCATGGTGAAGTATTCACCCCAGACGAGTTTCAAGTCGGGCTTGGTGTCGATCAAGTCGAGATAGGCTTCCTCCGCCGCCTCGAGATCACCATCCTGCAAAAGTCGACGCGCCGTAGTAAGTGCCCGTTCACCTGGTTCCGTCGCGAAAACGCGAAACTGAGAAGTCGTGAACATTTGGCGAATGTATCGCTGGGACGCGGGAGCGCTAGAGGGCGTTATTGGTGGCACGACCAGTCTCGCGCCGCCCCGAAAAATGTGTAGCTTTTACCTGCTCTCCGTCGACCAATGTCTCTTACCGTGAGTTACTTGTGGATGGTGAATTCGTTTCCCGCGAACGTGATCGGATGCTCGGCGAGCTCGGTGAGTTTCTGGCCATTCCCAGCATCAGTACCCTTTCCGATCACGCCGGCGATTGCCAACGGGCGGCCGATTGGGTGTCCGACGAACTGCGTCGACTGGGGTTCCCTGTTGTCGAGCAACTCGATCGCGGCGGCCATCCCATCGTGTGGGCCGAAGGCCCGCCCGTTCCGGGAAAGCCGACGGTATTGATATACGGCCACTACGACGTGCAACCGCCGGACCCACTCGATGAGTGGGAGAGCCCGCCGTTCGAGGCCACCGTTCGTGACGGCAAACTCTTCGCCCGCGGCGCCGTCGACGACAAGGGGCAGGTGTACTGTCTTCTCAAGGCCTACGAAGCCGTGCGCAACGATAGTGGACTACCGCCGCTCAACGTCCGGTTTATCATCGAGGGCGAGGAAGAATTTGGCGGTCACTCGATCGAGCGCCTCCTTCAGGAGGAACCCCGGCGCACCGAGGCCGACGCCATCCTGGTATGCGACACCGCCTACTACGCGCAGGGAATTCCTGCCGTCTACACCGCCCTCAGGGGAATCTGCTACGCCGAAATCGAGGTGCGCACGGCGCAACGGGATCTGCATTCGGGGAACTACGGCGGCGCCGCTCCCAACGCCATGGAAACGCTGTGTCGTATTCTTGGGAAGCTCAAGGGGTCAGATGGCCGTATAAACATCCCCGGCCTGTACCAGTCGGTCGAGCCACCGACCGAGGTCGAGCTGGCGGCCTGGAAGGAACTCCCATTCGACATGAACGAGTTCCTTTCCGGCGAAGTAACCGCCCGGGCGTTGGCCGGCCAGGAAGATCAATCGGTGTTCGAACGGTTGTGGGCGCTTCCGACGTTTGAAATCCACGGCATCATGGGAGGCTTCACGGGAGAGGGCGCCAAGACGGTCATTCCAGCCCGCGCCACGGCCAAGGTAAGCCTCAGGCTCGTTCCCAATCAGAGATGGAAAACCGTGCTGGGACAGCTCGAAGAAACCGTCCGCGCCTTGGCGCCCGACTATGCAGATATCGAGGTGCGTCCCATCCACGGGGCCGATCCGGTCCAGGTGGACGTAAACCAGCCGGCCTTTGCCGTGCTGGACGAGGCGTTCACCGAGGTGGTGGGGCGGGGGGCCGTGGCGGTCAGATCGGGTGGGTCGATTCCTGTCGTGGCCAGTCTGGGGCTTAGAGGGGCGCCGGTCCTGCTCACCGGCATAGGACTACCCGACGACGGGCTGCATTCGCCCAACGAGAAAATCGATTTGCAACAGTTGTGGGATGGGGTGGCGATCTTCGGGCGCTTCTTCGAGCTGTTCGCCGAGTCCGTCTAGGATTCTTCGGGCACGGAGTTGGCCCTTGGCGGAGCCGCGTTTCGAGCCTGGAGTTCGTCCACGCCGATCACCGCGCGGACCGACACGATGATGCCCGCTACTACGTCGTCGGCCCAATAGGGATCGGGCCGCTCTCCGTCGGCGAGCTGTGAGGCGCGGCGGTCGAGAAACTGGATGGCAGTGGTGATCCATTCCGCCTGGGCCGTTGGTACCGTGGCCCAGCTGCCCGTGGACCGAAGCTCCAGGTCCGCTAGCTCCTGCAGGTCCTGTTCAATGCCATCCGTGATCGGTTTGCCGCGGAGCCAATCGGCCAACGTCTCCAGCATTTCACGTCGTTCAGATTCCTGAGGCTCGGGGAGCGGACTGAGATAATGCCTTTGGTCGGCAACCATCTCGGCCAGGCGCACGCACACCGCCCTGATGGCTGGCGTGAGTTCCGACGGCGCCTCCTTGGCCCAACTGGCTGCTGCACGGAGAATCTCGTCGGCGCATTCCTTGGCCTGCGCTTCAGATGATTTCCCGGATGGCGTGGTCAACATACCCCGAACGATCATACGATTGATCGTCAAAGGCAACCGCGTGTCAGTTCACCGCCGTGAACCCGAACTGCGGCAGCGTTTCAAGCGATACGAGCGCGGTGTCCCGTTCAAAGGTACGGCCCATGGCGTCGATCACGGCCGCAATGGACTCGGACCACAGCGACGGACCGGGGCCTTCGTCATTTAGTTCTTGTGCTATGCTCGTCATCACCACCCCGTCGATACCACACGGGATTATGCTGTCGAATCGTGACAGGTTGGTCGTCACGTTCAGGGCAAACCCGTGAAACGTTACCCACTTCTTCACGTGGATACCGATGCTGGCGATTTTTCTTCCCTGTGTCCAAACACCGGTCAAACCCTCGACACGCTCGCCAGTCACGTCGAACGTCGCCAGCGCGTCGATCAGGACGGCCTCCAACTGCCGCAGGTACCAATGGAGATCTTTCCGGTGGTGTTGCAGGTCCAGGATGGGGTAGCCCACCAGTTGGCCGGGGCCGTGGTAGGTCACGTCTCCACCACGTTCTATCTCGTGGACTTCGTAGCCGAGTTGGTGAAGTGTTGCCGGGTCGTGAGGCATGCTTGATTGATGCGTGCCTCGACCTAGGGTGATGACGTCGGCGTGCTCCACCAGCAGGAGGACGTCGTTGTGCGCCTCTCCTTGGAGGCGTGCCTGGCACAGTTGGCGCTGGAGAGCCAGCACCTCACCGTACGCGCGCCGTCCCAGGTCCACCGTGAGCAGCGAGGTCATGAACTTCCGCGTGCGGAGCTCAGGCGGCGACTCAGCAGTAGCGCCACCAGCCCGCTGAACACCACGAGACCCACCAATCCAGTCCGCCCGGCCAGCTGGTTGACGGGCATGGCTACCAGCATGCCAACCGCTGTAGTGAACGAACTTACGAGTGACAAGCCGCCCCGCCGGTACGTCGAGCGCACCGGCGCCAGTAGTGTCCAGGTGATCAGACCCGCTATTCCGACTCCCAACATGGTACCACCGACCAGGACGTAGAATGGCGCTCCGTCGATGATGGGGGTGTCACTCGCGGGCATGTCGGCCAGCAGCGTGCTTACGACCCACAGTACTACAGAGATGAGCCCAATCCCGATGCTGACCGAAATGGCCATGGCCAGAAAGGCCAACCCCACCCGGTCCTCGTCCTCGATCGAGATGGGGGGCGGGCGAGGAGGATCGGTCATCTGACTCAGGCGTGAATCGCTCGGCCCATCGAATCCAGGGCCGCTTCTGCCACGGCCTCTGACAGCGTCGGGTGCGCATGGATGGTCAAGTCGACTTCCTCGACCGTTAGTTCATTTTCGCGCGCCACGGCCAGCTCGTGAATCATCTCCGAGGCATCAGCACCTACGATGTGTGCTCCCAGAATTTCACCATAGGCCTTGTCACGGATGATCTTGACGAAACCGTCAGTGGCGTTGCTCGCCCGGGCACGCCCGTTGGCGCTGAAGGAAAACTTGCCCAACTGGTAGTCCAGGCCTTGCTCCTTGCACTGGTCTTCGGTGAGGCCAATGCTGGCGACTTCCGGGTGGCAATAGGTCACGCTGGGGATGTTGTCGTATCGAATGGCGTGCGGGTTCTGTCCGGCCAAGCGTTCAGCCAGGACGACGCCTTCACGACTCCCCTTGTGGGCCAGCATCGGGGGTCCGGCCACGTCGCCGATGGCGTAGTAGCCGTCGACACTGGTCTGCAGACTGGCCCGGTCGATTTTGATGAAACCGCTCTCATCCAGTTCGATGCCCACTGCTTCCAGGCCGATCGATTCGGTGTTGACACCGCGTCCCGCCGCAACCAGCACGACATCGACCTGGACAGTTTGCGTCTTCCCGTCGGATTCGACCTGGAGAGCGGCTCCCCCGTCGGTGATCGTGGTGCTCTTGACCATGGCCCCGGCGATGACGGTGATCTTTCTCTTCTTGATGCTCTTGGCCACGGTAGCTGACGAATCGGCATCTTCCAGTGGGAGGATGCGCGGCAGTGCCTCTATTAGAGTGACCTTTGACCCGAAAGCGTTGAAGATGTCGGCAAACTCGCAGCCTACGGCCCCGGCACCTACTACTGCGAGACTCCCGGGAGCCTTCTCGAGGAATAAGGCCTCGTCCGAGCTGATGATATTCTTTCCGTCGATGTTGAGGCCCGCCGGTGGGATACCTTTCACATGGGATCCGGTGGCTATTACCACACCAGTAGAGGCCGTGTAGACGTCCGATCCCACAGTCACCTTCTTGCCAGGTTGCAGCGTCCCGGTGCCGGTTATCACTGTGATCTTGTTCTTCTTCATGAGGAACTCCACACCTTTGGAGTTCTGCTCCGATACCCGGCGAGAACGCTTCATGGCGACGCCGTAATCGGTCGACACCTCCGTAACGCTGATGCCGAGACCCTTGGCCTCGTGCGCAATGGTGTTGGCAACAAGTGCGCTGTGCAACAACGCCTTGGTTGGGATGCACCCTATGTTTACGCAAACCCCGCCGAGTTTGTCTTTCTCCACCACCGCGGTAGCCAACCCCAACTGGGCAGCTCGAATAGCGCACACATACCCCGCCGGCCCACCACCAAGAACGATCACATCAAAACTTTTAGACACAACGACTCCAGTCACGAGCTCTGTTGATTGGTCAGATCTAGTTTCCTACGTCCTAAGTCCTACGCCCTCCTTACCACACCATCGCCAATGGATTTTCCAGATTGACGCGCAGGGTCTGGAGGAACGCTGCTCCCATGGCTCCGTCGATCACCCGGTGGTCGCACGACATGGTCAGCCGCATGCGCCGGCGCACTTCCAGATCTCCATCGACCACCACAGGCTGTTGGGTGATGCCGCCGATGGCCAGGATGCCTGCCTCGGGAGGATTGATGATGGCAGTGAAGTGGTCGATGCCAAGCGCACCAAGGTTCGATACCGTGAAGGTGGCTCCAGTGTACTCCTCCGGCATCAGCTTCCGTTCCCGAGCCTTGGTGGCCAGCTCCTTGGCCTCCGTCGAGATGTCACGCAGCGATTTCTGATCGGCGTTGCGGATGACCGGAGTGATGAGACCCTCGTCGATGGCCACTGCCATCCCCAGATGGACCTCGTGCCACTGGCGGATGGAATCGCCCTGCCACCAGGCGTTGCACTGCGGATGTTGTCTCAGAGCCAGAGCAGTCGCCTTTAGGATGATGTCGTTGAACGACACCTTCCCCTCAGGCCCGAGCTGCTTCAGTGCTTCCCGAGCGTCCCACGTCCTCTCCATGTCGACCTCGGCCGTCAAGTAGAACGTCGGTATCGGTCCGATCGACTCTCCCAGCCGCTTGGCGATCGTCTTCCGCATCAGCGTCAACGGAACGTCCTCGAAGCCGCCAGGAGCCGCCACGAAGGCCGGTGCTCCACCAGTAGCCTCAACGCCTTCAAGGTCCCGCTTGACGATGCGCCCGCCCGGCCCAGAGCCGGTCACCGAGGCGAGATCGATCTTCTGCTCCTCGGCAATCCGTCGTGCCAGCGGCGAAGCCTTCACGCGGCTTCCGGCCGGCGCGGCTGCGCG
>CAXMUQ010000069.1:0-6270 GCA_964196605.1 uncultured Acidimicrobiia bacterium
CTATCCGGTATTGATACTGGGCAAATGGAGTATCCATAAAGTCCAGACCTGGCCAAGGCCTGGCTTCCTCCGGGCGTAACCTACGACCCCTCCCTGAGGCGCGCAACCGCAGAAGTCGGGCTGAATCTACGCCCGATATAGACTGACCGGAGGACGGGCGGTCAGGCACCCAGTTTGGTTCGCCACCTCTCCCCCGCTGGTACCGCGAACCGAAGGCGAGCAAGGATTTGACCGGATGCCCCGAGCCGCAGGCGAGGGGCGACGAACAAATCCCACCGCCCGAACGAGAAAGAGCGAGCCCTTGGGCCCGCTCTTTCTCGATCGGGACGGCGGGATTTGAACCCGCGACCCCTGCAACCCCATTGCAGTGCGCTACCGGACTGCGCCACGTCCCGTGGGAGACAAACCAGCCATCTCCGCGGAGCGAATTCTAGCCTCTTGCTACGGGTTCCGGTAGCCCCGGCCACATCGAGCCCAGAGCCCCCAAGACGGGCTCTGGGGTGTTGGCACACCGGCGCACTGTCCTGCATTTCAGTCCATAATCGCGGCCCTTGTCGGGCTCATGCCTCAACGCAGTCGCCAAACGTTACTCCTTGCTACACAACGAGTTATCCAGCTAACAACCGCATCGAGCAGACGCAAAGCTCGATTGGCCCCCCATTTGCACCACATGGAGGTGGGTTGATGGCTGACCCGCCGCAGAGTACTCGCGGTCACGACAAGGAGGACCTATCACATGTCTGACGCATGGACGTCCGAGCCGTACGAGCCGGACAACGAAATCGACCGATTGTTCACGACCAACGAGTCGTGGCGTGGTGATGAGCACGCGTCGGAAGACGAGACCTGGCGTTCGAGCCCCGAAGACGACTGGGACGACGACCTCTACGTAGACGAAGAAGACCCGGACGCCTGGCAGTGGGATAGCGACTCGTCGACCGACGCGGAACCCTGGCTGTTCCGCGAGCCCAACGAAGACGACCCACCCGCCTGAGCTCCGGCTTACAACGGTACGGTTAGAACTGGACCCGGCGATTGTTGCATCAGCCTACGACCTGAGCTCCCCGCCTCCATCAGCCCCGGTGGCCCACCCCGGTGGTACCCCACCACAAGCAAGCTCCCCGTACGATCCCGCATCTCAGCTAACACTTCTTCGACAATATCGCCCCGCCGGATGACTAACGGGGCCTTGGCATCATCGCCAACGATTCCCTGCACTTTTTCCTGAAGCAAGAGGCTCCGCCCGCTTGGGTTTTGAGCGGCAAGCGCGGACGGTTCATTGGAGTGCTGCGGTTCGATGGTGAGAGCCGTCAGCGGCTGATCCGTCACCCTGGCCAACTCTAGCGCCTGGCGGAACACGGCCAGACCCCGCTCCGTCCCGTCCAGGGCGGCAACGATCCCCGTCATATGAACCGTTTCCGGCGGAACCAACAGACACGGCACCACGCTTCTACGCACCACCGAGTCTACCGTATCCCCGGAAATGACCCTGGACATCTGGCTCCGTCGCTTACGCACTAGGACCACCAGGTCCGCCTCCGACTCCTCCGCGAAACGGCTGATTTCGACGCCCGGCAACCCAGACTTGATAACGAATGTCGCAGGGTGCGCGCCCACCTCTTGAACTGCCCACCGCCGCAGGCGGTCCAGCTCTTCCGGCGTTGCCTCGCCTGCCGTGTCTGCAACACCGGCCGATGTCTCTTCGGGATGAGATTCGACCGCAACGACACTGATCCGCCCGTCGATGACCCCGGCAAGCTCGGCGGCAGCCCTGATCCCGTAGCGGGCGGCTTCCGTATAATCGGTGGCTACTAGAATCTGCCACTGGCGGGTCGATAGTCTCATGGCTACCAGCAAAACTGGCCAGTGCTACGTGAAGAGAACATGAATTTGGTGCGAAGGATGGGAGCGAAGACTACCGGGAGATGATAGAATTCACCAAATGACCGACACAGCCAGCAAATCACCAAACCGGTTGGAGCAGGTGATCGATGCCGGGCTAGTGCTTTCGTCGGAGTTGTCACTCGATGGTGTGCTCCAGCGGGTGGCAGACCTGGCCCGGGAGCTTTTGTCTGCCCGCTACTCGGCTATCGGCGTATTGGCGGAAGACGGCCGAACCCTCTCCAGTTTCACGACGTCCGGAATTTCCCCTGAGGCCAGCAAGAATATCGGCTCTCCGCCAGAGGGACGGGGCGTCTTGGGATTGGTCATTCGGGAAGCCAGGCCAATAAGGCTTAACGACATTAGCCAGCACCCGGAGGCACACGGGCTTCCGCCCAACCACCCGGTCATGAAGACGTTCCTCGGCGTGCCCATCGTAGGACGGCGCGGCATCTTCGGTAATCTCTACGTTGCCGAGCATCTCTCGGGAACCGAGTTCAGCGCGGAAGATGAACATATCGCAACCATGCTGGCAGCCCAGACCGCGGCAGCAGTGGAGAACGCCCGTCTGCACGAAGAGTCGACCCGGTTGCTCGAGGAAGTCCAGCAGTTGCATCGATCGCGAGAGCGTTTCTTCGCCACCGTCAATCACGAAATGCGGAACGCCATCGCCGGCGTATTCGGCTGGGCCGAGTTGCTGGTGCGAAAGCGGGACCCCGAGACTGTACCCAAAGCCGCGTTTGAGGTGCTGGAGTCGGCCGAGCAGGCCATCACCCTGATCAACGACCTCCTGGACCTGAGTCGGTTGGACGAGAATCGGCTCAAACCTCAACTGGAAGAAGTCGAGGGCACCAGGGTGATCGACCGCTCGATCAGACTGGTTACACCTGCGGCCATCGCCAAACACATCGAGATAGTCTTCAATGTCCATGAGAACCTGGCGACCTGTTACACCGACGCCCACCGGGTGGAGCAGATCCTGGTCAACCTTCTGGGAAACGCCGTACGGCATTCTCCCCAAGGGAAACCTGTCACCGTCACGGCCTTCACCACCGAGGACTCGTTCATCGTGCTGGTCGACGACCAGGGCGACGGCATTCCCGAAGAAAATCTCGAACGCATCTTCGACATCTACTACACCCAGCCGGGGGGTGAATCCGGCGGCTCAGGACTCGGTCTACCCCTGTCTCGTCGCCTGGCCCGCCTGCTCGACGGCGAATTGAGCGCCAGCACCCGCCCCGATGGTGGCGCTCGTTTCACATTGAAGTTGCCCAGGGGTAACGCGACCTCTTGACCGTGAAGTTTCCTTCACGATAGGTTCCGGCTCCATTCATGTGGCCAGGGACAGATTACCACCATGAAAATTCTCGTGGTAGAGGACGACCGCAAAGTCGCCGGATTCATCGAACAGGGCCTCAAAGAAGAAGGCTATGTGGTCGATGTGGCCCCGGACGGTGACGAAGCCACCATGCTAGGACACGTCTACGACTACGACGTAATCCTGCTCGATCTCGTCCTGCCCAAGAAAAACGGTTTCCAGGTGGCAATGGAACTCCGGCGGGAGGGCCGAAACACGCCGATCCTCATGCTGACGTCACGGGATGCGGTCGAAGACGTCGTCAGAGGACTCGACGCCGGAGCCGACGACTACCTGGCCAAGCCGTTCCGGTTCGACGAATTGCTGGCGCGCATCAGAGCGCTGTCTCGGCGCGGGGGCGCCGAGCGCTTGGAGATACTGCGGTACGGGCCTATCGCCCTCGACCGGCTGAAGCACATCGCCACCATCGACGACGTGATCCTCGACCTGACGCCCAAGGAATTCCAACTGCTGGAGTACTTCCTCCTCCACCCGGAAGAAGTCGTCCGTCGGACAACGCTCCTCGAGAGGGTGTGGGACATGCACTTCGACCCCGAGAGCAACGTGGTTGACGTGCACGTGGGTAATCTCCGCCGCAAGCTCAGCACCGCAGCGGGTGAATCGCTGTTCTCCACCGTTCGCGGCGTCGGTTTCTGTCTGAAGCGTGGCGGCCAGGCAAATTTAACTGAGCCTTGAAGTCCGGTGTCACGCCGTTCTATGACAGTGTGTGAGTATGGTTATCGTGGTCGCACGAAGTAGTTGACACAGGCACGCAGTGCTGCATACCGACTATTGGCTAACCGCGTCCTGATTGGTCCGGAGGACGTAGGCCGCTACGTGGCGGATTTGCTCCTCCGTGAGGATCGATTCCCATGCCAACATGCCGTTTTCGGGCACGCCATCGGTGATGATTCGTACAACAGTTTCAGGATCGGCGCCGTGGGTCCAGTTGTCGTCGAGGAAACTCGGTCCAATGCCCCCTTCGAGGGCATCACCGTGACAGGTAGAACAACTTTCCCAGTAGATCTTCTCTCCGGCCAGCACCGCCTCATCCGTCATGGAAAATGCCACCTCCGTCAACCCAGCCGCGTCAGTCGGCTTGGGTTGATCGCGAAGTGCCCGAGTGAATAGACCATAGGCGAATAACACCACGATGATCGCCAAGAACCCCTTAAGCCACCGCCGCGGGGACGGCTTGGCCCGCTGCCCGTTCGGACCCGATTTGTCAGGATGTGCGGTATTCTCGGCGTCCTTGCTCATGATCACCTCTTTCATCACCCCATGCGGTACGGGCTCCCGCATATCGGCGCCGAGAACCCGTCCGCGGCGAGCACGGTCAAATCAGTATCCACTACCGATCGGCTGGTAGCCCCCGGCATATTCGATTGCGCTGGCCGGCCCGGACACGACCGTCAACTGGTCGAGCCAAAAAGCTTCTTCGTCCCTCAGTGCGATGATCATCTTGCCATAATCTTCGGGAAGATGAGCTCGATGATAGCGCATGTAGATGTAACGGTCATCAAGGCCGCATATCTCGATCTTCCCAGTGGCGTGTGACATGGCAAAGCGCGCCCGTTTGGCAAGCCCCGATACCAAGCGATTGGCTTCGGTGAAGATGCGGTAGCCTTCGACAATGGGTAGCTCGTAGGGAGCGTTGCCGGCGGTGGGCCGCCCCTGGAATACGTAATACGGGGGACAGCCCATGAAGGACAGTTCACGGAACAAGGTGGCAAATGTCTGCGGCCGGTCGTTGACACCCCGAATGATGGGACACTGATTTACAATCTGGGCTCCGGCTTTGAGGAGCAGCTGCAAAGCCATCCGCGCTTCGGTGGTGAGTTCCCGAGGGTGATCGAAGTGGTTCATGATGTAGATCTGCGTACCGCTCTCGCAATGCTCGCGGATCATCTGGAGCAACTCCGGGTCGTCCAGCACACGGAACGGATTGAAGGCAACCATCTTGCTGCCGATACGGACTATCCGTACGTGCGGGACCGCCGCCACGTCGCTGATGATCTGTCCCAGCCGCCGTGTCGACATGATGAGCGGGTCACCACCGGTGAGGAGCACGTTTGTTATCTCTTCGTGCTCGGCGATATAGCGTAGACCGGCGCTATAGTCCGTCGATGCATCGTCGTTGTCGTTCATGAACAGGCGCTTGCGAAAGCAATATCGACAATAGGCGCCGCAGACTTCGTTCACCAGCAACAAAGCCGTATCGGAATACTTGTGCTGGCACCCTCGCACGGGCGTATGTGATGCTTCCTCACTGGCATCGAGTTGCCCCCACTCCAACAACTCTTGATCATGGGGCACTACCAGCCGCCGAATGGGATCGTTGGGGTCGTTCCAGTTGATGAGTTTCTGGTAGTACTCGTTTAGCCTGAAGGCGTACTTATCCGCTACCGGAGCCAGTCGGCGACGCTCGTCACCGGTGAGCCCCTCGAGTTGGTCGAGTCGGGTAAGGTATTTGACTCGCATGGAGCCTCCTTTCGAAAAGACCGAATGGCATCGCGTGGCGGGATCTATAATCCCGTCAGGCCAGTCCGTTCACGTCCGGGGAGCAAGCAACAAGACAGCTACTGACCGATGCTGGCTGAGAGCATCGAAGATCGGCACATCGAGTACGAACCCCGTTGGGTTCGCGTGCGGCGCAAGACTAGAGGCGACCTCCACTGCCCGTGGGCGGGAGGCGTTGAACCAGAGAACACCGGGCCGAGGAAGGCGCGGTGGGGCCGGCGGCTTGGAAGCCGGTGGTCGGGATCGAACCGACGGCCACCTCATTACGAGTGAGGTGCTCTACCACTGAGCTACACCGGCGAAATTCGTGCTGCCCAGTGCCCTGGCGCGGATTCGAACCGCGACGCCCTTTCGAGCACTACCCCCTCAAGATAGCGTGTCTACCAATTTCACCACCAGGGCAACAGCGTGGGAAAGCTACTCGGGCTCCCAAAGGCGGTCAAGCCTGTCCCTCAACGCCTTAATATGTTGCAGGATAAGGTTTTAGCCCTGATGAGCTCGACTGGAGGGGG
>CAXMUQ010000070.1:0-5036 GCA_964196605.1 uncultured Acidimicrobiia bacterium
CCTCTCTGCCGTCTGACCGCCCGCCCGACTGACCGCTGGCGGTCGGCCCCGCCGGTCGCTTTCTTCCCTGTCGTGCGCATCGCCATCGCCTTCAACCGTGTCATTCCCGCCCTCCGCTACGGAGGCTCAGATCGAATAGTCTGGTGGCTCGGCAAGGCACTCGTCCGGCTGGGGCATCAGGTGGTGTACCTCGTCCCCCGAGGGTCGGTGTGCGATTTTGCAGAAATAATTCCCTACGACGCGGACCACCCTCCTGAACAGCAGTTACCGGCCGTCGATCTGGTGCATGACTTTGGTGTCCTGGCCGGACGGGTGGATGTCCCACTGTTGTTCACGCATCAGAGCAATGGGGCCCCGGGGGAACGGTTCCCCAGGAACACGGTCTTCATTTCGCGCAACCAGGCGGAGCGGCATGGGGGCGCCGTGGTGGTACACAACGGCATCGACCCGGACGACTACGGTCAGCCCGACTGGACGGCGCGGCGTGACCACCTGCTGTTCCTGGCTATGGCTGCCTGGAAGGTCAAGAACGTCCGTGGCGCCATCCGCATCGCCCGACGAGCCAGGCTGCCGCTCGCGGTGGTCGGTGGACACCGCCTCAACTTCAACATGGGGTTCCGCCTGACGCTCGATCCCAACGTCCGGTTCAACGGCGTCATCGGCGGTGAGCGGAAGAACCGGATCATCAACAATTCGTCGGCACTCGTGTTCCCGGTGAGGTGGCACGAGCCGTTCGGCATCGCCATGATCGAAGCGCTGTACTTTGGATGCCCTGTGTTCGGCACGCCCTACGGCTCGCTGCCGGAAATCGTGATTCCCGAAGTGGGCGTGCTGGCCGACAGTGAATCCGAACTGGCTCGGCGCTTGGCCGACATCGGGCACTTCGACCGGCGTCGGTGTCATCAGTACGCCTGTGACGAGTTTTCGGCCGAATTGATGACCCGGCGATACCTGGCTCTCTATGAAAGGGTGCTCAACGGCGAGTCACTTCACGACCATGAGCCAGTCGTCTCCCACAGCTCAGATCCCAAGCCGCTGCCGATGGGGAGGTAACGATCCCCTTGAAACCCCATTCCGGCTGCCAGCGTAGAGCGATATGATTGAATCAGTCGGTTTCCGACTGATCGTGTATCGAGTGGTTGGGTTGTGGGCGCTAACTAATTGTCATCAAACGATATAAGAGATTAACCGTGACTGATGCTCGTGATCCCATCGGCTTTATTCCGCTGACCCCCCGAACCTTCCACATCCTCATGGCCCTCTCTGCAGAGGCCCGCAACGGCTACCGCATCATGGGCGCCATCGAGGAGAACTCGAAGGGCAAGGTGCGGGTGGGACCGGGCACTCTGTACGAGGCGCTTCACCGGCTGCGGGGCCGAGGGCTGATCGAGGAAGCCGATCCCGCGGCTGATGAGAAGTCCGACGGCCGTAAGCAGCGGTTCTATCGCTGCACCACCCTGGGACTCCGGGTGCTGCGCGCCGAAGCTGAACGGCTGGCGGCTGACCTTGAACTGCTTCGCGGCAGCGAACTGAGCGGTGGAGCATGACGACTTCGATGGACCGTTTCGAGCGACTGATGCTCGCTTGGTACGGTGTAGCCCTAGTGGCCTACCCGGAGCGTTTCCGGGAGACCTACGGTCGCGAAATGGTGGATGTATTCCACAGTCAAAGTTTGCGACGCCGGGTCCGGGGCAGGGGAGCACAATTCCGCTTCTGGGCACTGGCCTTTGCGGAACTGATTCCCTCAGGCCTTCGGGTTCGGCTCGAAGCGAAGGGGTACCGTTCACGATTTGCCCCGTCACACGAGTTTGAATCGCGTTCACCACGGAGAGAGTTCATGCAGTCTGTATGGCAGGATATCCGTTTTGCCGCACGCACCCTGGGCCGTACGCCGTTGGTCACGGTTGTTGCCCTGTTGACGCTGGCGCTGGGGATCGGGGCCAACACGGCCATTTTCAGCGTTATGAACGGTGTGCTGTTCAACCCCTTGTCGGCACCTCAACCTGACCGTCTGGTTGTCCTCCACGAGAGCAACGAGGACCAGTCCTTCCTGTGGATGTCGTACAATTCGTTCCTCGAATACGAGCAGCAGTCGACCACCCTTCAGCACGTCGGGGCGATGCGGCCGCAGAGTGTCGCGGTCACCGGTGGCGATCGTCCGCCCGAGCGAATTCGCGGCATGTTCGTCACTGCTGGGTTCTTCGATGCCCTGGGCGAGCAGCCGGCAATGGGACGTGACCTCCTTCCCGGCGAGGACGCACCCGGCGATGACAGGGTGGCGGTCCTGAGTTACGCGTACTGGCAGCGACGATACGGTGGTGAGAGCATCCTGGGGCAGATCATTGTCTTGAACAACTACCCACACACCATCGTGGGTGTCATGCCGCAAGGCTTTCAGTTCCCGTACGACGATACCAGCGCGTGGATCTCCTTCCACACCTTCCCGCGTCCGCTGGATCAGAACGTCTCCATGCTGGCCGTTGGCCGGCTGGAGCCAGGGGCCACACTGGAACAAGCCGAAGAAGAAATGGGGTTGATTGCCGGCCGCCTGGCGGAAGCGTTCCCGGAATTCGGGAACGATCGAACAGCGCAGCTCCTCCCGATCAAGCAGTTGTTCGTGGGCGAACGGCAGCAACAGTTGTTCGTCATACTGCTGGCCTCGGTCGCCATGGTCCTCCTCATAGCGGCGGCCAATGTGGCCAATCTCCAACTGGCGCGGGCCACCGGTCGCGGCCGAGAAATGGCCATCCGCACCGCCATCGGCGGTGAACGCTGGCGGTTGATGCGTCAGCTACTGACGGAAAACGTTCTACTGGCCGCGGTTGGCGGCATCCTCGGTATCGCGGTAGCGGTTGGCGGGATCCGGCTGCTCGTTGCCAACGGCCCCGGTTGGATCGGATCGATGTACGACGTGGATATGGACTTCACCGTCCTCGGATTCGTCGCCGTCGTTTCGTTGGCCACCAGCGTGTTGTTCGGACTGGCCCCTGCGCTCAGAGCGTCGAGGGTCGACTTGACGGTGTCGTTGCGTGAAGGAAGCCAAGCGCTATCTACCGGGTTCAAAGGGAACCGGTTCCGGTCCGCCCTGGTGGTCAGTCAGATGGCACTCGCGGTCATGCTCCTCATTGGGGCAGGTCTGTTGGTAAGGAGCTTCCAGGCGCTTCAGAGTGTGGAGGTGGGCTTCGAGCGAGACAATCTGTTGACCATGCAGTTCCGCCTGCCGGGCAACAAATACGAAACGAACGATCAAGTGGTGGCGTTCTATGACGAAATGTCGGAGCGCATCCGCGCGGTTCCGGGTGTGCTCGATGTTACCTTCGCCCAAGGAATGCCGTTCGCCGGCGATGAGGGTCGTTTCGAATTCCTCAAGGACGGAGTCGAACCGGGTAGTGAGGTCAGCGTCCCCATGGTGTTCACCAATCGGGTGGCGCTCAATTACTTCGAGGCCATGGGCATCCCCATGTTGGCAGGACGGACCTTCAACGCCGGCGATCGTGAGGGCTCGGCGCCCGTGGCAATCGTGAGCCAGAACCTGGTTGACCAGTTCTGGCCTGGCGAGGACGTCGTGGGTCGCACGTTTCGCCAACGGGGCGACACGGCGGCGATCAGTATCGTGGGTGTGGTGGGAGACATCAGGGGGCGCGGACTGGACTCCGACTGGCAGGCGTTCGCCTACTTCGCCCACACTCAGGCGATCACCCGGTTCGCCACCATCGGCGTCCGCGTCCCGTCGGATCCATCGAGCTATACCATCGCCGTGCGCGACGCCATTTGGGCGGTCGATGAGGACCAGCCCGTGTGGGAGATCATGAGTCAGAACGAACGCATTGGCTCCCGGATCTCCTCGGAGCGCTTTGCCACCTCGCTCCTCCTTGTTTTCTCGGCCGTGGCGATGGGGTTGGCGGCCATGGGGATCGCCGGAGTGATCGCCTACATGGTTGGCCAACGACGACACGAAATCGGCATCCGGCTGGCACTGGGTGCCGAACGGCAACGGATTCTGGCGATGGTGATGGGACAGGGGGCCATGCTGTTGGGTCTTGGGTTGATCCTCGGTGTCCTCGGTGTCCTCGGGGCCGGTGCCTTGGCCCGCCTACTTGCCGGCCTCATGTTCGGCGTGGCCAGTGTGGACGTCGTGGCCTTTACGGTCGCGCCCCTGTTGCTCGCTGGAGTGGCGTTGGCTGCGGTGTATTTCCCGGCGAGAAGAGCGTCGCGGGTCGATCCGGGAATCGCGTTGAGGTATGAGTGAGCTAGCTCACTCCCACATAACGAATCTCCAGCCGCCGTCATCCAACACTATGGCGCGCCATGAATTCCTGTCTGCCACCGCACCGCCGCGCCGTGTTATCCGTTGCACGGTCAGCGGCACCGCGATGCTGTCTCCCGCCATCAATTCGGTGTTTGCCAGGGTGATCCAATACGACTCATCGGGGCAGGCTGCGGGGCTGTGGTCGGCCAGGGCTTCAACTACGTGGTCGCGCACCAGTTGGTCTAGCCAGCCGGTGTCGTGGTCTTGCACGTTTGCCCCGAAGGGCGTCGCGTAGATCCCGCGATCCAAACACACCGCTGGTTGCAGCACCGGGTTACGGCGCCTCAACGCGTCGGGGAGCGCCAGCAACACGACCTCATACAGTTCCTGACGTTCACCTTCCGTCAATGGCTTACCGACGACGTCACCGGTTGTCACAGAGGCACAACTCGGGAGGCCGACCAGCAGCCCGAGGAGCAGCGAAAGGTTGAGATTTCGAGAGATCACGCGGAGATGTGTAGCTGGAAGTCAGCCAGAAACCTGGTGGCGCCCAATGCGGTGAACCGCTGCTCGGCGGTTTCCCTGTAGCGTTGGAATGCTTCGGCCTTCCCCAACACAAGGCACGCTCGGGCGGCTGCGGCGGCGCATTCACCCTCGAGCAATGCGCTTCCCACACCGCTGCCGATGGCTCGTCCGGCTTCCGCCTGGGCCAAGGCCGTTTCCGCGTCGTCCCGCGCCAGGGCGATGAGCGCCCGTAAACGATGCGCCTCTCCCACGCCGACCCGGT
>CAXMUQ010000071.1:0-4795 GCA_964196605.1 uncultured Acidimicrobiia bacterium
AGTGCGGGTGCCAACGGGTGGGGCGTCGATCGAGGTATTCGATCGCACGCGCGGCCTGCCGGACGAGCGTGTATTGTCGGTCGCGTCGTATCGCGGCAACGTAGTGGTGGGCACCCTGCGCGGCGTGGCGCTGATCGATGATTCCCTCAAAGTCAGGCCCGTGGGTGCGGGTTTCACCGGGCGTGCCTGGACCGTCACCAGTTCGGCCGACACCGTCTGGATCGGCACGGACCTAGGCATCCGGTACGCCCTCCCCGGAACCACCGGCATCTTTCGGCCGCGCCAGCTGGGTGAGTCGCCCAGTTTCCAGGTGGCGGTGCTGGACTTGGCTTGGAAGGCCGACACGTTGGTCGGCATGACCAACAACGAACTCCTTTGGCGAGATCCGGCTACATCCGAATGGGCTCTGGGCCCGAATCTCTCGGGCGTGCTAGGCCGGTTGCACCGCTTGGCACTCCATGCAGACGGATTCTGGATAGCCGGAGAACGGGGTGTTGCCTTCGCCACCGTCGAGAGTCCGGCACGGGCCGTGTTGTTGGTGGGAGATGACCTCCCCGGCATTCCGCTCGACTTGGCGGTGCAAGGCGAATTTCTTTGGGTCGGCACTAATGTCGGCGTAGTTCGATGGCGGTTGGACGCCATCCGGCCGTGAACGCCGACACGTCGGACCCCGGCCTGGGCCAGGGGAAGGAGTTCGACCTCATCCGCAGGGTGGTTGCACGGTTGGGACCGCGTGCCCGTGGGCTGGGCGACGACTGTGCCACGCTGCGGTGGCCCGGTGGTCTGCTGGTGCTGAGCAGCGACTTGAGCGTCGAAGGGGTTCATTTTCGGAGAGAGTGGTTGCAGCCGGACGAAATCGGCTGGCGGGCCACTGCTGCGGCCATGAGCGATCTGGCGGCTGCTGGGGCCGAGCCCATCGGGGTGCTGGCGTCGGTCGGTGTACCACGGGACGAGCGGGGCTTAACCGAGGAGATCAT
The DNA here is from genome assembly GCA_964196605.1 of uncultured Acidimicrobiia bacterium. Lineage (GTDB taxonomy): Bacteria > Gemmatimonadota > Gemmatimonadetes > Gemmatimonadales > GWC2-71-9 > N074bin45. Next base: position 978 of record CAXMUQ010000071.1, read on the forward strand.
GGCCGGCGTGGGCGAGGCCTGCGGCTCGGTCGGCGCCGTCGTCCTAGGCGGCGACCTGTCGCGGGCCGATGCGGTGACCATTGACGTGTGTGCCGTTGGCTCGGCTGAAAGCCCGGTCGGGCGAGGCGGAGCCCAACCGGGCGACTCGCTGTGGGTTACCGGGCAGCTTGGCGGTGCCCGTGCCGCCGTCACCATGTGGCGCTCCGATATGGAGCTGCCGGCCGGTGCTCGTTCAGCTTTCACGCGTCCGGAACCGTGTATCACTGCCGGGCGGTGGCTCGCAGAACACGGGGCCAAGGCAATGATCGACGTGAGTGACGGTGTAGCCAGCGACGTAGGGCACATCGCAGCGGGGTCGAATGTCCAGACCAGTGTGACACTGGAACAACTTCCCCGCGGCCCCGGGGTCGATGAAGTGGCCGCTCTGGTAGGCATGCACCCGGCTGTGTTTGCCGCAGCCGGCGGCGAGGATTACCAACTCCTCGTGGCTATGCCAGGGGCATTCGGCGAGAAGGAGGCGGACAACTTCCGAGAAGTGTGCGGGATTGCCTTGACGAATATCGGAAGGGTCGAGCAGGGGGGTGGAGTCCAGTTGCTTCTTGAGGGCGTGCCCGTTCAAACCACCGGGTTCGATCACTTCGAATGATACGTTCCGTCTGGTATCTCCTCAGCCTGGCGGGCCTCACCCTGTGGATCGGCACCCGGTCGATCGTGAGCTCATGGATGGGTGTCCGTTGGAAACCCGGCGGATACTACGATCGTGGATCGCGGGCCTGGGGTGCGGGCCTGCTCAAGGCCAACGGGATTGGACTGATCACCAAAGGCCTCGACCGTATCGATCCAGACCAGCCGTACGTATTCGCCTCAAACCACACATCACTGGTGGACATCTGGGCGTTGATGGCGGCGCTGCCCCATAGCCTGCGTTTCGTCGCCAAGCAGGAGATGCTCAAACTCCCCGTGCTCGGGGCGGCGATGGCTTCAGCGGGACACATTTTCATCGATCGCAAGCGGCTCAAGTCGGTGTTTGGGGCATACGATGAGGCGGCGGCCTCGATTCGAAAGGGTATCTCGGCGGCGGTATTCCCCGAAGGGACCCGCAGCCCGGACGGGACCCTGCAGCCGTTCAAGCGAGCCCCCTTCGTTCTCGCCATCGCGGCCGGTGTGCCGGTCGTCCCGGTTTACATTCCAGATGCCTGGAAGATCCTGGCTCCTGGGAGCGTGCGAATTCGACCGGGATCGGTGGAGGTCCGTTTCGGGGACCCGATTCCCACGGAGGGGCTCTCCGTGGAAGACCGTGAGGCGTTGGCCGACCGGACCCGGATGGCCGTGGAGCAGTTGCGCAACCCCGTTGACCCTCCAACTGAGGCTCGGTAGCTTGCCCACGCCTGTTACCATTCCTCGAAAAGAATTGGCGAGCGTACATCGATGAGTACTGTGATTTCCATTCACGGGCGGGAAATTCTCGACAGCCGCGGAAACCCTACCGTGGAGGCCGAAGTGGTTCTGGCGAGCGGCGTTCAGGGCCGGGCGGCTGTGCCGAGCGGCGCGTCGACCGGTGAGAACGAGGCGGTCGAACTGCGCGACGGTGACCCCAAAAGGTACTTCGGCAAAGGGGTGCTGGACGCGGTGCGCAACATCAACGAAGTGTTGGCGCCGCGGTTAGAGGGGATGGACGCCGCCGATCAGATAGGTATCGACGCCGCCATGCTGGAAATCGACGGCACCGCCAACAAGGCCGAGCTGGGTGCCAATGCCATCCTGGCCGTTTCGCTGGCGGTGGCCCGTGCGGCTGCTGCCCAAGCCGGTCTGCCGCTCCACCGCTATCTCGGCGGCCCGCTGTCGCACGTACTTCCCGTGCCGATGATGAACATTCTGAACGGGGGTGCCCACGCTTCCAACAATGTCGACGCCCAGGAGTTCATGGTGGTACCTGTCGGAGCGGAAACGTTCCCCGAAGGGCTTCGCATGGGGGTCGAGGTGTTCCACACCCTCAAAGACGTGTTGAACGACATGAACCTCTCGACCGCAGTGGGCGATGAGGGAGGTTTTGCTCCCATGCTGCCGTCCAACGAGGCGGCGCTCGACGTGGTGATGCAGGCCATTGAGAAGTCCGGCTATCAGCCGGGGACTGACGTGGGAATAGCCATCGATGTGGCAGCGTCCGAGCTGTACCAGGATGGCGAATATGTATTCAAGAAGGGCGACGGATCGCGACGAGACGCCGCGGCCATGGTCGACCTGTACCAGGAGTGGGTCGACAGGTACCCCATCGTATCGATCGAGGACGGGCTGGCCGAGAACGACTGGGAGGGCTGGGTGCTCCTGACCGACCGGCTCCACGAGAAAGTACAGTTGGTGGGTGACGACATTTTCTGTACCAACGTCGATCTGCTGGTGCGCGGGATCGAAGAGGGTGTGGCCAACGCCATCCTGATAAAGGTCAACCAGATTGGAACGCTCACCGAGACGCTTCAGTGCATCGAATTGGCCAAGGCCAGTTCCTACGGCGTGGTAGTTTCGCACCGCTCGGGCGAGACCGAAGACACCTTCATCGCCGATCTGGCGGTGGCAACCGGAGTCGGGCAGATCAAGACCGGAAGCGCCAGCCGTACCGATCGCATTGCCAAGTACAATCAGCTGCTCAGGTTGTCCGAGGAATTGGAAGACATCGGGCACTACCCGGGCCGGGACCTCTACGGACTATGACCCGGTGGCGGCTCGCTTGGCTGGTAGCAATCCTGGCCGTGTTCTTCGTGGTGCAGGGGGGCGAACACGGCACCTGGTCCTGGTACCAACTGCGAAAGGCAGAACGGAGCGAGCGAGCCCGCATTGTCAATCTGGAACGTGTCGTCGATTCGCTCAGCCGGATGGCTCAGGCCATCGAGCGCGACTCCACCACGCAGGAGCGGCTGGCGCGGGAATCGTACGGCATGATCCGCGATGGGGAGTTCCTCTACCGACTGGTACCGTGAGTCGGGTTGACCGGGTACAGGCGGGCAGCTAGGATTCGCGGCCTTGGTTAGCAGCTAGCTGCTGTCAGGTGGCTAGTAATCTGATGGCCTAAGGTTGAAATCCGACAAGGCAGGGTAGCTCAGCCGGTTAGAGCGCAGCACTCATAATGCTGAGGTCGGGGGTTCGAGTCCCCCCCCTGCTACTGCGCAACGCCGTATCCTGCAATAAGTTGGGTGCGTTTCTTTTTGTAGCGTCCATCCTTATACCGCCGGGAGGTAGCATGAGTGGTAGCACGGGTCCAAAGTTCGAGGTTCCTCTTGTTCCGCAAACAAGCCGGAAGCGACGACAGACGGTCAGTGCAATCGTTCCGGCACTGATAGTCGCGGCATCAATCATAGCTTACGGCTTTATAACCCGTTACGAAGTTGCGTGTTCTTCCCGTGCTTGTATCAGGTTGGATCGCATGACCGGTGACGTTGTCCTAGCTCCAGATGCTCTAGAATACTGACACCTAGGCCTCCCGACGTGCTGTCCGGGCCTGTTCTTTGTCCATCGCCGTCGCCACCCGTTCCCAGCGGTCCCGGTCATCTCCCCGTGGCACGAAGCGTCCGTAGACCTTGAGGACCATGGTGGCGTCCTTGTGGCCCAACTGGTGGCCGACCAGCTCGGCGGGCGTTCCGGCCCGGATGGCCCGAACCGCCCAATGGTTCCTCGCGGCGTGGAGGTTCACACCCTGCCGGTACAGACCCAGCGCCTTGCACCGCGCCAGGTGTTCCTGGGTGGCCGTTGTCCTCATAATGCTGAGGTCGGGGGTTCGAGTCCCCCCCTGCTATGGCAGCTAACGCGAGGCTGCGGGTTCAGGG
>CAXMUQ010000072.1:0-6171 GCA_964196605.1 uncultured Acidimicrobiia bacterium
CCCGTTTCGATCATTACGCGAAGATACGGGCGGCACAGGCCACACTCGTCGCCACATCCCGTATGGGTGATGACGTCTTCGAGATCCCACCGACGGGTCCTCACCAGCGCCAGCAACCGGTCGAACTGGAAGTTCCGACAGATGCAGCGGGTAATGAGGACACCCGTCATTGTCGAATTAGGGATTGGTAGGGCGGAGATCCAATTCGCTCACCATGGCACCGGGTCGGAGCGCCAGGACGTCGGACACCACCTGGGCCACGTCCTCAGGTTTCAGGATGCGGTCCGGATCTGGTTGGAACATGTCCTGACTGCTCATGAGCGGCGTGTCGACCGATCCGGGACACAGAGCTACCACCCTGATGTCGTCTGCCCGGACCTCCAGCATCAACGCGCGGCTGAAACCGAGGACCGCGTGCTTGGAGGCGCAATAGGCGGTGCCCCCGACGAAGCCGTTCCGGCCGGCCAGGCTGGCCATGTTGATGATGGTGCCGCCCTGCTTCCGTCGCATGGAAGGAAGGACGGCCTTGGTTACCAGGAATATTCCGCGGACGTTGGTGGCCATCGTCTCGTCCCAATCATCCAGCGACAGATCGTCGAATCGATCGAGCCGGGCAATGCCCGCGTTGTTGATCAGAACTTCGATGGCGCCGAGCGTGCCCTGCACATGGTCGACCACCCGGGCTACGTCCTCTTCTCTGCCCACGTCCGCCTGCATGCCCGCGGCGTCGATTCCCTGGGCCTCCAGTTCCGTGAGCAGGAGTTCCAGGGTTGCCTCCCGCCGGGCACATACACCGATGCGGTAGCCTTGGCGGCCGAGGGACAAGGCGATGGCGCGACCAATACCCTCGGTGGCGCCCGTTATGAATGCTGTGGTTGGACCTGACATGGCCGAAAGCTAATAGCGCAAAGGGGATGGGTGAACAGGGGTGGCTAGGGCCGGGTCGATTCGCGGCGGCGCAGGTAGAACGCCACTCGAAAAGCCAGCTTCCGAAGCACGATGGCTTCGCCGGTGTCCAGCCAGCCCTCAACTTCCGCGACCACGGCCAGGCGGTGCAGCGCATCTACTCTTACCCGGGTTTCCCGAGGCCCGGGGGCCCGGGCGAGCCGGGACTCGCTGGAGGTGATCTCCGGGCCGTCTGAGGTCGGTGGCGCACTTGACCCTGCCAAGCGGTCAGCCAACCGGCTCAGCTCCCCTGCCAGAGCCTCCAAATGCGACCTGAGTGCCTCTTCGTGGCCCAACCACATAGGCACACAATGGGTCGGCCGAGGGTTCGCTGGGTAGTCGAATCAGCGCCTGGAGTGGCCAAAGTATGCCCTGTCCGTGGCCTGAGAGCTCGTGAAGGCCCCTTGGCGTTGACAACTCCGCGACCAGCCTCCAAAATCAACATTCCAATGTCTTCAGGAGGTGAGGCCATGAAGGTCTACGATACCAAGAACATCCGGAACGTGGCCTTTGTCGGTCACGGCGGCAGCGGCAAGACCAGCCTGGTCGACGCCCTGGCGTTCGTATCCGGTTCCAGCCGCCGTCACGGCAGCGTCTCCGACGGCACCACGCTCACCGATTATTCGCAGGACGAAATCGAAAGACAGCATTCCATCGGCTTGGGGATGGGTTTCGCCGAGTGGATGGACACCAAGCTCAACATGATCGACACTCCGGGATACCTCGACTTCTTTGGCGAGGCCATCACCGGCTTGCACGCTGCCGATTCGGCCGTCGTGGTGCTCAGCGCAACCAGCGGTGTGGAAGTAGGCACCGAAAAGGTGTGGGAAGTGTGCGACCATCTCCACTTGCCACGCATTCTGTTCATCTCGCTCATGGACAAGGAACACGCCGATTTCGAGCGGGTGTTCGCGGACATAAAGGAACACCTGTCACCCAAAGTCATTCCAGTGGAAATCCCCGTTGGGGACGGACCCGATTTTCACGGGATCATCAACCTGTTCTCCGGCAAGGCACACATGTACCAGGCGGGGACCAAGTCGGGTGAATACGACGAGGTCGATGTCCCAGATGAGTACGCAGAACGGTTTGCGGCGTACAGTGAGCTGTTGACCGAGACCGTCGCCTCCACCGACGATTCACTCATCGAACGCTATCTCGAGGGCCAGGAGATCTCGCGTGAGGAAGTCGTCACCGCAATGAAAAAGGCCATCTCGGCCGGTGAGATCGTCCCGTTGTTCGTGGGAAGCGGTGAGCTGACTTCAGGCACGAGAGCCTTGCTCACCAAAATGGTGGAGCTACTACCCTCACCGGCGGAGGTCGAACCTCCGGCTGACGACCCTCTCGTGGGTCGTGTGTTCAAGACCGTTTCCGAGCCGCACGTCGGAGACGTGAGCCTGTTCCGGATGTACCGGGGCTCGGTAAAAAACGGCAGCATGGTCTTCAACGCGGAACACGAGGTAACTGAGAAGCTCAATCACCTGTCGGTCCAACAGGGAAAGGACCGTCACGAAGTGACCGAGCTGGCCGAGGGGGACATCGGTTCAGTCGCCAAGCTGAAGGACACTCATACCAACGATACCTTCTGCAGTCAGCAGAACCCGGTCCACCTTCCGCCGATCCCGTTTCCGGAGGCGGTAGCGACGTCGGCTGTACGGGTTAAGTCTCGCGGTGATGAAGACAAACTCGCCGCCGGCCTGCACAAGCTGCACGAAGAGGATCCCACTTTTCACTTCGAATACAGTTCCGAATTGGGCCAGACTCTCATTCACGGGATGGGAGAGCGACACTTCGAAATCCTGCTCAAGCGACTGGAGCAAAAATTCGGAGTTGCCGCCGAATTGTCTCGCCCCAAGATCGCCTATCGGGAAACGCTCCGCGGCAAGGCCGAGGGGCAGGGCAAGCACAAGAAACAGTCCGGTGGTCGCGGACAGTACGGCGATTGCTGGGTACGATTGGCTGGCCGGCCCCACGGTGATGGCTACGAGTTTACCAACAAAATCGTCGGCGGTGTGATCCCTTCCAAGTACATCCCAGCAGTCGACAGGGGTATTCGGGAAGCCGCCGCCCGCGGGATCGTCGCCGGCTACCCGGTGGTGGATTTCGCTGCGGAGTGCTACGACGGATCCCACCACAACGTCGATTCAAATGAGATGTCGTTCAAGATGGCGGGCGTCCTGGCGTTCCGAACCGTGGCGTCGAAAGCTCGGCCCGCGCTGTTGGAACCGCTCGACGATGTTGAAGTGCTGGCTCCGGAAGACGCCCTCGGCGACGTGATGGGCGATCTCAGCGGCCGTCGTGGTCACATTCTTGGAACCGAGACGGATGGCAGGCTCACCAAGGTCACCGCTATCGTCCCGCAATCCGAGTTGTACCAATACTCCACGACACTCCACTCGATGACGCATGGGCGGGGCACTTTCCATCGGAAGTTCCACGGCTATGTCGAGGCCCCGGCCGAAGTGGTGAAAAAAGTGATTGACGATTCGAAGGTGAAGGCCGAGTCAAGCTGAGTCGGGCGTGTCTCTGTGCGTGGTGGGCGGCGGGGCAGGGGTTTCCTGTCCTGCCGTTTTTTTGTAAGGCGCGGCTTGACACTCGCCAAACCCGACAAATATATTCAGACATAGAGTTTACTTGCAAACGATTCTCATTCTCATTTACTGACAGGCTCGCCCGTTGAGTTACCTCCTGCTCGTTGTGATGGCCGTCCTGCCGGCACTCACCGGCCACGACTGGCTGGAACGCCGCGCCTACCTAATGGGCACTACCCTCCGCATTCGCGTTGCTGCCACGAACCGCGCAACAGCAGCAAATGCCATCGAGCACGCCTTCGATGAGGTAGCGCTCTGGGAGGACCGCCTCAGCACTTGGCGTCCCGATACCGAACTCTCCTTGCTCAATGCCGCATCCCCAGGCAACCCCGTCTCTCTGTCGCAAGGAGTCACCGAGGCGCTGTACGAGGCACGGCGCTGGTCAATCCGCACGGAACACGCCTTCGACCCCACGGTGGGCGCCCTGATCGACGCCTGGTCCCTCAGGGATTCCGAGGGAGTGGTTGAACCGACCGCCTCGGTCCTCGACTCGGCCCTGGCCGCATCCGGATTCCGTCACTTTCACATTGATTCGGTTGCCAGCAGAGGGACCCGGCTGCACCCGGATGCCTGGCTCGATGCCGGAGCCTTCGGCAAGGGATTGGCACTGAGAGCAGCCCGCAGGGTCCTCGAGGACGAGGGCATCCTCAGGGCTCTTCTCGATTTTGGCGGGCAAGTCCTGGTGCTGGGTCCCCCACCATTCGACGAATCCTGGACCATCTCGGTGGCGCACCCCGAGCGCCGGCATGATCCCGTGCTCACACTCAGTCTCCAGCCAGGACAATCGGCCGCTACTACGTCGATCTCGGAGCGCATCAGCCACGTCCTTGACCCACGCACGGGCCGCCCGGTCATTGGCTGGGGCAGCGTCACCGTAGTGGCCGATGATCCACTAGTGTCCGACGTGCTGTCTACGGCGCTGTTCGTCTTGGGTCCCGAACGGGCGCTGGAGTGGGCCGCCCAGTACCCGGAGGTCGGGGTAGTCGTCGTTCGGTCCGCCACTGGGCTGCCGCAGTGGACCCGGTCCCTCGATGCCGTCATCGTCGACGGTTTGCCGACCAAATCTCAAATCACGGAAGAACGATAGGTGATGAGGCATCTGGTACCGGCTTCAATCGTCCTCGTCGCGGCAATGCTTCTCGCGCCTTCGCCGGCCATGGCCCAGGAGGGGAACGAAGCGGAGCGTGCGCGCATCGAGGAGTTGGAACGCAAAGTGGCGGAACTGCAGATACAACTCGATTCGGTTCTGGCAGGCCAGACCAACGCCGACCGCCTGGAAGAATTGCGGAAGCAGATTGACGCCATCAGCCGGCAGATCGAGACCATGCAGTTGGGCCGAGGAGTAGTCGAGGCGGATGGCAGCAGATACGGGCTGGGACCCGCCGCGTCTAAGGTATACGGCGTCCGCCGGGGCGTATCGATCGGCGGCTATGGCGAAATGCTCTATCAGAATTTCTCGTCCACCATCCAGGACGGGACCGCCTCGGACAAAAAAGATCGAATCGATTTTTTGCGGGCGGTGCTCTATTTCGGTTACAAATTCAACGACAAGATCCTGTTCAATTCCGAGATCGAGTTCGAACACGCCTCAACCAGCAACGCGGGGTCGGTGGCCGTCGAGTTCGCCTACATCGACTTCTTTCTCACTCCCTGGCTCGGCGCCCGGGCCGGACTCCTCCTCCTCCCCGTGGGATACATCAACGAGCTACACGAGCCGCCCATCTTTCTCGGCACCGAACGGCCCGAAACTGAACGACGCATCATTCCCACCACGTGGCGTGAGAACGGCCTGGGGCTGTTTGGGGAAACCGGAGGATTTTCCTATCGGGCGTACGCCGTCAACGCTTTCGACGCGGTCGGTGGCGGATCGTCCAACGCCTCGGGCTTCGACGCTACTGGCCTGAGGGGTGGACGGCAAAAGGGTTCCAAGGCGGATGTGGAGACCGTCGCCGGGGTTGGCCGCGTCGATTACGTCGGTACCCTGGGGCTCAACGTCGGTACCTCGCTTTACTACGGCAACGCCGGGCAAGGCAATGTCGATTCCAACGGCCGGGTGATCGCGGCGCCGACCGTCATCTGGGAGGGGCACGCCAACTACCGTGCCCACGGGTTCTGGCTACGCGGTCTCTACACGCTCTCCACCGTGGGCGACGTGGCCCAACTCAACGACACTCAGGGGTTTAGCGGAAACGAATCCATCGGTGAGCGGCTCACCGGCTGGTACCTGGAAGCCGGATACGACGTGTTGCACTCGGTGAAGACGGATCACCAGGCAATTCCCTACGTCCGTTACGAGCAAATCAACACCCAGGCCCAAGTGCCGGCCGGCTTCAGTGCCAACCCGGCGACCGACGCCACCATCACCACCGTTGGCGCCATGTGGAAGCCCATCACCAACGTGGCCGTCAAGACGGATTATCAGTTTCGTGGTAACGCTGCCCGCACCGGTGTCGATCAGTGGAACGTTGGCCTCGGGTTCCTCTTCTGATGAGTGCGGAGTGTGGGGTGCGGAGTGCGGAGGGGCGCGGAAGGGGGACCCGGGTTCGGTCGCAGGATTGCGTTACCCGGTGTGGCGCCATGGCCCTGATGGTACTAGCTGTGGCGTCGACTCCCGGGCGGGCGCAGGGCGTCCTCA
>CAXMUQ010000073.1:0-15163 GCA_964196605.1 uncultured Acidimicrobiia bacterium
GCTCGCGATGGATGATCTGGAAGTCGCTACCCGCTGATCGCTCCATCCGATCGCGGAGATCGACTCCCAAGGCAACCGCCGCCGCTGAATCGGCAGAGGAGAACACATAGGGTGTGGCCACCATCATTCTGGGTGCAGCCCGAACGACACCGCTAACCCCGGCGCCGGAGGGAATTTGGCTGGAAACCGGCGCCGCTAGAACCACGCCGAGCGTCAGTAGCGCCATCACTCGAATCAATCGCATTCCATCAACCTCCAATGAACCTGCTGTTCCTTCGGGCATGCCTGCCCGCCGAAAACGATTCACCATGTGCCAAGTCCACGAGCACGGCATGTTACGTCAACCCACATGGGCGAAGAGGGATTCGAACCCCCGACTTCCTGCTTGTAAGGCAGGCGCTCTGAACCAACTGAGCTATTCGCCCGAACGTTCGGGCGGCTGGCGCCCTAGATCAGACTCACGTCTGCAAGTTACAGGGCGATGCCCAACGGAAATAGCACGCAGTAACCCAATACTAGTAATACCGCCGCAGCGCTAGCACTGCCGGCGCCCAACAACAGGTAGCCCCCGGCGAGGGACGCCACAGCTGCCCCGAGTAGCACGACATTGCGTCGGCCGAGTGACGAGCGGCGGGTAGATCCGGGAGAAGACTGGTCAGACATAGGCAAGGAGATTAGTCGTCCGTCAGGACGAGGTCAAGCAGGGCACCACTCGCTCAATTCCCCCTAAGTCATCGCGCCGCAGTCGCTTCCCTACTCTCGATATGGCAACAGACGTGCCACCCGTTGAGTCATGCACAGTGGCATTTTCCAGCTCTGGCTCACTCGTCAGGGCCAGTCTGTCCTTCCTGGGGGACGCCAATGCCCTCCCCACCTGGGGAATCCGTACCCCGCTGCCATTCACTGATATCCCACCCGTGGTCCAAGGCGGCCCGGCGGGGGCGATCTCGGCGGCGCCGGTTCAAGTGAGCCACCAGCACGACCCCGGCGAGGACCAGCCACATCCCTCCCGCGGTCAACCAGGTGAGCAAGCCGTAACGTCGCCGCACGCTCTTCTGCCATACCAGCTCGAACCCATCCGGCGTATGCCCGGTAGTTGCCGTCACGGCGGCCTCGAATCCGTAGCCTCTGCGTAGCCGGTCAAACAGGGGTTCAAGGGTTCTGCTGGGATTGCGGCGAGCCAGTTCGAGGACGGCCGTGGTAGCCAGAGCGTAGGCTGTCCCCGCAGTAAAGCTGGAACCCCTGAGCGCCGCGTTCAGTTCCCCGAACGACGGCACCCGCCGGCGGATGACCACCACGTTCAACCCCCAGCCATCCAGACGGCCGAACTCGCCTGCTGCCCAACCCGCGTAACCCTCGTCGAACCACAAAGGCACCCTACCCTCGACCATGCGGTGGAGAGCCAGGTGCGCCATTTCGTGACGTAGGGTTTGCTGGATCGCATCGTCATCGGCTCGGAGGACAATGGCACCAGACTGGGGGAACGCGAGGCCCGCTCCCCAGTCCGGAACGCGACCGCCGGCCAACCGGCGAAATTCTTCGTCGTTGGGGACGATAACCAACCGAATGGGGCCAAGATCTACCCGGCCCAGCGCCGGCCATTCTAGTGGGCGATCGGCGATCTCTGCCAGGGCGATGGCCAAATCGGTGTCACCCGCCCAGCTCACTGCGGTGACATCGCCAACCTGGGTTGCGACCGGCTCAACCTGCTGTTGCAGGGCGCCGAGAATCAGGAAGAACTGGAGCGCGGGACTTCACCTCCTGAATCGACCAGTTCTATCATCTCCTGGCAGCGCTTACCCCAGGGATTGAACTTGTTGGCCTTGAATCCCTCGGACCAAGTATCGTGGGCCGCCTCACGAGCACCGGCAAACCACTGGGCCCTACCCAACTCGAAGTACGCCTCGATGAGATTGGGGCCCAACTTGAGGGCCTTGGAAAGGAAGGACTGGGCGTCCTCGTACATCTCGCGTTCGAGGTAGACGAGACCGAGATAGAAATGGGCGTAGAGTGTTGCCTTGCGATCGTTGGCCAGCCGGATCGCCTTGGACAGATGCTCTATCGCCTCGCCAAAGATGCCCTTCTTGAGGCAGATATATCCCACGTTGATCCGTGCAAGCGCGTTGGCGGGTTCCTTCATGAGGACGTTGGAGAACGTGGCCAGGGCGTCGTCGTAATCCTCATTCAGCATCTGAGCCCACCCAAGGAGCGACCGCGCCTGGTTATCATCGGGCGCCAAAGACAGGGCCCTGTTGAGCGCGTGGATGGCCCCGGTGTGGTCACCCAGAGAAATCAGGCTCCACCCCTTCTCGATATATGTGGAAGCCCCGAGATGGTCTGCATGCACCGCGGGCCTGGCGCCGGTGAATCGCGGGGCCTGGGCCCCCTCGGCGGTTCCCGATAGCTCCTTGTAACGTTCCACTAGCGCCCGGATGTTCTCCTTCAGGCCAGTTAGCTCCGACAACGCACCGTCGACTTCCTTGAAGTAGGCGATGATCTCCCGTTTCGACGCCTCGCGTTCGGCTTGGGCACCTGCCTCTTCAAGTCGCCGTTCGATGTCCGCGTGCCGCGTGCGGAGCTGCGCGAGCCAGGATTCAGTCATCTACGTTGGGTCCTCCACTCTCTGGCCATTCTCGGCTTCTTCCAGTTGTAGTCGTTCCCTGGAATTGAACAACTTCGCGGCGTTCAACATGACGACCGTGTCACTGCCGTGCGTCAACACCCCAACTATGTATTGCGCGGCGAGACCCCGCACCAATTTGGGGGGAGGATAGATCGAGGCTACGTCGACGCGATGCACCTCGAGCACTTGATCTACCAGAACCGCCACGGGGTGGTCAGCCAAACGAACTATGACAAGCCGGCTCTCCTCGCCGATCTTCGGCTCCACACTGAGCCGCTTGCGCATGTCGACCACCGGCACCAGGCCATCAGCGTAAGGTACGAGACCCTCCAGAAAGGCCACCGCCTTAGGCAGCGGAGTAGGAACCACGTATCGCATGATTCGTTCTACCTGGGAAATCTCGAAGGCAAACGGTTGCCCGTTGACCGTGAAGATCACTATCTGGATTTCCTCGGCGATGCTCGTCATGAGGCCATTCCGATGTCGATGAGTTGCCCACTCAGCACTGCGACGTCTATGACGGGCAGGAACGAACCTTCCCATTGCACCACGCCAATTGCGCCCGGCACGGACACATCATGTGGCAGCGGGACAACCGGCGCGGGCATGACTTCCGACGCGTAGTCGACTTCCAGCCCTATTCTTTGCTCGTCCACCGAGGCGATGACCACCATTTCACCCAAGGCATCCGGGCAGGCCCCGCCGTCGAGAGCGGCGCCCAGATGAAGTACCGGCACCAGCCGTTCCCGCACCGGGATGAGCCCACGCAGCGCCGGGGTTGCCGACGGCACAGGGAATGGGGTGGTCAACTCGATGACCTCGACCAGAGATTTCATCAACAGGCACACTTGGCGGTCACCGACCCGGACCAGCATGACATCACTCACGCCGTCACCAGGCCGGAAGCGCCGCTAGCCAGGCGCTGACTCGTGGGCCAATCTCGTTGATGTTCAACACATCGTGCACGGCACCGATCTCCACCGCCGCCTTTGGCATCCCGTAGATGGTGGCGGTCTCGCGATTCTGCGCCACACCATACCCACCAGCTTTTCTCAGAGCCGCCAAACCTTCGGCGCCATCTCGGCCCAGGCCCGTGAGCACGACACCGATGGCCCGTTCGCCAAACACGTGCGCCACAGAGTGGAACAGAGGATCGGCCGCAGGCCTGACGCCCCACAGAGTGGGCCCCTGATCCAGCACCAGGCCGGGCCCCTCGGCTCCAAGCGCCACTTGCATATGATAATCGCCCGGCGCCACGTACGCCGTATCGGGCACCAGCGGCACCCCGTCGCAACCCTCGACCACCTTGAAGCGGCTCTGCCCGTCCAGACGTTCGGCGAGACTGCGGGTGAATTTGGGCGGCATGTGTTGGGCAACCAGAACTACCGCCTGGTGACCCGGCTCGATGCGCGGTAGCACTTCCGCCAGGGCACGCGGACCGCCGGTCGAAGAGGCGATCACCACACAGCACGTCGGCCTCCCAGGGACGGCGAACAACGGCTCTACCCGGCGGGCCTCTACCCGGACAGGGCGAGCCAGGACGGGGAGACGATTCAGCTCCGCCGATGCGGCGGCCTCGAGAGCCGCCAGGAGTCGGTGGCCCAATCGGGCCTGCGCGGCATGAGTTCGTTCCTCTTCCTTGGCGACCAGCTCGACTGCACCGAGCTCTAGCGCCCGGATCGCCGCCGCTGTGCCCGACCCGGCGTAGGCGCTGACCACAACCACGGGCCGCGGAATCTCGGACATGATGTACCCGATCGCCCCGAGACCGTCCAACTCGGGCATCTCCAAGTCCATCGTGATCAGATCGGGCTGGAGCTGGTGCACTTTTTTCAAGGCGTCCGCGCCGTTGCGTGCGGTAGCCACCACCCGGAATCGTCCCGAATCGTCGATCAGCTGACTCAGCAGTTGCCTGAAGAATGGGCTGTCGTCCGCAACGAGTACGGAGGGGAGTTCAGATTTCGTGGGCACCGGCCTTCACCGACGAAACGCTCACGACTCCAGTATCGATGTGGAAATGGACACTTCGCCCGAAATTGCCGCCTACCGCCTCGCCCACTACCGGAATGTTATGGACATTGAGTGCCTTCCTGCAGGCCACCAGATTTCGCTCGCCCATTTGGATCGAACCTGTGGGGACCATGTTGCTGAACATGGCCGCCCCACCTACCACCCGGGCCGTCACGCGCTGGGGGTTGGCACCGAGCTCGGTCATCTCCTCCACCACATAGGGGATGGCGGTTTCGGGAAATTTGTGCGGGCTGGCACCGCGCTTGGCGAGCGACGGCGATGGCAGGAGGATATGGGCCATCCCGCCGACCATGACCTTGGCGTCGTACAGCATGATGGCCACGCAGCTTCCCAGACCGTAGGTAACCAGAACGTCCCCGACCATGCCGACCTGGGCGTCGGCGACCTTCACCACCAATTCGTTAGACGTCATGCGCACCGCCGGTAGATACGCTCGCGCACGTCGAGCAGTTTGAATCGCTTCTGGACTGGACCGAACAGCGTTTCCACTTTTCCCAACACCAGCACTCCTTTTTCCTCCAACAGCACGTCCGCAAACTTGTGGTACAAGTTCTCCTGGGTCGGGCGGTCGAAGTAAATGACGACATTGCGGCACACCACTATGTCATATTCCGCTAGCAGAGGAGGGTCGCGCATTAGATCGAGGTGCCGCACCTGTACCAGAGACCGTAGCGATGGGATCACCTCGTATCCATCATCCGCCGGACTGCAATACTCTTCCCGGAAGTGGCCGGGGGCTTCTTCGAAAGCAGTCGAACGATAACGGCCGGCCTCGGCCTGGGCCATGCATCGCCGGTCGATGTCGGTTGCATCGATGGTAACTCGGTCGAGCCACGTGGGACGCGCCAGACGGTTTGCCAGGTCGGCCAGCACCATCGCCACCGTGTACGGTTCCTCGCCGGAGGCACACCCGGCGCTCCACACGCGAACGCGTCCCTCTCGCTCCTGGAACAGTTCAGGCAGCACCTTGTCCACCAAGCTCTCCCACGTGGCGGCGTTGCGGTAGAACTTGGTCACGTTGATCGTCAGACTGTCACGGAGTTTGGGATATTCCTCCGGATACTGCCGCAGCATGGACTGATAGTCTTGGTACGTGTGCACCCCACGCGCCCGCATGCGCACGGCGATGCGCCGGCGAAGGCACTTTTCCTTGTAAGATTGGAGAGCCAGCCCCTCCACATCGGAAATCTGTTGTGTCAACGCCTGAAAGCTGGCATCGTCTCCCGGATTCATTCCGGCGGCTCCAGCATGTCGAGATTGGCTCGCGCCAGTTGGTGCCCAGGGTTGATAGAGGTGGCCTGCTCCCAATAGCCCTTGGCCCGTTCTGAGTCCTGACTCTTGAATGCCAGGTTCCCCAGCTTGAAGTAGAGGTCATCCCCCAGAGTCGGGTGCAACTTGGCCGCGCGCTCATAGGCCGATTGCGCCTCGTCATAGTTCCCCGCGCGGTAGCGCAGATCGCCCAGGTTCTTCGAGAGCTGCGGCAAGCTCGGCTCGGATTCGAACGCGGCTTGCAGCATCTGATCGGCCTCGGCCACCTCACCCGCGCCCTCGAGCAGGACCGCCAGGTTGTTGGCCAGCACGGCATGATCCGGGTATGCCTCACGGCCTTCACGGGCCAAGTCGAGAGCCGCATCGAGATCGCCCTCACCCGTGTGGGCCAACGTCATGGCCCAGTACCACACCTTCGGCGGCGTTGCTTCGCCGATAAGTTCCCTGGCCCGCGCCAGACGCCCGGCGGCTACTCCGAATTCCTCTCGTTTCACGGCGACGACACCCCATCCGGTCATGGCCTGGGCGTTGTCACGTGCGCGACTGACGGCATCGGCGAAAGCCGTCTCCGCCTCGTCGAGTTCGCCGACGCGTTCCAGCGCGTACCCAAGGTTGTGCAAGGCGCCTGGCCTCGGGCCGCCCTTGTCGACCGCTTCGCGGAAGCAGGTCATGGCATCGGCCCAACGCGCCTGTTTCAAGGCTATCAAGCCCAAGAAGAATGGCGCGCCGCCCTCGGCAGGCCTGAGGTCAGCCACCCGCCGGAACTCTCGCAAGCCCTCTTCCAACATGTCGGTCTTGTAGAAGGCGATGCCCAGATTGCGGTGTTCCTCCACGCGTGCCTCGTTGGCCCGCGGGGCTTCCCGGGTACTGGACGTGCCGACACGGTGTACGAACCCGGCCGTGATCAAACCGAACAGTCCTTTGCCGACATCGAATTCCCCGAGGCCCGACTCTTCGAGGACCTGGTTAATGTCCCGCTCTCCGTCCAGCAGCTGGAGGATCTTCTGCTGATTGAGCGAGAGGCTGGCGTCGCTGGATTGCAGGCGCTCCTCTTCAGGCGCAAAGATCAATTCAAAACTGGGGACCTTCTTCTCGATGAGGCTCCACTCGTCGATCCGCCGGGCGCCTTCGAGAAGAAGCGACTCGGGATTGATCTTTACCAGGAGGTCTTCGTGCTCCGGTGTTACCCCGGCCTCGAAATTGAACGTGCCCGACGTCCAGGTAAACAGAAAATACACCGCCTCTTCGATCTGGAGCCGGAGGTATTCCTCCAGTTCACTGCGCTCCACGGCTCCCTGGTCCATGAGAATTTCGCCGAGTTTCCTGTCACGGAATGACTCCTGGGCCGTGATGGCCTTCTGTAGCTCCTCCGTAGTGATCCGGTCGTTGGCTATCAGCATGTCGCCGAGACGATCACGACGGTTGACGAGGGAGGCGTAAGTGATGAGCCCATCGCCGAAATAGATGTAGCCGAAATTCTGTCTATCGGCGACGGCCAGGCATCCGGTTTTCTTGCCCAACGCCAAGAGTTGGATGACGTCGGGAAGGCTCGCTTCCTTGAGGCTGCCCTTGATGGCCATCAGCGCCACTCCTCGAACACCCGGTCGCCGGGGTCGGGCCAGGTCCATACCATCTTCTCATGACTGCGCGGGCCACCACTTGTCGGGGCGACGATGCCGCTCGAGCGAACCTTGCTCGTCCTGGCTGGGCGACGATCAGGTGCACCCTCGAGGATCTCCCGGGCGAGCGCCGCTGTAGGTATGGCGTCCTTTACCTCGGCGGCGGTCAGCACGCGCTGCACCAATCCGTGCAGGCTGCGGATGCTCTCCACCGGCCGACTGGCTATATAGGCAGCCAACTCGGCATCATCGAGGTCGAGTTTGGCGCGCAACAGGCGGTCTACGATCACCCGTCTTATCTCTCGCTCCGGTGCGGGTAGCTCTACCACCAAGCCACCCTCCAGACGAGTCAGTAGCCGGGGTTCTACCCCAGTCAACTCCGCCAGCGGCACCGCCGAGGTGAATACCATTTGCCGGTCGTCGGCCAACATCTTGTTGAACAGGATGTACAGTTCTTCCTGGGTACGCTCCTTGTCCGCCAGAAAATGCACGTCGTCTATCAATAGCGCCGTCGCTCGTTGATACCTGGTTCGCCACTGGGATGTACGCTCATGCTCCAAAGCACTGATAAGTTCGCTGGTGAAGTCGTTGGCATCGAGGCAGGCCACCACCTCGCCCTCGGCCTCGGCGATGGCGTTGCCGATGCCATGGAGAAGGTGGGATTTTCCCCGTCCACTTCCGCCGATGATGACCAGTGGGTTGTACCGGCTACCGGGGTCCTCGACCACGGCCAATCCGCTGCGGAGAGCGACCCTGTTGCCGCCGCTTTCCACCAGCTCCTCGAGTCGCCACAACGGCGATGGACCTGGTGGCGGGGTGACACCCTCCTGCGCCCTGGCCACGAGGTCCTGTGCGGCAGCAACCTGATCCGGATCGCGGAACACCGCCGACCCGGCAACATCACTCGACAACGCCTCAGCCTCGGAGGCTAACGCCTGGAGCCGGTCGATATCCTGCTCGTATGCCTCCAGCACAGCGTCGAGATCTGCCGGCGCCTCTCCCTCCAGGAGTACTTCGAGCCGTGCCGTGCGATATCCCTGCCCCTCCCAACGCATGATCTGCTCCGCAACACGCGATCGCCACGACTCAACTTGCCGGGAAACGTTCGCGACGACTTCGGACAGGAAACTGCCAAACTCGTCTGCGGCGTTGTCCGGCGACGACCCGCCCACCACCACTGGTTGGGAATCGATGGGGGCGTCCCGCTCGAGAACCGCCGCGTCAGGGGAAGCCCGATCATCCACGACCGGTGGTGTCGCCACCACGAGCGGCACCGGCAAATCTGGAACGGGGGCTTCGCTTTTTCCTTGAAGGAACGCTACCGCCTCCAACGCCCCCAGCGGCACCTCCTCAACCGCCTGAAGGGCGATGAGTCTGTTGAGGGCCCCGATCAGCTCCCGAACGTTGCCGAACGGTAGTCCCGCTACGGCATCAACTACGTCCCGATCGAACGCCGCTTTCCTTTCCTGCGCTCGCCGCGACAGAATGGCGGCGCGGGTCTCGAAGTCGGGAGCGGAGATGTCGACGACCAGGCCTCCCGCGAATCGCCGGATGAGCCGGTCGTCGAGCCCTTCGATCTCCGAAGGAGGCCTGTCGGATACCAGAACGATCTGCCGCTCCTCCGTTTGCATAAAATCTGTGAGCCGGATGAGCTCGGCCTGCATCTCGCGCCGATGGGCCAAGAATTGAACGTCGTCGAGCAGTAGCAGGTGCGCCTCACCCACGTGACGCCGATAGGCCTCACCCTGGCCCGCGGCCAGGGCCGTGTGGAACGCTTCCACGAAATCGTCGAGCGTCAGGTATTCGACCCGAAGATTCGGATCGATCTCCATTGCCCGGTGGCCGATGGCCATGACAAGGTGAGTCTTTCCGAGGCCCGGATCTGCATAGACGAACAGAGGGTTGTAGCCGGTGCCGGGAGACTCTGCCACACTGCGAGCCGCCGTTACCGCCAGCCGGTTGGCCGCCCCGACAACAATGCTGTCGAATCGGAAGTAGGGGTGCAGGCGATCGCTCATGCCGGCACTCCAGCGGCCAGTCTCTTGAGCACCAGTTCGGACACACCTTTGAGTGTTTCGAACACACCACTGCCGTGCAGGCAGTCGGACGAAAAACTCCGCACCGATCGGAAGTTCAACGCGTCGTCGAGTTCCGGGGGACTCATGATTAGGTCGGCGGGGAGGTCCTGTTTGTTGTACTGGTACACCAGGGGCAACTCGCGGATGTCCTGCCCCTCGGCAAGGATGTTCTCCTGGAGGTTCTGCAGGCTCTCCATGTTCTCGTCGAAGCGGCGTGCCTGGCTGTCGGCAACGAACACCACACCATCGGCACCCTGAAGTACCAGTTTGCGGGTGGCGTTGTAGTACACCTGACCGGGTACCGTGTAGAGTTGGAACTTGGTGGTGAACCCGGAAATGCTCCCCAAGTCGATGGGGAGAAAATCAAAGAACAACGTCCGATCCGATTGGGTCGCGAGCGAGACCATCTTGCCGCGGCGATCCTGAGGAACGCGGCCGTAAATGTATTGCAAGTTGCTCGTCTTGCCGGACCTCCCCGGTCCGTAGTAGACGATCTTGCAAGTAATTTCGCGAGCCGTAAAATTGACGAGCGACATGCCGCCTACCGTCCGAATAGTGCGCGTAAACTGGAGTGGAGTTCGTTCTCAAAATTTTCGGCCAACACCTGTGTCTTACGACCCTCTAACGGCACGTTCACCATCAAATCATCGACCATGCGGTCGAAGAACAGTTTCACCACACCAAGGGACGTATCGTGCCCGTATACCACCAATCCGAGCAAGCGGCCCCGGGGTGTCTCAAAGGCCGAGAGGAAAACGCCGTGGCTCTGACCCTGATGGGTGAGCGCACGGAACGGGCGCACTCCAAGCACCCGCGCCATTTCCTCAGTGGACGAGAGAATGGCGGCTCCCAGCGCAGCGGCCGCCATGATGTCTACCGCGCGGGTGAACCCGTGTTGGGCCACAACTTGTCCTGCACTGGTCATTAGCAGCGTGAGACGCGCCTCCGACTCCGACAGAAAAGTCATCAGCGGTTCCTCGACCCAGGGCTCCAGCGCCCGCACTAGGCCATCTGCTCCACGGCTTGCAGCATCTCGATCCGGGCAAGTCCCAGATTGACATTCTGGTCGCCGATGATGATCAACAGCGTGTCCGGCCCGGCTGGAACAACCAACAATGCTCCGACGGCGGCCTGCAAATGCATGAACGAGGGTAGAGCAAAACCGGCGGCAGACACCGCGGTGCCCATCCGGCGCATTAGAGACGCTGCCAATGCGGCGACCGCTTCACCTGGAATCCCTTCCATGAGGGACTCTGCCACTACCAGGCCGTCGTCGGCCGATACCATCATGGCGCCGGTGATACCACGTAGCCGGGACAGCCCTTCCAACGATTCCCGATAGGTCTCCGTCATGTCAGGGACTCCAGCCACGAGCGAGCGGCGATACCGGCTCGCTCACTCAGGGCGGCGAGCCGTCCCAGCGGAAAAGCAGGGTCGCGGACCACAAGCAGAACCGTGTCGGCGGTCGGCGAGGCAAGGTGCAGGCTGCCATCGTCGGACTGCACGGTGAGCGCGTTCCAGTCTCCCATGTCGAGGAGCCGCGCAGCCCTGGTGGCCTCGCGCGACACTCCGGCGAGGTGTGCGGCCACCCGGTCGGCCACATCCTGGCCGTCCGGTGATTGTAAACCTCCACCGAGCCGCTGGCCGTGTTGATCGACCAGAAGCAGTCCATTCTCAGCCGCCTCGAGCCCGGCGAACACCTGTTCCGCGAGGTCGTCCGCCACCTCTTCCGTGGGCGCCGGTCCGGTACTGGATGGCCTCCCGGTATCAGACACGTTGCTTTGTAGTGCCTCACGCACGCGGGCGATGGCTGCGACGACACCCTGGTCGTCCGGGAGGCCCTTCTGCGCCACCTGGAGATGATTCAATGCCCGGTCCAGCTTCCCGGCTACGAAATACAGGAACCCTATGCCCTTGTGGGCTCCGGCATGATCGGGGTCGAGTCTGATGGCGATACCCCATTCATCGAACGCCTGTTCGAAATTGGCGTCATCGCCCAGGATGCGTCCGTAGAGGTCGTGGGCATCGGCGAGTTCGGGATACCGGGCCAATCCGGCCAGAATCACCTTGCGGGCGGCATCAAGCCTTTTACGCTGCCTGAGGGCCTCTGCGAGTGGAAGGAAAACGAGACTGGTCGGATCGGCGGCCAACTGGGCGGTCATCACCCTGATGTCTTCACTCATGTCGTGCTCGCAATGCGGCTTCGAGTACCCCGGCAGCTTCGAGACACCGCTTGATGGCCGCCTGGTGTGCCTTCTCCTGAGGAGTACGACCGGGAAGTTCCAGCCATCGCTGCCATGTCGTTTGCGCATCCTGCAGCTGGCCGGCGCCGACCAGAGCTAGGCCGAGTAGCCGGAAGCCCTTGGCGGAGGTCTCGTCGAGTTCTACGGCGTCGTTCAGCGCCTGCACGGCATCTTCGAACCGATCTGCCGCCAGCCACACTCTCCCGAGGGTCAAATAGGCGAGGCTTTCTTCAGGATTGGCTGCCACGGCGTCGCGAGCAGTCATCTCGGCGGCACCGACGTCGGCCATGGCAAGGTGATCCTCGGTACGGGACACGAGGACAGCTAGTTCGCGTTCCTCGGGCTGCTGGCGCCCGGCCCTGGGATCTTCGATGTCGACGATGCCGGCAGACGCCAGCCCAAAGAGGACCTTGGCGACGTCGAACTCGGAGCGTCCCAGATGATGAGCCATGCCACGCACGTCTGTGACGCCATCCACCGCGGCCAGAAGGGCCCACTCGTTCGGCAGGAGGTCGATGACTGCGGGGCCGTTGCCGTTACCGTCAAACAACCGGGGGACGACTCCGACATGGGGGACCTTCGATTCGAAACGGCCCCACTCGTCGATTCGCCGCGCCGCCTCCATCAACAACGACTCGGTAGGGATTCGATATACTGCCTCGGCGGTCGACTGACCGGGAGGGCCTTCTACAAAAGAAAAATATCCTTCGGACCAACTCATCAGTTCGAAGACGACCTCCTCGACCTGGGCACGGATCTGCAGGTCGAGTTCACGCCTCGTGAGTGAGCCGATCTCGACCAGGAGTTCTCCCAACTTTTGTCCCCGGCTGGCCTGCATGTCGCCAGCACGCGCCACGTCATCCGCGCTCACCTTGCCCGAACGGATCAGGAGAGAGCCGAGCGGGTGCGGGTTGCTCTTAATACCGGCACCGACCACTGCACCGACCTCGAAGAACACCGTGCCGTCGTTCTGCCGGAGCTCGGAGGTAACGGTGAGCAAACCGGTCTTACGTCCCAGGTCGAGCAACTGGAACACATCGTGGATGTGGAGTTCCTTGAGTGGGCCTTCGATAGCCACGGCTTACCCGACTTGAGTGGCGAAAATGTGTTCGAGGTCCTTGGCGGACCGCAATTGCGATAGCGCACGGTGGGCAAACTCGTTCGCCGGATCGAGTTCTACCACGCGAAGCCACGATTCCTTGGCGCCTTCGTAATCCCGCAACTGCAATTGCACCTCTCCCAGGTAGTACAGAGCCGCCACATCGTCGACCTGGAACTTGAGGATCCGCGCCAGCGCTTCCCGGGCCTGTTTGAAGCGTCCGTCGGTCGTGAGGACCTGGGCCAACAACAGCAGTGCGTCGAACTCGTACGAGTCGACGGAAAGCAGGTCGACCAGAAGGTGGATGGCCGCGCGCGGTGACTCCTGGGATATCTGCAGTCGTGCCAGAGCCAGCGTGGCTTCCACGTAGGTCGGCAACAGATTCAACGCCCGCTGATAGGCCAGTCGGGCGCCGGGATCGTTCCCGCGACGTTCCTCCAGGCCTCCCAACTCATACCATACTTGAACCAACCCAGGATCGAGCTGTAGCGCCGTCTGGTAGGCTTCCAAGGCTCCGTTGAGGTCACCCAACAGGATGGCGACCTGGGCTTGCAGCTGCGAAAGATCTGGCCGGCCCGGTTCGAGGACTTGCGCCTGGTTGAGGTGGTCGAGCGCGGGAACCGGTTGACCCAGAGCCAGACGCGCCTGGGCACAGGCGACCAGCCCGTCCACATCCCTGACCGACCGCCGCGCCAGCTCATCGATAACATCTGCCACCTCTTGCGGCCGACCCAAGTTGAGCAGGGCGGTTACTTCACCCCGAAGTGCATCGGCATCGTCGGGATCGTGGGACCGACTGCCGCGGTACCGTTCGAGCGCCTCACCGTGATAGCCACGTTTGGAAAAGATGTCACCCAACAACACATTGGCACGGACCCGTGACGCTCCACGCGACACCGCCCGGTTCAGCTCGGCTGTTGCGAGTTCGAGAAGTCCTTTGCCGATGTAATCTCGCGCCAATGTGAAGGGTGCCTCATCGTCGGGTACCGCGTTCGGTTCGGTTGGGTCTTCCGGGACCAACTCGGCGAAGATGTCGTCTAACACACCCTCGTCGAGGGTGAATCCCTCACCCAATTCGGTGATTGCCACGTCGCCGGAGAGTTCGGGGACGATGGAGATCGTCGGGTCCTCATATTGCAAATCTATGGTGAGGCCGAATTTCTGAGGTACGTAGTAAGGTTCGAGCTCGAGAGCACGCTTGGTTTCCCTGAGTGCGCCATCAAAGTCGCCCAAGTGGCTGAGGGTGAAGCTCAGATTGTAGTGGGCGGGAGCGTGGTCCTTGTCGGCCTCGACAGAGCGGGCGAATGCGTTCTTGGCATCGGCGAACCGCTTGAGCTCCATGAGGACCAAGCCGACGCCGTTCCAGGCGATGGCGTTGTCCGGCCCCTCGCTAAGCACCGACTTGAACGCCTCCAGTGCCGGCTGGAACCGTTTGAGCTGATAGAGTTGAAGAGCCATGTTGAGGCGCGCGGCCACTACCTGCCGGTTCGCCTGGATGGCCTTGTTGAACGCGGTGATCGCCTCCTCCGCCTTGGTGTCGGCCAGCAGAACGCCGAGATTGTTCCACGCCAGGGCGTACTCGGGATCCAATGCCGCAGCTTTTTCATAGGATGACCGGGCTGCCTCGCGTCGGCCTGCCTGGTGGAGGCAAACCCCTCGCTCATTCCACAACTTGGGCGATTCTTCGAATTCCCGAACCAGGCCATCGTACAGTTCGAGAGCCGTTTCGAAGTCTCGTTTGAGCAAGTGCACTTCGGCCATCGCTTCGAGCGCCAAGCGACGGTCTTCGCCGGCGTCGAGCGCCAACCGGTACTCCCGGAGCGATTCGACGTAGTAGCCTTTTTGCCTGAAGGCGAGGCCCAGGTTGTAGTGCGCGAAGGCCTTCCCTTCGGCGACCTGGGGTAGATCAGCTTCTTCCCCGGCTGCCTGCTCTTCGGTGGTGCCCAATGTCAGGTTGGTCTGGGCCCGTGCCAGTGTCGGGTTCAGTTGGATCGCGCGTTTGGTAGCCGCCTTGGCGTCGTCGTGTCTCCCCATGTCGCCGTAGACGAAGGCCACCAGGTAGTGGGCGTCGGCGTAGTCGGGGTTGAGTTTGATGGCGGCCTGTAGTTCGGTCAGCGCCTGATCGTTCAGCCCACGATTGTAGAGGGCCTCACCGCAGTAGAAGCGGGCCACCGAGCTCTCGGGTTCGAGGATGCGGGCCT
>CAXMUQ010000074.1:0-5017 GCA_964196605.1 uncultured Acidimicrobiia bacterium
TGAATTCGTCTACCAGGGCACCGGGTCGCCGTGGCCGACGCTGGGTTCGCTGGTGATGACGGGCCAGCGCGTGCTGGTGTTCCTCGAATCGGGCACGCCCGGCGTACCGTGGATCCGCCCAGCCTTCGACCACATCCAGGAAACCCCGTACACGTTTCACGAGCCCGCCGAATTCACCTGCCGCCCCAACCGTGGCGGGACTGATGGCGAGTGGTTTCAAATGAACCACTGGATCGAAACGACCCCGGCGCCCCGCCCGTCGAACGCAGAGATCGTGAACGCCTACGACGCGCTGATAGGCCGCGCGCGCGCCTGCGAGCAGGAACGCGGCATGATGCCCACCATCATCGCCGTGGACTTCTACCGCACCGGTGACCTGTTTCGCGTGGTCAACGAGTTGAACGGAGTGGCACAACCAAGGAACGGTGAATAGTGAGCAACGCTGTTACATGAATCTGGTGTATTCGTACGTTACCGGGAAGGCGATTTACATCGACACAATGCTATTGATGGCATCGCTGTTGCCGCAGGATCCTCCGTACGATTTCGTAGTCTTACTCGATGAGAAGCTCGACACTTGGTGGAATCGACGAAGACTGCGCCGCGCAGGGCTGACTCCTTATCGACTACCCTATCGAACACAATGGGATCGGTGGTTCAACAAATTCCGAGTGTTCGAGTACATCGGGGTCGAGGCGTACGACAAAATCCTCTACCTCGACAGTGACATATTGGCCAACCTGCCGCTCGAGAGCCTGTTCGCCGTCGACTTTCCCAAGGACCACCTATGCGTTGTGCACGAAGTCGATGACCCAACAGGAGATTACTGGTCCCTCGATGACCAACCGTACAGCGATGACGAGCTGGTGTTCCTTGAGCGGCATGGCCTTGGCGGTTTCAACGCCGGCACCATGCTGCTGCATCAGAACACAGCCATGCGGCGCCACTTCGCAGACATTCTCGAATTTGCGAGAGAGTACTTGGCCAGCGGGAAAACGGCCTTAACCGACCAGCCCTTCGTGAACTACCACTTCAACCGCCTGGCCGCGGTGAACTATGGGCTGACTCCCCACGTACGGTTGTGGCCGGAACACGACGAAGCCTACCCAGATCGGCTGATCCACTTCCTGGGCGGGCCGGGAGACGCCAAGCGGAAGTACCAGGAGATGAGGAAATATGCCAGGCGGTTCATGAATCAGTGACTGGCGGTGGCCCGTTCCCTTCACTTCCGCTCGAACGTAAAGAACACATCAGCGCTCGATTCCCTACTCGATTCCGCTTGCACGCTCCAACGGCGGGTGAATTCGTAGCGAACCCGGAAGATGTTGATCCGGTCGAAAAGCCCCACGCCGTAGGCTACGAACAACTCTGGCGATAAGTACGTGCCGGCCACAAGCGCGGCCTCGTTGGGATTTGTTCCTTGCTCGACGCCCGCCTCCAAGCCGACCCTGGCTCCCAGACTCTGGGCCAGGATGTCGCCGCCGAGCGCCGCCGCCGCGTCAGCCATCCGGTTTTGTTCCGAATTGCTGCCCTGGTTCAGCGGCCGGCCGAACATCAGGTACGACATCGCCTCGCTCTGAGACATTGAAGGATTGGAGAAAATGGTCGCCTCGGGATTCTTCAGGGTACCGCGAATGTGGAGTCCAGCGATGGTGCGATCACGCGCCTCCCGATACGCGCGGATGTTCAACGCCGGGTCGTCAACAGGACCGTTGAAGGTTACCCGGCCGTCGTCGATGCGCAGATCCTGACCGTGAGCCCGGTAGCGTCCCCGGGAAAGGGTGATCGTGCCACTACCGGTGGTCGGCCGGTTGGGACGATCCTCCACCCGGAAACTTCCCGCCAGGTCGGCCCGGAAGCCGAGCCCCCTGAAGTTCACACTGTCGCCCAGCACGACCCTTATGGACGAGGTCATGGTGAGCGGGCCTCGACGCTCTGTCGAATCGACGTCGACAAACACCACGTCGCTGGAGACCGGAACCGCATTGGCCGGCACCTCGGTCAACTCGATGAGCGCTTTGGGAAGCACGACCTCCCCCGTAATATCAATGGAATCCCGCGTCATGGTGAGTTTAAGGTCGGGCGACACCACGACGTCCGCTTCGGGTATGTCGACGGCCTGAAACCCCTCGCCCGTGATAGTCAGGGTGGCCGGCTCCGTCTTGCTGGGCACCAAGGGGGACGACCCACTGATGGCGATCGTCCCGGAACCGGACCGCGCGTGCCCTTCTATGTGAAGCCCGCCTGCCCGATCTCCCGTAACCAGTAGCTCTACGTCTTCCAGGGTCAGCCCCAAGTCAGGCACTTGGATCTCGCCGTCGGCATACCGGGCCTCACCGATCACCACCGGCTCGCTCACCGTACCCGAGAACGTCAGGTCGGCCATCATCCGCCCGGTGGCCCTGGTAATGGAAGGATCGAGAGCGCGCATGAGGCTCACGTCGGCGATTCGAGCGGCAAGGCTCCCCGTGAGTGCCTGATGGGCCAATGTGTCAGTGACCCTGCGATATGTCGGGAGAGCTGCTTCGATGTCGATTGTGCCGATGTCCTCACCGCCCGGCAGAGCAAGCACTATCGAAGTCGTGCCCACCCAGCCAGCCGTATCGATGGTGGAGCGCAGGACTATCGGCTGGTAGTCGACCGTTTGTCGATCGAGCCCGAGCGGATAGCTGATCTCTCCAGGCCCCACGGTCAAAGAGAGGTCAGCATCGAGAGCCCCATCGGAATTTGCCGAGGCGAAGATGGCGCCGTCGATGGCGCCGCTGATCGATACACCCTCGGGAATGAACGGACCGAGCAGTGCCACGGGCACCGCGGTCAGGTTGGCCTGGGCGGACCACGGATCGGTTCTGTGCCAGGTACCGGCCCCACACACGGACGACTCATCCGTCGCGAGACACAGCGAATCGACGCGGGCGGAGGAATCGGAGATCGTCAGGGCTACCGGCGAAGCCAACGACCAGTCACCGATATCGGCCTGGGCCACGTCGAGACGGTCTATCTCTCCGTGCCAGGTCCCGTCAATCAATCGGCCGGCCAAGTCGAGAGCCAGATCGCCGCTGGGGCCGTCGAGCTGGATGGCGACGGAGTGGGCCGGAGAAGTGCCTTCGGCGTGCAGCGAGGCACTGTCGATCACTACTGCACCCGAAGAGAACGCCGTGACGACCAAGTCGACCACCCCACTGGGCGTGCTGTCGATCTCCACCTCGACGACCCCACGGACTAGAGCAACCGACAGGCTGTCCATGCGAACCCCGTCAGCGAACAGCTCAGCGTCGATCCGAACAGCAGTACGCGACCCCGCGAAGGTTCCTTGACCGCGCACCGCACCAGCCCACCGCGGATGCAAGGCGGCCACATCGGGAGCCTCGAGCGAAAACCGCCCGCCGACGCTGTCGGCCCACTGGCCGGAAGCATCTAACCGGGCCGCTCCCCAGGTGAGCCAGCTCTCCTCGACCATCATATCGCTACCACTGAGCTCACCGCGCACGTAGCCGGCGAGGGGTAGGTTGCGAAGCTGCCCGTGCAGACTGTCCACTACGACCGCGGCCCGCGGTGCGCCATCGACCAACCGCCCGTGGCTCCGGCCGTGGAGCGTAACGGTACCGGGCCATTCAGTGGAATCGGGTAGTAGTGGGGCCGGCACCAAGCTGTCGAGCGCGACGGTGACATCCCAGGCCACCGCAGGGCTCCAATCAACCGAACCGGCGACACGGGCCCGGCCGCCCAGAACGTCGGCCCGTGCTTCCTCGAATTCGAACCCCGCCGTGGTGCCCCGCCCTACCAGATGAACGTCGCTCGGAGGCAGGCGCGGACCAGTGGCGTTCACGGTCGCCTCAACGCGGTAGCCGTCTAGGGTGCCGACGGTTTCGGCATCGAGGCTCATTCGGCCGGGCCACGCCCGGGTATCACCGAGCAACTCGCCGTAGGCCAGACTATCGGCTTGTAGCGTCACATCCCACCGTACTGCCGGCAGCCAGGTGAACGAGCCGGTAATATCTATCCTGCCATCCAGCACTTCACTGAGAACCTGTTCCAGGACAATGCCTTCCAGCGACCCGTCTCCGGTGAAGCTCACGTGAGCTTCCGGAATCGAAGAACCGATGACGTGGGCACTGCCGTCCGCCCGGTACTGGGCCGTGGAACCGGCCGCATCCAGGTGTATTTCGTCCAATTGCACTGCCCCGGGCACCAGCACCGTCCCGTTGTCGACCACGACCCGGCCGAATTCGATGGGAAACGGCAGACGGAATCCGGCCGAGTCGGTCGACGCATCAGGTGAATCGTCGTTGGCGTCGGAGGCTGTGGTGTCGATGACGACCGCCAGGCCGGTAACTGTGAGCTGCTCGATGACTAGGCGCCGGCCAAGCAGGGCCCGCGGATGCCAGGTCAGATCCGCCTGCTCGACGGACAACCCGACACCTGACACCTCCAGCCGGACTCCATTCAATTGTAGCGGACCGAGCAGCCGGCCACGAACATCAGCCACCGACAGCGCCACCGACGCTGGCAGCCTGGGGAGCACGACGTCGAGCACCATTCTGGCTCCGGCTTCCGTGGCCACCAGAAACAGCACGCTGCCACTGACGACCAGTAGCAGGCCGATCAGGACGGCTACCAACAACCGGAGGAGACGGCGTTTGACGGCCATCAGAAATCCGGCCCCAAGACGATGTGAATGCGGTTAGGTGATCCGGCCAGTGACAGTGCCCATGCCAAATCGAGACCGATCGGGCCGATGGGCGACCGCCATCTAACCCCTACCCCGGCTCCCTGAAAAAGCTTGATATCGCTGAATCCGAGGAGCGCGTTGCCGGCGTCATAGAATGCGGAGGCGCCGAAATCGCCGTAAAAGAAATAGTTGAGTTCAGCGGACACCACGATGAGTGCATCACCGCCGAGGACGTTGCCGGCTGGGTCAGTGGGCCCCAACGCCAGATAGTCGTAGCCCCGGACGCTGCGATCGCCACCGGTAAAAAACCGCGCGGTGGGCGGCAACCTGGATAGCTTGCTGGTC
>CAXMUQ010000075.1:0-7655 GCA_964196605.1 uncultured Acidimicrobiia bacterium
CCGCACCTCCACACCCTCGCGAGCGAGGTCGCTCGCCAGCGCGCTTGGCAGCCAATCCGGAGTGTGCAGGAGGAGGTAACGCACGGTCCGTTGCCTCAGGAGGCTTCCATTCTCTGAAGGCCTTGCTGGGCCTCGCCGGCCAGGGTGCGTAGTCGCATGTCACTACTCCAGGCTAGAGACTTAGGGTCTGCCCCTCACGAGCTCCGTCGACCGACAGGGTTGAGCCCTGTGTCGTGGCCAGGTCACGCGCCTCTCCTACCATCAGGTCCAGAGTCGCGTCATCGTGCGCCGGGTCGTAGTGGAACAGCACCAGGCGCTTTGCGTCACAAGCCAAAGCCAGCTTAACCGCTTCACTTGGAGTTGAATGGCCCCATCCCCTTCGCTCCCGCTGCATTGCGTCGGGGAACATCGCGTCATGGACCAGGACGTCGACGCCTGTCAACGTTCGAACCATGTTGTCGTACCAGCCGGCGCCCACCCGGTGCTGATCACCTGAGCCCAACTCGTTGTCCGTCACGTAGCCGATGCTTGGGCCGTCGACTCCCGCTTGGATCCGATACCCGAACGTGACACCCGGGTGTTGCAATCGGATGGTCTCGACCGTCAACGAGGAGATGATAACCCGTCCGGGTTCGATCTCTTCGACCGTGACCTCGGCGGCCGCCAACTCAAGAGGCACCGGGAACACCACCGGGTCCATCTGTTGCCGGAGCACTTCCTCGAGGGACCGTCCCTTCGGTGCCGGCCCTCGGATGTCGATCCGGTAGCCTTCATCGTACAACGGTTTGAAGAAGGGTAATCCCTGGATGTGATCCCAGTGCACGTGCGACAGCAGGACGTCGACATGGCAGGTGGCGGGTCGATGGGCGGTGAGCCATTTGCCGAACGCGCGGATGCCGGTGCCAGCGTCGAGCACCAGAAGGCTGTCCCTTCCGCTGGAAATAACGACGCACGGTGTGTTGCCGCCGTACCGGGTGGTCGCCTCCCCCGGTGTAGCGATCGAACCCCGCACGCCCCAAAAGGTGACCTCGATGGTCACGCGACGCTATGTCCCATGGTCGAACCTACATTATGGAAGTGGGCCACGGGCACCAGGCGGGTCACAGGGCGGAGGTGACTGGGGTCACGGACGCTGGGCCGCGTCCAACAGAGCCCGGTGGTTCAGCAGCGTGATTTCCTTGCGGCTCACTTTGATGATCTCGCGATCCACCAGATTGCGCATTGTTCGGGAGACGGTCTCGCGGCTCGACCCGATCATCTGGGCGATGGTGTTGTGGGTGAGCTTCTTGGTGATCCGGTCGCTCTCCTCGTCCTGTGCCAGCCGCAACAGCAGGGCCGCCACCCGTCCGTTGACGTCCAGCAGCACCAGTGCCCCGATCTTTTCGTCAGCCAGTCGCAGCCTGCCCGACAGCTCGGCCAGGAGCGATATGGCGACGGCCGGCGATTGGCGCAGCCGGGCCTGGAAGTCGTCACGCCGCAGCAGTAGGAGCGTCGAGTCTTCCATGGCGATGACATGGGCCGAGCGCGGCTGATCGTCCAGCAGGGCCATTTCGCCGAAAAAGGTTCTCTCACCGAGGACGGAAAGAATGACCTCCCGGCCGTCTTCCCCGATGAGAACGACTTTCACCTGTCCGTCGGCCACCAGGTACAGGGTGTCCCCCGGGTCGTCCTCGAAAACGATGATACTCCCCTTGGGATAGGTCCGTTCCCGGGTAACAGCGGCAAACGCCTGGAGATCCTCCTCCGGGAGCCGGTGGAATAGGGGAACGGAGCGGAGTACGTCGGCTGGTAACAGTGGCACGGGCGCCTCGGGACGGGGTCGTGAAGCGCTCAAACGATAAGATGATCCGGGCGGGGTGGCAATTGGCTGGTGGCTGGTGGCTAGTGGCGAGGGCAGACCGCCGTCTAACATCCGGAGCCACCCGCCACCCGCCACTTCCTTATAGAGGCCAAGGAGATTAATTTGAGCGGCTTACCCTTGGACCGGCCAGTGCCGGGCTGATATTCTAGGTCAAGGAGTAGTACCGTGAAGGCCAACACTCACCCAGTATACCAGAAGGTCAAGGGCGTCTGCGCCTGCGGCAACGAATTCTGGACGCGCTCCACCATGGACAATATCCACGTGGAGATCTGCTCCGAGTGCCACCCGTTCTTCACCGGCAAGCAACGCTTGGTGGACACGGCCGGCCGCGTGGACCGGTTCATGCGCAGGTACCAGAAGACCCAGGCCTCCACTACCGAGGCTTAAGGCGATGGAGGCACGGCTCCGCCAGGCGCTGGCCCGGGCGGAGGAGGTGGCGACACAACTCTCGCACCCCACCGTGGCTCAGGACCCCACCAGGCTGAAGACCCTCGGTCGGGAACACGCCCGCCTCCAACCCCTGGTTACAGCCGCGGCACAAATAGAGCAGCTCCGTGATGAACACGAACAAGCTCGGGAATTGGCCCAGGAGGCTGATCCTGAGCTTGTTGCGTTGGCCCAGGCAGATCTTGACGCGCTGGGGCCCAAGATCGAGGAGTTGGAGGCTACCATCCAGGAACTGCTGATCCCGCGGGATCCGCACGACGACCGGGATGCCATCGTAGAGATCCGGGCGGGGACCGGCGGCGACGAAGCGGCTTTGTTCGCCGCTGATCTCCAGCGCATGTATCGCCGTTTCGCCGAGCGCCACGGCCTCACGGTGGAGGCGATCTCGATTAGCGAAGGCTCGATGGGGGGGTGCAAGGAAGTAGTCTTTGCTGTCCGGGGCGAAGGAGCTTTTGGGCTTCTGCGCCGCGAAGCTGGAGTGCACCGCGTACAGCGGGTGCCCGCTACGGAGACGCAGGGGCGGATCCACACGTCCGCGGCAACCGTGGCGGTGTTGCCGGAAGCCGAAGAGGTTGACGTGGAGATCAATCCACAGGATCTCAAGATCGACGTATTTCGCTCATCGGGGCCGGGGGGACAGAGCGTCAACACCACCGACAGCGCCGTACGAATCACCCACCTCCCCAGCGGACTGGTCGTGTCGCAACAGGATCAGAAATCCCAGCTCCAGAACAAGCTGAAAGGGATGGAAGTCCTGCGAGCGAGATTGCTCGACCGAATGATCGCCGAGCACGAATCTGCCCGAGCTTCTGAGCGGCGGGCCATGGTAGGCACCGGCGACCGGTCGGGAAAAATCAGGACGTACAATTATCCGCAAAGTCGGGTCACCGACCACCGGATCAATCTGTCGGTGCACAACCTCGCCGACGTCATGGCGGGAGACCTAGACGAGGTGGTCCAGGCACTGCGCCAGGCGAGCCGGGAGGAGATGCTCAGTGCCTGAGCATGTGGCCACCTGCAATGCAGCCCTCCTCGATGGCGCCACGGCGCAGCTGGCGCGGAGTGGCTTGGACAACCCACGCCGAGAGGCCCTGGTGCTGATGGCTTGGGTACTCGGCCAGTCTCCCGCGGATGTCCTCCTGTCCCGCCACCGAGAGGCCGATGCCAGTACCGCCAAGGCGCTCGACTCGGCCGTGGCCCGCAGAGTAGCCGGTGATCCCGTTGCCTACGTGACCGGATCGACTGGCTTTCGCTATCTAACGGTAGGGTGCGACCCGCGGGCCCTCATCCCGAGGCCGGAAACGGAATTGCTCGTCGAGCTCATATTGCGGCGTGTATCTACCGGCGTGGCAGCCGACATCGGAACTGGAACCGGCTGTATTGCCCTGAGTCTGGCCCGGGAGGGGAAATTCGACACTGTGTTGGCGGTAGACTATTCGGCCGGTGCCGTGGCGCTGGCTCGCGAAAATGCTGAAGATGCCGCCACCCCCATCTCACTGATTCATGGAGACTTGGCAACGGCATTGGGTTCGGCTTCCATCGACGCATTGGTGGCCAATCCACCCTATCTTACCACCAACGAATATGAGCGGCTCGACCCGGCTGTCAGGCTGTGGGAGCCGCGCCTGGCCCTCGAGAGCGGGCGCGATGGGCTCGACGCCTCCAGGTCACTGCTCGGCCAGGCGGCCGTCGCACTCCGGCCCGGCGGCTGGATCGGTCTCGAGGTCGATAGCACCCGGGCCTCGGCAGTGGCGCGCTTAGCGAAGGACGCCGGCTTTGAGTCGGTGACGATCGAACTAGACCTGTTTGAACGAGAACGGTTTGTAATGGCACAAAAGGAGAGCTGACGGTGATCAACGAGAAGGCCAAAGAACTGGGACGGATGGTAGGACAGTCGGACGAATATCGAGCTCTGCGCCGGTCGGAATCGTTGTTGCGCGAAGACAAGGATACGGTGGCCCGGCTGGAAACCATACAAACTCTGGCGGCGAAGGTGGACCAGGCAATGGCCTCCGGGCAGCAGCCCGACGAGGAAACCATGGCAACCTACCAGGAGGCGGTGCAGGCCCTGGAGACCAGCCCAACCGGCCAGGCCTATGTGGTGGCCCGGTCGAACTTCGACAAGCTGATGGCTGCGGTCAACAAGGACATCAGCGATGGCATCGAGGCTGGCTCGACGAGCAACATCATCACCCTGTGACTGGTCGACGAGGGACGTTCATCGTCGTCGAAGGACCCGAGGGCTCGGGTAAGTCCACGCTCGTCACGGGACTGTCACAACGGATGCTCGAGCGCGGCATCGACCCGGTTCGGGTGCGGGAGCCCGGGGGCACGCCGGTGGCAGAGGCTGTCCGGCTGGCCCTCCTCGACCCGAAGCACCAAGTGGCCCCGATCGCGGAACTTTTCTTGTTCCTGGCGGCGCGCGCCGACTTGGTTGCCCGGGTGATCGAACCCGCGTTGGCCGAAGGTAAGGTGGTCATCGCCGATCGGTTCGCTATGTCGACGGACGTGTACCAGGGTCGAGCCAGGGGCATCGATCAGAGCCTGGTGCACATGGCCAACGAGTCGGCCGTGGCCGGTGTCGTGGCGGACATCACCCTGGTAGTAGATGTCCCAGCCGACGTCGGACTCCAGCGCCAGCGCGCCGGCGGGCTGGTACTCGACCGGCTGGACCAGGAAGATGTAGATTTCCATCAGCAGGTAGCCGAGGCGTATCTGGCGGCGTCTGGTCACGGGGTGGTCCACTTGGACGGCGTGGTGTCTGCCGAGGCGTTGCTCGAAGCGTCGTGGGATGTCCTTGCGGCCAGCGCTTCTGAAACTTTTGGGGTGGTCGAGGGTTCTGTATAAGGGGGCCCTCGTTAGTAACTGACTTCGGTGTGGGCGCGCAGCGCCACGTCATTTGGAGGCAACATGAAGTATCGGTGGGGTGTCATCGTCCTGGTAGCAGTCTTGTCGTTCGTAACTGGCGGCTGGTTCGTCCAGCGCGGTGTGTCCAATGATGGCGGCGTGTTTCAACAAGCGAGACTGTTCGACGACGTCCTCCGGCACATCGACGCCTATTACGTCGATTCCCTTGGCGAAGTCGACCTCTACGACCGTGCTATCGCCGGGTTGATCAAAGAACTCGACGACCCGTACACGGTATTGCTCGCCGGCGAGAGCTTCCGACGGCTCACCGAGACAACCACAGGTAACTACGGTGGACTCGGCATCCAGATCGACGTGCGCGACGGGTGGATTACCGTGGTGGCCCCATTGCCCGACACACCGGCGGAACGTGCCGGCGTCGAAAGCGGAGACCAGATCATCGAAGTGGAAGGTGAGTCCACCGAGGGCTGGAGCAGCGATCAGGCCGTCAATACCCTACGAGGCGAGGACGGATCCACCGTTAGCATCACGGTGCACCGCGCCGGGGTGGATGCCCCGCTCACGTTCAACATTACCCGGGCTGTCATTCACGTGCGTTCGGTACCACCGGGCACCATGTTCGACGACGGGATCGGCTACGTCTCCCTCAATACCGTAAGCGAAGCCTCCACCCCGGAACTGCGCAACGAGATTTTGTCACTGCGGGACCGTGGGATGCACTCCCTCATACTCGATTTGCGCCGCAACCCCGGTGGACTGCTCGATCAAGGCGTGGCGGTCACCGACCTGTTCTTGGATGAAGACGAAGAGGTTGTGTCGACACGGGGCCGAGCCCGTGGCTCTACCAGGAAGTTCACCACCAAGCACGTGCAGGCGTGGCCCGACATGCCGATCGTCGTTCTGGTCGATCGCTACAGCGCCAGCGCAGCGGAAATTATTGCCGGTGCGCTGCAGGATCACGATCGTGCAATCATCGTGGGCGAAACCACTTTCGGAAAAGGGCTGGTGCAGACTCTGTATCGGCTTGGCAGCAGCACGGCGCTCAAACTGACTACCGCACGA
Source organism: uncultured Acidimicrobiia bacterium (assembly GCA_964196605.1). Classification (GTDB taxonomy): domain Bacteria; phylum Gemmatimonadota; class Gemmatimonadetes; order Gemmatimonadales; family GWC2-71-9; genus N074bin45. The sequence continues at coordinate 6,239 of CAXMUQ010000075.1, forward strand.
TGGTACACGCCGAGTGGCAGGACCATCCAGCGGGCGCAGGCTGGGATTGGCGCTGACTTCGACATGGCAGCTGGAGAAGAGCCGGCTGCCGATTCCACGCTCCCGTTGTTTCATACGGCGGCTGGTCGTCAGGTACGCGGCGGCGGCGGGATCATTCCCGATGTTTCCGTTCCCTCCGATACCCTGAGCACCGCCGAGCTGATGTTCGTACGTACTATGGGCGAGGATTGGCCGAAGTATCGGGACGCCATCACCTCCTACACTCTGGAGTTGAAGGACGAAGGCGCCATCACCGACGTGGACTTTGTCGTTACCCCAGCCATGCGCGCCGTCCTGTACGACAAACTGGTTGAGCGCGGAGGCGAGGTGTCCCAGGCTGACTTCAACGCCGCGGGATCGCTGGTCGACGACCAGCTGGGCTACGAGATCGCCCGCTACGTGTTCGGCAGGGACGTTGAGTTCAAGCGCCGGAATAACGACGATTCCCAGATTCTGGCGGCTCTCACGCTCCTCGAACAAGCCAGAACGCCGGCTGCCCTCTTGACACTCGCCAGCGAACAGGCTGATTCAGGATCGTCTGACGAGCGTTGACCACCGCGGGATCCTATCGGGCACTTGCCGCCCGGCGTCACCCGTAATCTCGGGTTGCCGCCGGGCGTCTCGTTGACGGGCCATGGCTGCTGATAGCATCACCATCATTGGGTCGGGAAGGATGGGCCAGGGCTTGGGGCGAGCCCTGGCGGCAGCAGGCTATGACGTTACCCTGGTCGGGCGGCGCGAGCGCAAAGTCCCTTCCGCTTTGTCGTTGCACACCGGGGATTGGCCGCCGGTAACCCGATCCTGCAACGTGCTCCTCCTGGCCACCCCCGACGACGTCGTTGAAACGGTTGCCCTTCGCCTGAGCAACGAGAACTGTGTCGCCTCCGACCAGGTCGTCATGCACCTCTCCGGGTTGCTCGACCATTCTGCGCTCGGCGCCTTGCGGCCGTCGGGGGCTGCCTTGGGGTCGTTCCACCCTCTCAAGAGCGTGACGGAAGCCGACGCGGACTCGGTTCCCGGATTTGTCGGCGCGGCGGTAGGCATCGAGGGTGACGAACGGGCGCTGGCAATCGCGGAGACAATGGCCGACCGGCTGGGGATGATCCCCGTGCGGCTGCCGCCTGGCAGCAAACCCGCCTACCATGCCGCGGCCGTGTTGGTGTCCAACTACACCGTGGCTCTGGTGCATATGGCTGAGCGGATAGTACGCCAGGCGGGGCTGCAGAACGAACGTGGCATGTTCCAGCGTCTGCTGGAAGGCACTGTTGCCAACATGGCCGACATGACGCCCCGGGAGGCACTCACCGGTCCCATACGGCGGGGTGATGCCCACACGGTCGAGGCGCACCTCGAGTCCCTCTCACAGCCCGACAAGGCG
>CAXMUQ010000076.1:0-9225 GCA_964196605.1 uncultured Acidimicrobiia bacterium
CCGCTTCACCGTGTTCGAGTAACCCCTGAATGGTTGCTCTGGCTAGGCCGAAGACAACGTAGGTGATACCAAAGGTGAAGAAGAAGTACTCCGGGGCGAAGATGCCTCCTAGCAGTATGCTGACGTTCACCACCAGGCCGATTCGTCCGCGGGCACTGCGGAACCCGATGCCCGGTAACTTGGGATAGCGGACGTTGCTCACCATGAGGACCGACAACAGCAACATGAGGAGGACGAGGACCACTTGCGGGTTGAAGCGGCCGAGGGTGGCGGTGTACCACGACGTCTGCGAGAACGGATAGTACACGCCCAACAGCATTCCCGCGGCGGTCGACGGGAGGCCGGTAAACCACGGTGTGTAGGATGCCTGCGAGACTACGTTGTACCGGGCTAGCCGGATCGCCACGGCCATCAAGTAGGCGAACCCGAGCATCCAGGCAAAGCGGCCCGCATCGGCGAACGCGAGATGATACATGAGGATCGCCGGGGCCACTCCGAACGAGACGACATCGACCAGTGAGTCCAGCTCCGCCCCGAACTTGCTGTCGGTTCTGGACAGTCTTGCCAGCCGGCCATCAATCATGTCCATGGCACCAGCGAGGACCAGGAACCAACCGGCCCAAAGGAAGTTGCCACGCGTGGCCGAGACCATGGACCAGAATCCGAAGAACAGATTGCCCAGAGTGAACGCGCTGGGCAGGACTACCACGGCGCGTGGTACGCGAGGGCGACGGCGGGGGCGCTTCAGGTCCATGTGGCCACCACGGTTTCTCCGGCTTTGGTGTGGTCGCCGACCGATACCAGGATCTTGGCGGAGCGGGGGATGAACAGGTCGACCCTGGACCCAAACCGGATGAGCCCCATCCGCTGACCCTGCGTCACTTCAGTCCCCTTGGTATGATCGGTGACGATGCGTCGAGCAACCAACCCTGCGATTTGCCGGATGAGGATCTTGCCTTTGGGCGTCTCCAGGCCGATCGAGTTTTGCTCGTTTTCCAAACTGGCCTTCTCCGACGCGGCGTTGAAGAACCGCCCCGGATTGTCGTGGCGGTAGGCAACTGTCCCGCTCGCCGGATAGCGGTTTACGTGCACGTTGAACACGTTCATAAAGATAGCCACTCTGACGACAGATTGGCCGTGAAAATCGGGTTCGTCAATCGAGTCGAGAACGCTCACGACTTTCCCGTCCGCCGGGGCGATGAGGAACTCCTCCCCCCGCGGGCCCTCACGTGCCGGATCGCGGAAGAACGCCACAACCCACAGCGCCACCGGAAGCCAGATGAGGGCCCCTATCCACCACCCACCGACCGCCAGGACCAGGAGGATGGCCCAGGCGATGGCCATGAAGGGGTACCCTTCCGGAGCGACGCGCATCAGATGGCCTCGAGCGGCCGGCCGGTTAGGCGTTCGTATATGTAGCGATATCGCAGGGCGGTCGAGTCTACTACCTCGGGGGGCAGGCTGGGCGGCGGTGCCTGGCCGTTCCAGATGTCCTCTTCTCTAAGCCCCGTCAGGTAATCGCGCACCGGTTGTTTGTCGAAACTGGGCTGCACGCCGCCCGGTTGGTATTTGGCGTCGGGCCAGAACCGGGACGAATCGGGTGTCAGGACTTCATCTATCAGGAGGAGCTGTCCCTGGTTGTCGATGCCGAACTCGAACTTGGTGTCCGCGATGATGATGCCTACCGTGGCGGCACGTTCTTTCCCGGCGTGGTACAACGCCAGGCTTACCTCTCTGAGCTGGTCGGCGAGGGCAGTGCCGAGCGCCTGAGTCATGCTGGCGAAGGTAATGTTCTCGTCGTGCCCTGATTCTGCCTTCGTGGCGGGGGAGAAAATCGGCTCGGCAAGGGGGCCGCTCTCGACGAGCCCCTCGGGTAGCGATTCGCCCGCCAGGGTTCCGTCGGTTCGGTACTCGGCCCAGGCGGACCCCGCGAGGTAGCCCCTGACAACGCATTCGAAACGCACGGGTTCGGTCCGCTTGACCAGCATGGTGCGGCCGGCCAGGTCGGACCGGTGTGGCTCCAGGCCGCGGTGCCGGGCAATGATGTCGTCGGCGTCGGCGGTCACAAAATGGGTGGGCACTACGTCACCCAATTGCTGGAACCACCAAGCACTGAGTTGTGTCAGGACGATGCCCTTTTCGGGTATCGGCTCACGCATGATTACGTCGAAGGCGCTGATTCGATCGCTGGCCACGAGGAGCAGGTGGTCGGCGTCGAGTTGGTAGACTTCGCGAACCTTGCCCCGCCTTACCAGCGGGAGAGGGAGACCGGGGGTTGCGGTCCGCGTCATATGGTCACCTCGGCCATTGGGGCAGTTTGCGCCAGTGCCTGGGCCCGCGCAAGGTGGGGGTGAAGGTATTCCACGACGAAGTTTTCCGTCTGCTGCGCGGCGCGTCCAGTGTAATGATCGGGGTCGAGTTCGGCCCTCAGGGTTTCTTCAGGGACAGCCGCGAACGCCGGATCGGCGGCCAGGCGTTCAACCAGATCGTTGGGTTCGCCCCGGCTTACCGCGTCCGCCACGGCGAGCGAGTGATGGCGGATGACCTCGTGTAGGGCTTGCCGATCGCCGCCGGCCGATACGCCGGCCATGAGCCAGCGCTCGGTCGCCATGAACGGCATTTGCTCCTCGACGTGTCGGGCGATCACCGACTCGCGTACTTCCAAGCCGTTGACGACGTTGGCGACCAATACGAGGATTGCGTCGGTTGCCAAGAAGGTCTCCGGGAGGGACAGCCTCCTGTTGGCGCTGTCGTCGAGTGTGCGCTCCAGCCACTGGGTGGCAGCCGTTTGTGCCGGGTCGCTCTGCAGGGCCAGGACGTGCCGCGCCAGCGCGTTGATGCGCTCGGACCGCATGGGATTTCGTTTGTAGGCCATGGCGCTCGAGCCAATCTGCTCGGCTTCGAACGGTTCCAGGATTTCGCCTTCGTGTTGCAGGAGCCGCACGTCGTTGGCGAACTTGGCGGCCGATATGGCGATGCCACCCAAGGCGTTGACCAACACTACGTCTTGCTTCCGCGGATAGGTCTGCCCCGTGACCGCGAAAGTACCGGTGGCGTTCATCTTGACGGCCAGCCTCGTGTCCAGTTCACGAACCAGTTGGTGGTTGCCGTCGAACAGCTCCAGGAACGAGGCCTGCGTGCCCGTCGTGCCCTTGCATCCCCGCAGGCGCATTTGTTCGAGCCGGTAGCACACTTCTTCGACGTCCGACACGAAATCCTGGAGCCACAGCGTGGCTCGCTTCCCGACAGTTGTGAGCTGCGCGGGTTGGAAGTGGGTGTAGGCAAGGCAGGGGAGGGCTCGATAAGTGTTCGCGAATTGTTCCAGGTGTTCCATCACCGTCAGCAGCCGTCCGAGTATCAGCCCCATGCCATCACGCATCACCAGCAGATCCGCGTTGTCCGTCACGAAGGCGCTGGTGGCGCCCAGGTGGATATAGGGGCGTGCAGCGGGAGCCTGATCAGCGAAGGCATGGACATGGGCCATTACGTCGTGGCGGAACCGGCGCTCGTACTCGGCGGCCACATCGAGGTCGACGTCATCGAGGTGCGCCCGCATCTCGTCGAGGGCGGCCACGGGCACGTCCAGTCCGAGTTCCTGCTGCGACTCGGCCAGTGCCAGCCACAAACGCCGCCAGATCCCGATGCGATGACGCGGTCCCCACAATCGCTGCATTTCCGCCGAGGCGTAGCGGGTGCCGAGGGGAGATGCGTAGCGGTCTTCGGTCATTGAAACACCAAGTCGGTGTAGAGGAAACTGCCGCCCCGCTCGAGGACGAGTCGGAACCGTTGGCCCTGTGTCAGGGACTGGAGAATGTCGCTCAACTGTTGAGCCGTCTCTATTTCGATGCGCCCGATGCGGAGAATGACGTCGCCGGACCTTAGTCCGGTCTTCTGGCTCACCTCTTCGCTTAACGACAAGATGAGAGCTCCCGACGCCGATTGCAGTCCGCGCTCCGACTGGACACTGGGGGTAACGGTGACCAATTCGAGGGCTTCGAGCACCTGGACCCGCTCGGCCGTGGCTGTGGGGAGGTCCTCGGCGACCAGGATTTTCGTCTGTGACCGGGTGCCGTCGTGGAAGGTGATTGCTACCGAGTCTCCCACGTGTAATCCAAGCTTGACCGCTTCCCAATCGAGGTAAGTGCGCAGCACACGCCCGGCGGCCTCGGTCAGGACCGATTCCCGGCCGATGCCGACGTGGGCCGCCGGTCCTTGGGGCGCAACGTTGACCACCAGGACTCCTCCTTGCCGTTTCCAGTCGCGCATGGCGTCCGCGCCCGCAACTTCGAGCCCCGTCCAGGCTCGACGAACGGCGCCTCTTTGCAGGAGTTCGTCGGCCACCCGCATGGCCCTTTCGATCGGAATGGCGAAGCCGCGACCGATCGACCCGCCACTGCTGGTGAAGATAGACGAGTTGACGCCGACGACTTCTCCAAGGGCATTGACCAGAGGGCCGCCAGAATTTCCCGGATTGATGGCCGCATCCGTCTGGATCATGTCGAGGTACAAACCCGGGCGATTACCTGCGGGGAGGATGTTCCGTCTGGTGGCGCTGACCACCCCAGCGGTGACCGTCGGCTCGGCGTCGCCGAGCATGTAGCCATACGGGTTTCCCAGAGCGACGACCCACTCCCCTATGAGGAGGTCGGTACTTCGTCCGATGTGAGAGACCGGCAGATCCATGCCCTCGATCTTGAGGAGGGCAATGTCACTGACGGGATCTTCTCCGATCAACTCCGCCGGGAACTCATTGCCCCGTGTGAGGGTGACGATGATCTCTTCGGCATCCTGGATCACGTGGTGGTTGGTGATGATGAGCCCGTCGGCGCGTATGATGAACCCGGTGCCGTACCCCTGCACCAAGCGCTCCGAACGGCGGGGAAGAAACCAGTTGTCGAACAGAGATCGTGAGGATACCTGGCGGCGGGTCGATACCGAAATGGATACGACGGACGGGCCCACGCGAGAGACGGCGTCAACGATAGCGGTGCGGCGCGATGTGTCGAGACTTGGTGGGGTGGAAGTTGCGACCTGTGCCGCGATCGAATCGGGCACCAGGTGAATGCCGGCGCCGGGATCACCACAGCTGATCGAAAGAACGATCACAAGGGTAGCAACGCGTCGTAGGGTTCGCCTCATTCGGCGTCCTCCATGTACCAGCGTCCCGGGTAGGAGGCCGAAATGAAAAACAGCCCCTGAGGCGGCGCTGGTGGACTGGTTGCGGTGTTGTCCCTGTGCTCTAACAACTCGCTCATGTCTCCCGGGGATCGGCGCCCCAACCCGATATCGATCATGGTTCCCACCAGCATTCGTACCATGCGGTGGAGGAATCGGTTGGCTGCGACATGGAACCGCACGCCCTGACCGTCCTCCCTCAGCTCCCATTCCGCGCGCTCGATGCTGCAGCGGTAATGTGGCAATGGTGTGCCCCGCACCGAAAAGGCTGTAAAATCGTGCTCCCCTACGAGGACTGAAGCAGCGGTCTCAAGGAGGCTGTAGTCGACCGGCCTTCCCAGGGCCCACTCGGTTCGACGCCTGAACGGCGACGCCGCCTCGGCATCACATCCCACATCGTAGCGGTACCGGCGTCCCGCGGCACACTTCCTGGCGTGAAAGGCGTCCTGCATCCGCCTGACCGACTCGACCCAACAGTCTCGGGGGAGCAGCGCGTTGAGCGCGCGATGGAGGTCGGCTGCCGTCCATTTGTCCGGCACGCCGAAACTGACGCCGAGGCCCGTGGCATGGACGCGTGCATCGGTACGTCCAGCCCCGTGCGCCACGATCCTGCTTCCGGTCAGGCGGGTCAACACCGATTCGAACTCGCCTTGCACCGTGCGACCCTCGGCTTGGCGCTGCCACCCGACGAAGTCGCCGCCGTCGTACTGCAGCACCGCCAAAAACGTCCGGGTCATTGATGGGAATCTAGCCGCAATCCGCGGATGTGGGCAAGGTGCGCAACTTGTTGTCAGTGTTGGGATTGGGATAGAAGAGGTGGTCAGGCGGACAGGCTGGAAGGCAGTCGCGCGGAGAGACTGAACAGTGAATGGATTTCGAAAAAACACTTGACAAAGAGAGGCCAGAAAAAACCGCCTGGAAAGCCCTCTTAGCCCTCTTAGCCCTCTTAGCCCTCTTAGCCCTCTTAAGTCAGTACTTCCTAATTACCCCCACGACCACCCCTTGAATCAGAACATCCTGTTCCTGGTATCGCAGCGGCTGCATCGTGCTATTGGCGGGTTGCAGTCTGATCCAGCCGCCTGACTCACGGTAAAACTTCTTGACCGTGGCCTCACTGCCATCGACGAGGGCGATGACCATTTCTCCGTCCTGAGCTGATTGGCGGCCGTGAACGACCACATAGTCTCCGTCGAGGATGTGCTCGTCGACCATGGACTGGCCCTGGACTTGTAGGGCGTAGTTGGGCCCCCGGCGTGGCAGCATCTCTTCAGGGACGGCAATGGTTTGGTCGTGCATGAGCGACTCTATGGGCATGCCGGCCGCTACCTTGCCAAGGAGCGGTACCTCGGTGGCCGGGGCGGTGCCCCTAGGTGGCAGCACCTGGATCGAGCGACTTTCATTGTACTGGCGGGTTATGTAGCCCTTGCGTTCGAGGTTGGTCAGGTGCTCGTGCACCGTGGCCAGGGATGCGAAGCCGAATTGTTCGGCGATTTCCTCGAAGCTGGGTGCGAACCCATGATCGTCGATATGGGTTTTTAGATACTGGAGGATTTCACTTTGGCGGCGCGTCAATGTCATGGCCAAGCCCCGGGTTCTGGTACCGAATATACCCCGAAGAATAGTACCCGAAGGCAAGCCGAACCGCAAGATGGTGTCCCCTCGAGGGAAACGCCGCTGGCGGGTTTGGCCATTATGCCAGGCTGAGTTACTTTCGCCACCCTGATGGCTTAAACTTCGGATGCTGGCCCACTGGCGCGGAGAGACGTGGGTCCCGTGATTCATGGAATCCGGCATGCCGGGCCTTGGGGCCTTCCGGATAGATCGGGGCATCGTTCAAACCGTGCTGCAACGCGTGCGTCTCCCTACGGATTCGCCGTGCGTGCCAGCACTTCGTTCGAGTCGCGTCGTTTCGTAAGCCCGGAGAAGACCATTTGACGGCGGTGCCGGACAGCGAGATCATCCTTCCTTCCTCGCAAGTCGAGGAATTATTGCGCGCCCTGGTCAAGGCCCAGCGCGCCTTTCAGATGTACCTACCCAACAATCCGATTTACCACCGCGCCATGGGCAACGTTAGCGACGCCTTCACCCCGGTATGGCGTGCCACGGATGAACTCATCCTCACGGTCGACGAAACAGATTTCATTTGGGAAGAGGCGGTCGTATACCAGCAACTGAACAAGAGTGAAAGCCTGGCGTGGACGCTGTACAAGGATGGCATGAGGATCCTGACGCTGTCCCGGGGGTGCGAGGAAGAGGAGGTCATCAGGTTTTTGCAATTAATCAACCAGGCCAAGATGCTGCCGGCTGATGCCGGAGATGATCTGTCTACCTTGTTATGGGAGCAGGACTTCGATCACATCCAGTACCGGTTCCCTGAGTTGTTCGGCGAAGGTCCGCCGCTCGACTCAGCGGTGATGGGGCCGCCCACCGTGGCAGCGGAGGAGTTGCAGGATGAGGTCCAGAAGGATGTCGAGGAGGGATCCCCGCCGGACGAATCACGTCCCAAAGGGACGATCGACATCGAAGATTTCGATTCAACGCTGTATTTCCTCGACGACACCGAAGTCAAGTACCTCCGAGATGAGTTGGACCGTGAATATTCCAAGGATTTGCGGGCGAGTTCGATGGCCGCGGTGTTCGACATCTTCGAGCTCAATCCACGTGACGAGGTTTACGATGAAATCATCCAGATTCTGGAAACCCTGTTTCCCAACCTGTTGAGTGCGGCGGAATTCCGGGCCTGCGCCGCTATCCTGCGTGAGACGCGTGGACTGGCCGAGTCAGTGGAATCCCTGTCGGAGGAACACAGGGAACGACTCCTCGACTTCGACCGGCGGTTGAGTGAGCCCGAAATCGTCAGTCAGCTACTGCAATCTCTGGACGAGGGCGGCACACGCCCCGACGAAGAGGATGTTGGGATGCTGCTCGAGCAACTGCGCCCAGAGGCTCTCGAAACTGTTGTCATCTGGATTCCTCGGCTGACTTCGGGTCCGGTTCGGTCGATACTCGAGAAACTGTCCGAGAAGCTGGCCACCGAAAACCCGCAGGAGGTGCTACGCCTTCTCCGGGCCCACGAGTCTGAGGCTTTGGCTGGGGTCATCGATCTTTGCGCCAGACTCGAACTCGGTTCTGCGGTCGCTGGTCTGGGGAACGTGCTCGATCACGGCGACCCGATCATGCGGCAGGCCGCGGTGGAGGCTCTCGGGCGCATCGGCACACCTGGGTCCATGACACAGGTGGAGCGGGGCGTGACCGACATGGATCGTGCGGTTCGTATGGCCTCGGTCAAGATCGTTGGGCAACGAGGCTACAAGGGTGCCCAGCGTCCTGTCGAAGAAGTAGTCTTGGGCAAACGACCCAAAAGTATGGATTTCAGTGAAATGAGGGTGTTCTTTGAGGCCTACGGTGCCATTGCCGGGAACACAGGAGTAGCTCTCCTGGCCGCGATGCTTGTTCCACGGGGGTTGTTCCGGCGGAAGAAGAAGGCGGAGGTCCGCATGTGCGCCGCGTTGGGACTGGGGCGCATTGGGACACCTGAGGCACGGGCCGCGCTCACGAAAGTGGTGGAAGACCGCGACCGGCAGGTTCGCAACGCAGTGGCCGCGGCCATCAAGGCCATGGATACATGACCGACGATTCTACCCGTTCGCCTAAGGCTGCCGGAGCCGACGCCGAGACCAACGACGGCTACGCGGCGGGCGACGAGGGCTTCCTGCGCCAAGGGGGGCGGGGGCTGTTGCTGTCGTTGTACGCTGCCATCCGGAGTCTCAAGCTGTACCCCGTCGAGAACCAGACGGTGCAGAATGCTCTGGACGATCTGATGACCAGCACGGGCACGCTGCTCGACGCCGAAGGCGAGATCGAGGTGCGCATGGCCGGCGACTTCATCTTCGTCAACTCGACACGTCTGCGGCTGGAGCTGGACAACTATGCGTCGTTCAGCCAGATCCTCTCTCTGTTCCGCACCTTCGATGTTGGCACCTTGGAGGTCGGCCCAGAGGTGGAGCGGCGGGAGTGGCAGGTGCTCCTGAGTCTGCTCCTGAGTCTGTC
>CAXMUQ010000077.1:0-13911 GCA_964196605.1 uncultured Acidimicrobiia bacterium
CCGTTCGATCTTCTTCATCGACCCACCGTCGTTCTGCACCACCGTCGAAGGGCTGGTGGCGCCGGCGCTGCGAGACCGGCCGGTGGCGGTGGCACCGCCGGGCGCCGACCGGGCCACGTTGTTGGCCCTGTCGCGGGAGGCCCGGGAGGCCGGGCTCGAGCGCGGTACGCCCGTGCGCCTGGCACTCAAGCAGTGCCCCGACCTGATCGTCATTCCTCCCAATCCCAAGTTGTACGCCCGGGCGTCACTGGCGCTGCACGACATCCTGAAGACCTACGCGCCCGTCATCGAGCCCTGCGGCTATGGCCACGCCTTCCTGGATCTGACGGGAACGGAACGGTTGTTCGGCCCGGCGGCCGATGTGGCCGAGCGAATCCGCCGGGAGTCGCGGTCGCGGCTGGGGTTGCCGTTGTCGATCGGGGTCGCCGCCAACAAGCTGGTCAGTCAGGCAGCGGCGACCGTGGCACCGGTACTAATGCTGGAGATCCCGCGCGGTGGCGAAGCACGGTTTCTAGCTCCGCATCCGGTGCGGCTGCTGCCGGACGTTCCTCCCAAGGTGCGCCAGCGACTCGACGACTATCAGCTCGACCTCATCGGAGAGGTGGCCGCACTCACCGAACGGCAGGTCACCACCGTATTGAACGAAGCCGGCCGCACACTGTTGGCGCGCGCGAGGGGCATCGACATGCGTCCGGTGCTCCCGCCGGAAGTACGGCAACAATTTCAGGCGGCTCACACACTGGCAACCGACACCAACGACCTCGGTGTGTTGCATCCCTTGCTGCGCCGCCTGAGTGAGCGTATCGGCCTGCGGCTACGCCAACGGCAATTCGTGGCTCGCCGGTTGTCGCTGCGGCTCGTCTACGCCGACTTTACCGAAATGCGTAAAGGTGTCCCACTCAGACTGGGAAATCTCGACGTAGAATTGTGGGACGCCTCCAGGCAACTCTTCATCAAGGCCAACGTCAAACGGATCGCCATCCGCAACGTGACCCTCGCCGCCGACCGATTGCTGGAGGCCGACGGCCAGCTGGACCTGTGGCAGAACCCCTCCCTGTCCGTACAACGAGAAACCAAGTTGCAAGGAGCCATTGATTGCATCGCCACTCGCTGGGGAAGGCTACAGCGAGGGCAGCAAACAACCCTTGCGGCTCAGTAGCATGAACCCAAGTTCAATTACACCCTGCTCACCAGCCACCAGCCACCAACCATGACCTCTTATTGCACCATCGCCATCGACCACCCCTGGCACGGCCCCTACCACGACACCGAGTACGGCTTCCCGCTCAAGGACGACTCGGCGTTGTTCGAACGTCTGGTTCTGGAAATCAATCAAGCGGGGCTCTCGTGGCTCACCATTCTGAAGAAGAAAGAAAACTTTCGTAAGGCGTACCACGACTTCGACATCGCGACCGTGGCTGGCTACCGCGCCGCCGACCGCAAGCGCTTGCTCAACGACGCCGGCATCATCCGCAACCGCCTCAAGGTCGAAGCCGCCATCCACAACGCCCAGGTCATTCAACAGCTCCAACAAGACCACGGCTCCTTCGCCGCCTGGCTCGACCGACACCATCCCCGCGTCAAGGAAGAGTGGGTCAAGTTGTTCAAGCAGACATTCCGCTTCACCGGCGGCGAAATCACCGGCGAATTCCTTCTCAGCACCGGATATCTGCCGGGCACTCACGATCGTAGTTGCCCGGTATTCACGCGCATCGCCAAACTGAATCCACCATGGATGGCAGCGGAGCAGCACGTCAGCAAAGTGACACGGCAGAAGAAGTAACGGCGTTCACAACTCCCACCGCACTCCGTACTACGCACCCCGCACTCACTCATGCATCTCCACGTCCACACCCACTTCTCTTTCGGCATCGGCGCCTCGAGTCCCGAGGCGCTGGTGGCGGCCGCTGTGGAACGCGGATTCACGTCGCTCGCCTGCACCGACACCAATGGGGTGTACGGCGCGGTAGAATTTCAGCAGGTTGCCGAGGAAGCCGGCATCCATCCCATCCTGGGCGCTCATCTGGTGGCCAACGGCCAGGAAACCCTGGCTCTGGCTACGGACGAGCACGGCTGGGCGTCATTGTGCCGGGCCATCAGCGCCATTCACTGGCACGACGATCTGGCTCTCTCCGCCCAACTCGCCACCGACCGGCGCGGGCTGATCCTCATCTCACAGGATCCAGTATTCCTGGAGCGGGTTCATCGTTTGAGCGGCCCCGAGGACCTCTACGCCGAGCTCCGGCCGATCAAGTGGCGCCACCGAGTGCTGGCGCGCGCCCGCGAGTTGGGCATTCCCGCCGTGGTCACCAACGGTGTGATCGGCGCCCACCCTGAAGACTGGAGCCGTCACCGGCTACTCCGAGCCATCGCCCTCAACACCACGTTGTCCGCTCTCCCTTCGCAGGAAACCTGGCCGCGTGAGGCATGGCTGCGTCCCGCTACGGACTTGATGCGGTTGTTCCCGGATTACCCCGAGGGATTGCGCACCGCCACCGAGCTGGCCGAGCGGTGCCGCTATCGTATTCCCATCGGGCGGACCGTCGCTCCCCGGCTGAAGGGCACGGTGGACGCGCAACTACAGTTGCGCACGGTGGCCTACGAGGGCGCCCGGCGACGGTACGGTACCATCGCTCCGATTACCCGAGATCGGTTGGAACACGAACTGCACATCATCGGCCTCAAGGATTTTGCCGATTATTTCCTGGTGGTGCGCGACATCGTCCAGCACAGCCCTACCCACTGTGGCCGAGGCTCGGTGGCCAACTCCATCGTGAGTTATTGCCTGGGCATCACCCACGTCGAGCCGCTCGGCGCCGGATTGTTGTTCGAGCGGTTTCTTAATCCCGAACGGCGCGACCCGCCCGACATCGACCTCGACTTTCCGTGGGACGACCGCGACCAGGTGTTGGCCTACGTATTCCAGCGGTATCCGCACCCGCAGTCGGCCATGGTATCCAATCACAACTGTTTTCGACTGCGGGGAGCTATCCGCGAGGTGGCCAAGGTCCACGGCCGCCCGGCCGGGGAGATCAGGGAGGTGACCCGGCGTATCCCGTGGCACGGCGCCTCGGGGCCACTGGACCAACTGATCCGCGGTCACCCCAACTTCCAGGGACTCAACCTACCCGAAGCGTGGCAGCACTATGCCCGGCTGGCTGAGCCGCTGGTCGGTACGCCCCGGCACCTGTCGCTCCATCCCGGCGGCGTGGTGGTGGTGCCGACAGCCCTGACCGATTATGTCCCCACGGAGCCGGCGGTGAAGCAACTGGACGGTTATCCGGGCCTCACCGTCCCGGTAATTCAGTTCGAGAAGGACGGGACGGAAGATGCCGGTTTGGTCAAGATCGATCTGTTGGGAAACCGTTCTTTGGCCGTCATTCGCGATGCCATCGCCGCGGTTCGTCAGCACACGGGCCGGCAGATCGACTACACCTCGTCAGATCCGGACGACGACGACGCCACCAAGACTCTGTTTCGCACCGGCCAGACCATGGGAGTGTTCTACACCGAGTCGCCGGCTTCCCGGCAACTGTGCGCCAAATCGCAGGCCGACACGTACGAGCTGTTGGTCCTCAATACCAGCATCATCCGCCCTGCTTCCAACCGATACATCCACGATTATCTCGAGCGCCTGCACGGGGCGCCGTATCAGCCTTTGCACCCGTCCCTGCGCGATGCCTTGAGCGAAACGTTCGGCGTCATGGTCTACCAGGAAGACGTGGTCAATGTGTGCGCTGCCTATGCCGGGATGTCCCTCACCACCGGCGATGGTGTGCGCAAGGCGTTGTCCAAGAAACGGCCTACCAAACGACTCGCCGCCTATGCCGAAGAATTTTTCGCCGGCGCTGCCGCCCTGGGCCGCGAGGCCGACACCAGTAAACAGGTGTGGGCCATGATTCTGTCGTTCTCGGGATACAGTTTTTGCAAAGGACATTCCTGTTCATACATCCAGGTAGCGCAGCACGCCTGTTACCTGCGGGCTCATTATCCAGCCGAGTTCATGGCGGCGGTACTGGCTAATGGAGGAGGGTTCTATCACTCGTTCGCCTACGTGGCCGAAGCCATGCGCATGGGGCTCACGGTACATCCACCCGATGTCAACGCCAGCGAGTATCGCTGTACCGGTCGCGGCCAGGACCTCCGGATCGGGCTCCAGTTCATCAAGGGATTGTCGCACGCCAGCTGTGAACGATTGCTCGAGAACCGTAAAGCTGGGCCGTACCACAGCATTCGAGACCTGCAGCAGCGCGTGCACCTGCCGGCGGACGACCTGCGGCAACTGATCAAGATCGGCGCGCTAGATGCCATCGCCGAGGGCTATTCCAGGCCGATGTTGTTGTGGCAGCTGGATGCTGGGGGACGGGGCGCTTGGAGTGGGCAGACAGATTGGACACAAAGCGGGGCAGAGGCGCGGCGGGGCGGCGGGGCGGTACTGGAGGATGTGCCGCGGCTCAAACCTTATTCCGAAGAGCGGCAACGTCGAGAAGAGCATATCGCGTTGGGGTTTCTCACCAGCAGCCACCCAATGGCGCTCCACGCCGATGCCCTGCGGCGCTTCAGGCTGTGTCGCAGCACCGAGCTACATCGACACGTCGGGAGTTCGGTCCTGGTCGCGGGCATGCTCACCACGGCCAAGCCGGTGCGGACCGTCAAAGATGAGCCGATGCAGTTCGCTACCTTCGACGACGGCCACGGGTTGATAGAATCCGTGCTCTTTCCTGACCTTTACCGCAAACGAGGGCACGTATTGTTCGATCAAGGTCCATTCTTGATGCGCGGGACCGTCACCGAGGATTTCGGCGCCATTTCCCTGACCATCACCGACCTCGACCGGCTCGAGCGCATTAAGCCACAGTGTGACCTATCGCACAGTAGTCGTCCATCACAATAGGTTACGTAGCACGGGTCCAGTGGCCCATCAAAAAAAAACATGAGATACGGCATGCATAGATTGTTGTGGTTCACCACCCTGTTGTTGGCTTGCAGCTCGCAACCCACTTCGCCAGGAAATCCTGCACTACCACAACCGCCAGCGACGCCACCTCCGACGCCGACGCCGCCCGGGCCCCCGCCTAACCTGGCGTTGCAGCTGGTAACGACTGGACTGGACCGTCCGCTCGATCTCACCGCCCCGGCAGGAGACTCACGCCTCTTCGTGGCAGAACAGACGGGCGCAATTCGTATCATCAGCGGCGGGTCCGTCCTGCCGACGCCGTTCCTCGATCTCAGCGGCCAGATCTCCTGCTGCGGTGAAAGTGGCCTTCTGGGGATCGCCTTTCATCCCAACTACGTCGCCAACGGACGGTTCTTCGTCAGCTATAGCAAAGGCAACGGTGACTCCCGTATTGCCGAGTACGTGGTATCGAGCAACCCCGACGTGGCCAGTACCACTGAAACGGCAATCATTGATGTCCCGCAACCGGTCAGCAATCACAACGGAGGACAGATTGCTTTCGGACCGGACGGCTACCTGTACATCAGCTTGGGCGACGGTGGAGGCGGGGGTGACCCCAGCGGCTTCGGGCAATCGCGGACGGAGCTATTGGGCTCGATCTTGCGGATCGACATCGACGGCGCCGGCCCCTATGCAATTCCACCCACCAACCCGTACGCCGGGCACCAGACGTTCCGCCCGGAATTGTGGAACTACGGCCTTAGAAACCCCTGGCGTTTCAGCTTTGACCGCCAGACAGGCGATATGTACATCGCGGACGTCGGGCAAAACCTGTGGGAGGAAATCGATTTTCAGCCGGCTGCGAGTTTGGGCGGCGAGAACTATGGCTGGAACACCATGGAGGGGAGCCACTGCTTCAACGCAACGACCTGCAATCAGACCGGCCTGACGCTACCGGTGCTGGATTACGATCACCTGGACGGATCCTGTTCGGTAACCGGTGGCTACGTCTACCGGGGCACCAGCATCCAAGGACTGGCCGGCACGTATTTCTACGCTGATTTCTGCACCAAGTGGGTCCGCAGTTTCCGGATGAGCAACGGACAGGCCACGGAGTTGACCGAGTGGGCGCCTCTCATGCCAGCGGACAGGATTTCCAGTTTTGGTCAGGATGCCGACGGTGAACTGTACATCATCGCGGGAAGCAGCGTGCACCGCATCGTGGGACAGTAAGTCCGGTACGGGAATCGGCCTTCTCCGGCGCAACCATCATGCGGCACCATCAATCGCGACAGTCGATGCCATGACGGTCAACCTTCAAGCGCTCGAGCAGCTTCGGGCCTCGCTACCGGACTTGATCCACCTGGGAACCTCGTCGTGGACGTACCCCGGGTGGCGTGGGCTGGTCTATTCCCGGGACTACCCCAAGTCAGGCGCCGGTCCAAAGATGCTGGAGGAGTACGCCCGGTTCCCCCTGTTCCGCACTGTGGGCATCGACTCGACCTTCTACCGCCCACCCACCGAAAACACCTTGCGCCGCTATGCCGATGCCCTACCGCCGGGATTCCCCTGCCTCAGCAAAGTATGGGACCAGATCACCGTCCACAGGCACAGCAAAGCGCGCAATCCCAGTCACACCGGCGAGCGCAACCCTGATTTCCTCAACGCAGACCGGTTCATGGCCGAGGTACTCGACCCCTACCTGGCACATTTCGAAGATCACATGGGACCATTCATCTTCGAGTTCCAGGCAATACACCCGGATGACCGGATAACTCCCCAAAGATTTGCCGAACGCCTGGACGATTTCTTCAACCGACTCCCTGCAGAACCCCGATACGCCGTCGAAGTACGCAACGCCGAGTTCCTACATCCGGCGTATTTCGCGGTCTTGAGAGAGCATGGCGTGGGCCACGTGTTCAACAGTTGGACCCGCATGCCATCAGTGGGAGAACAACTGGCGATGGCCGACTCGCTCACGGCGCCCTTCATCGTGGCGCGGGCCCTCTTGCGGCCCGGCCGCGCATACCAGGCTGCCGTCGATCGATTCGCACCGTACGACCGGGTTCAGGATGTCAATCCGGAGTTGCGCGGCGACCTGGTCAGTCTCATCGAGACGGCGATTGACGCCAGAATTCCGGCCTACCTCCTGGTGAACAACCGGGCAGAGGGCAGCGCTCCCAACACAATTGCCGCGGTTGCCGAGATGGCAGCATCCCGCCTGGCACAACGGAAAACGGGAGAGGGCGCCGTTGCACCCCCTCCCGTTCCTGGTACCGTTTCCGACCGGTAGCCGTCAACTAGTTTCCGAAATGACCCCGTCGAGGTCAACCCCCGCCAGCGAACAGATGCGGGCCACCGTCTCGCCAATCTTGTTGTTTGGCGTGGATGCCCCGGCGGTCACACCGATGTCGCGAGCATCACCCAGCCATTCCTGCTCTTCTCTTGGTGCCTTGTCAGTCACCGCCTGATGGTGCAGCGTGCCGGTGTCGAGATTGATGCAACCGGCGTCGGCGATGTGATAGGTCTGCACTCCTTGGCTGGCGCAGATGGACGCCAAATGGTGAGTGTTGCTCGAGTTGAAACCGCCCACCACCATCATCAAGTCGGGCGGGGATTCCAACATGTCTACCACGGCGTCCTGCCGGTCCTGGGTGGCGGAGCAGATCGTGTCGAAAGTCCGGAAGTGTTGCTCTATCGAGGCATCCCCATGACGCCGTGCCAAACTCTTGCGAAACTCCTCGGCGATGGCCAACGACTCACCTGACAGCATAGTGGTCTGGTTGGCCAGCCCCACTCGGCTGAGATCCCGTTTGAAATCGAAATCCGGTGACACCGCATCAAGGAACCGTGCGGCCAGCGCCTGGGCGTCACCATCGCCTTCAATGAAATCACACACTGATCGTGCTTCTTCCATGTTCAGCACGATGAGATACCGGCCGCCCGGATACTTCATGACCTGACTGGCGGTAGCCTTGGTTTCTTCGTGGTAGTGCTTGCCGTGGATGATGGCGGTAAAACCGTCCTTGGCGTAACGCTCCACCCGCTTCCATACGTTCAACACCGAACCGCATGTGGTATCGACCAACACACACCCCAGATCACGGAGACGTTGAAAATCTTGAATGGTGACTCCGAAGGCCGGCATGATGACCACGTCGTCCGCTGTTACCTCGTCGAAGTCAAACTCCCCATCGTCCTTCTGACCGAGGAAGGCGATCCCCATGCTTTCCATCTTGCGATTGACGTGCGGGTTGTGGATTATCTCGCCTACGAGGAACAGACGGCGGTCCGGAAATTTCCGCCGCGTTTCATATGCGTACTCCACGGCACGATCGACTCCGTAACAAAAGCCGAATTCCCGTGCCAATCGAAACGTGAGATGACCGACCTCCAGGACGTAGTCGTTCGCCTGGATAGCCTCGACTACATGGCTGTGGTAGTCTGCGTCGAGAGTCCCTTGTATTTCCTGCTTGAGCCCGAAGCCCTTCCGGTAGTAGGTCGTATCCATGGGTCTAATCTACCACCTCCGCGCTGTCCCCACCTATGGAATCCGGCCCTACCCGCTGGCACTCGATACCCCCGCGCGTTAGCCGCGTTTCGCGAAACTCGCCCTCGAGCAGGAGGCTGTCGATTCCCACGGGAGCCCGGAGCCGGGCATGAAACCGTCCCGCCACCCCCTCCCCCGTGTGCTCGATCACTACCTCTCCCTCGACACCCTCGAATGACAACAACTCGTCCTTCGAAAACCAACGGACGGCTACAGCCGCCAACGGCCGTATCGAGTCGGCCCGCTCGAGCGCGAGTACGATCGGATACCTTCCCGCTATGGTTGTGTCCGAGGGGAAGAGGGCCAATCCAATGCCGGTATCACTCCGGGCACCCACCACCTCGAGCCATCCCTGATCCTGGCACCAGAGCGCCTGGGCCGGCAGCGAAAATTCCGCGCTGACGGTATCGCGCTGCCACACTACGCTCATGGCGTCAGTCCCGGAGTTGCATGCGGCCAACAGCGTTGCAATAGCCGCAGGAGCCAGCACGGAATTCATTTGTCCACTCCAACGCATCCGAGTTGTTTCCGGGCTTCTTCAACCGAAAGGGTAAAAGGCTCGATGCAGCGGATGAACGACTCGGGCAGGACACAGGGCTTGAGCCGGGTGCGATCCGTGCTCACCAACACCAGATGACCATCGGCGACCAGCCGATCCGATCCCAGGAACATCACATCGAATTGCATGGTGATCGACTTGTTTCCCACCCGGGCGACGTATGCGGCCACCTGTAGGGAATCGTCCAGACGCGCCGGATAGTGAAAATCTGCGTGCACCTGCGCTCGAGGGAGCAAAATGTCATATTCGTCGAACATCGCCCCGTAGGTCAGCCCGGCAGCCCTGAACAGCTCGGTCTCGGCCAATTCGAAGAACCGCACGTACGACCCGTAAAAGATGATCCCCGCAGCGTCCACGTCGGACCAACGGACCCGTTCGTCGATGAGAAAAGGCTGGGCAGTCATAAGTGGTGAAGGTAGGGCGAGACCCGTTGCGGCGGTAGCCTGCCGGCGGCCAACCACCGGACTAGCGCAGAGCCCCGAAGACGATGTCGAAGCGGACGCCTTCTCCTTCGCCGCCCGCAAAGGGCCCGCTCAAGTCGAAACGGACCAGCCCGTTGAAGAACGAGGCCCCGATCCCGCCACCGACGAGGAGCGACTCGTTCCCCAGACCGGACACCGACCCGGCCTGGCCCGAGTCGATGAACAGCACCGGCCGGACTGTGCCACGCATGGGCGCCCAGTCGGCCCGGACGGCCCAGAACGCCTGGCCGCGCTGGAACCCGTAGGGAAACCCCCGCACGGACTGCTGGCCCCCCAAGCGGAACTGTGCTTGAGCCACGCGGTCAGTGGTCGAGACGCCACCTTTGAACGCCAGTGTCAGCCTGGTGGGGTCCGGCAGCGGTTGGCTCCACGATCCGTATAGCCGCCCGACGGCGGCGGTAGAACCCAGAAAGGCGTCCGTGGCCGCCCGCCACGAGGCCACCCCAGAAGTCCCGTCGAACCGCCAGCCCAGGATTCCGTACGTCCCTTCGGACACCGCGGGGTTATCCTGAAACTGGTTGTCGCTCCACAAGCCGTTCAGGCCCGAACCGACCTCGCGCACTACGCTCTGCTGATCTTCCAACCGGGCAAACAGCATCAATTGCAAATCGCGGTCGACAGACGTCTCGAAGCCGACAGAGACGCCTGTAGCCAGATAGTAGTCGGCGTAGTCGTGACTGGTGAACATCGCGTTGACCGAATTCCCTAGTGTACCAATACGGAAAAACCCGTCGACCTCGGCCACGTTCCGGTATGCGCTTACCGTTACCCGGCCGCCCGGCGCATCCTTGATCAGCGAGAGCTTCGCGTTGAAGCGGGTATCGGCAACACCGAATCGGACCGTGCCCATCACGTCGGTGAAAGACATTCCCGGCACCTTAACTCGATAGCCAATACCGGCCGATAACCCCTGAACCCTGTTGAACCGAAGGATGTCGGCGAATCGTTCGTAGGCGATGCCCTTCCTTCGCACACCCGTCATGGCGTCTGGGAGAGTCTCCGCCAGGAGAGCCACTTCCGCCTCGGCTTCGCGCATGCGCTCGTCGTCCTGGGGATCGGGATCGAGGTCCAACGAGTCGGTCCAGCCGGCATACCGCTCCAGTGAATCGGTCGGGGGCCGATGCACCTGATAGCGCCCGCCACCCCAATACCCTGAGTAATCGACCGTCTTTGTGGAATCGTCGTAGTACCGTTGGCCATCTCGCCGGGCCGCCCTGATCTCTTCTCGCCGATCCTTGAGCTCCTGGCGTGCTTCGGTCGAGTCGGGGTCCGGCACGGTGAAGACGATCCGGCGACCGGTGTTGATTTCGTACTCGTCGAACGACGCGGTGGCCTCGAACGGGATCACTATGTCGGTGATGATCGGGATCTGCACCCTGCCCGCCAAGACCTGACGGTACGGCATCCAATGCTCGCCGTCCTGCAGGGAGTATTCGATGTCGGCATCGACACTCAGGATGCGATTGACGATCTGATTGGCTTTGGTGGTATTGAAATCCGGGTCATCCTCATCGGCGATCTCCCACAGTCCCGTTCCAACGAACCGGAAAGTGAGCCGAACCACTTGGGCCGTTGCCCCGTCCAGCCACATGTTGCCGACGATCAAGGCCAGCCCCTCCCCCTTGGGGACGACCTCCACCTTGAGCATGCGGAGCTCCCGACCCGAGGGAAGAAACAACCTTACGCTGTCGGTCAGGGCGTAGCGGTACCAGTCGGGCCCATCCGACGCCAGCGGATGAAGCGCGGCTCGTTCGGGAAATTCGCTTCCGAAGAAAGAAACCGAGTCGCCGACGTTGCGGGGAAAGAACCACGGATGGTCCATCACCGAATTGATCTGCCAGTCTTCCTTGCGCGCCTTGGACCGCTGCCCAATGATGTCGACCCGCACGTCGTTGGGGAGTTGCCACTGAACGATGGCCTCTTTTTCCTCGACCGCCGCAATGGGAATCCGGGCCCAGCGCCGGCGCCCCAGCGAAAAGGAAATGCGGTAGCGCAGCCGGGCCTGGTAGTCGGTTACCGCCGAATCCTGAGCCCGGTGCTGGGTCTGGGCGCGCAGAATCAGGTCCCGCGTCGCCTCGGTTGCGTAGGTGGAATCGGGAGGCTGGCCGCCAGCCTGAAGAGAGAGGGCTAGGACCGCGACTGCGGAGATGCCCATTTGCTGCGGCCGTCCCGGTGAAGCCCATAGGCCTTGAGACGGCGCCACAGCGTCGTCCGGCTGATGCCGAGGTACTTGGCGGTGTCGGCCAACCGCCAGTTGTGCATTTCGAGCGATTTCAGAATGGCGTCCTTCTCACGACCGGCCAACGTCGTCGGACCGGTGATCCCCGGGATGAACATCGCTTCCCCGAGGTCCATGTTGCCGATTCTAAGCGGCTGCAAGCGACCACCGATCGCCGCCAAGCGCGGCTGCAGGTCCTCGGACTCCAGCGACAGTTCGGCGCCATCCAAAGCCTCGATAGCGGGGTCGTTGGCGTAGATGACCTCCCCTTCGGCCGAAAACACCAGCACACCCTCGCTGAAGCCGTCAAGCAGCGATTTGGCCAGCGGGGAGAACAGGGATGCCTTGGATGGGCTCGGAGGTGGCTCTGTCATAGTCATACCAGGGTCTACGGCCATGAAGGGACAGGGGTTTCATAGAGAGACGTATAACGATCGGGTCGGCCACACAAGGCCGACCCTGGCGGGGGAAGCGGGAGCAGCGGGGGCAGGCACTAGCCAAACGCCAGACCTACTCCAATGCCACACTGCCCTCGCTGCTCCCGCGGCCCCCGCCGCCCTCGCCTATTATCACCAAGCCGAGCCCTGCGAAAATTGCTACCCCCGCCACGATCATTCGTGAGGTGACGCGCTCACCCTCCAGGATCGCGGGGGCGATCGAGGCTGTAACCAACGGCTGGAGATAGATATACGCCGCCACTAGCTGGGAGGATGACCGCTTGAGGGCCCATCCGCTTAGGAAAAATGCACCGATGGTCGGGGCAATGACTATGTAAGCAACAACGGCCCAGATACCAGCGGGCACCTCGGTGGGAGAAAGTCGGGAGAGGGTGCCAAGTCCCACCGGGAGAGTCCCAAGCAGCCCAAAAAACATGGCCCAGACGATCACCGTCAACGTATCGTACCGGCGCAGGAGGGGCTTCATGAGCACCAGAAAACCGGCATAGCAGGCCATGGCCATTACCACTAAACCATTTCCCAGAGCCAAATTGGGCGCCAATGACACCCGATCCGGGCCAATCAGATAAACGACGCCCAACCCCGCCAGGGCAATGCCGCCAATCTTGGAGGCCGAGGCGCTTTCTTGTCGGCCCAGGACGGAGTACAGCACGGTAAATATGGGGACGGTCGTTACCAGGATACTGGCGTTGATGGCAGTAGACCGCTCCAGACCCATGAGGAACAGGTTCTGGTTGGCTGTAACACCAAGGAGGCCTACGACCGCCAGCATTACCCAGTCCCGGCCACTCTGCACCCGGCGCCGACCGGTCATCAAATAGACCAGAAACAGGACCGTGAATGCCGCTGAGACCCGAATGACGACGAGACTTTGTGGTGGGATTTCCGGAAATACCAACTTCCCGGCGATGGCCATGCTGGCAAACATGACTTGAACGAGTACCAACACTCCGTTGACGAGGCCTTGCACCGATACCAGGTCTTTCTAAATTGACTGTACAGTCAGTCAGGAGGGACGGTTTGCTCAAAGAACAAATCTCAGGCGCCGCACTCGAAGTACTGGTCCAGGATGGCCTGGAAAAATGGACCGTTTCCGCCGTCGCCGACCACGCCGGCTGCGCAAAAGGGCTAGTCCACTACCATCACAAGACCAAGGAACAACTCCTCGCTACAGCGGCTGACCAGCTGGCCAGGGCCAGGGCTGAAGACAGGTTGGGAGCCTTGCGTACCGGCGGCACGGAAGCTCTGGATGCCTTGTGGAACATCCTGGTGACCACAGCCTCCACCGGCCGCACCAGGGCGTGGCTCAGCCTGCTGGGCCATTCCAGTGATCGGGTGCACCAGGCGGCTCGGCTCCCAGCAGACTACCCCGTCCACTTGGCCGCGTCCATCGCCGGGGCGTTTGGCCTGGAATCGGTAGAGGAACCAGTGGCCCGATCCATCGATGCCGCCCTCGATGGGTTCGAACTGGCACTGGTCCGAGGTGACGACGCTGACCAGGTGCACGAATCCTTCCATCAGACCTGGTTGTCGATTCTCTGATCCGGTACCGTCCACGCTACCGGCGCCGTCTGGGTGGACGATGCCGCTTGTTGCGGCCCTTGGCCGGAAGGTTCTTGAGCGCCCGTTGCAGTTCCTCCAGCGAACGTGCCCGAACGGCTGAACCCTGCCCCCGTGTGACGGTAAAACGCAGCGGGCGGTCCAGTTCCGGCAGATCTCCCGGCTTCAGACGTCTGGCCTGCCCTTC
>CAXMUQ010000078.1:0-4520 GCA_964196605.1 uncultured Acidimicrobiia bacterium
GATTCTGGTGGAGCGGCGCGGCCGGGCGCAAAGCCGGGCACAACTCCTGGAGACCGTCTGGGAAGCCCAGCCCGACATCCAGACCCGCACAGTGGACATGCACGTGCAGCGCCTCAGGGCCAAGCTCGGCGAAGAGGCCGACTTGATCGAAACCGTGCGGGGCCTGGGTTATCGATTCCAAAGTTCGGACAAAGATACGGACCAATGAGTTTTGCCTGGCGAGCAGTGCTCGGGACCATCATGGTGCTGATGTTGTCCATGCTGGTGCTGGTGTGGGCGGCCGACCGAACTCTTCGTCGCGACCTCGAGCAGCAAACCACCCAGGACTTGGAGCGCATTGCCCGTCTTGTAACAGCGAGCATCACAGACGACTCATTGGGATGGCAGCGTCACGTTCGGGATCTGGGACAGCGAAACGATCTCCGGATCACCCTCATCGACGGTACCGGCGATGTCGTTGCCGACAGCGATATCCCCAACCCTACGATCACCGATATCGCCAATCACGCAGATCGGCCCGAAGTACAGGCAGCCCTGGCCGGGGAGCTGGGGAGGGCCCGACGGCACAGCGAGACCGTCGGTGCGGAGTTGTTCTACGTGGCGATTCCAGGAGGCCCCGGGGTCGTCCGGGTCGCCAGCAGTCGGACGCAACTCGACGCTGTTCGGCGCCGATCGCGGACAGCCATCGTCTGGGCAGGGTTCCTGGCGCTTGTCGTTGGATCGACCGTCACCGTCTTCGCCGTACGTTCGATCACGCGGCCGCTGCGTAGCCTTTCCGCTGCTGCCCGGGCGATTGCCGCGGGGAACCTCCCCCGGTTCCCCCGATCGGGCGTTCCCGACATCGACAGCCTGGTGGTGTCACTGAGAGCGACGCACGGGCAGCTGAAGGAACGATTCGACGAAGTGCGTAGCGAGCAAGCTGAGTCAAACGCGGTATTGAGCGCCATGGTGGAAGGCGTCCTGGCAACCGACGAACGCGGTCGGATCGTCACCGCCAACCCGGCTGCCCGGAAGCAACTGGGCTACGGTGCCACCGACCCCATCCCCGACCTCCCCACGCTCTTCAAGTCCAAAGATGCGCAGACTTTGGTCGAGGCGGCCATGCAGGGACAGGCGGTCAGTCGTGAAATCGAGTTCGACGGGGTCAACTTCTTCATCGGTGCGCGCCCGCTGCCCTCAGGTGGAGCAGTGGTTGTGCTGCACGACCTTACCGATCTCCGAAAACTGCAAACCGTCCGTACGGACTTCGCGGCCAATGTGTCCCACGAGTTGAAGACCCCGCTGACCTCCGTGGCCGGGTACACGGAAACGCTGCTCACCGACCCGCCGGAACCGGACGTGGCCCACCAGTTCCTCCAGACCATTCTTTCGAATACCCAGCGAATGCAGCACCTGGTCGACGACCTCCTGGATCTTTCCCGCATCGAGTCCGGGGGGTGGCAGCCCCGAACGGAATCGTTCTCCGCGGCCGAAGTAGTGCGGCAAGAGTGGGACGGCTTGGCATCGAGGGCTGGAAACGGACGGACCCTGGTACTCGAATGCCAGGCCGGCCAGCTGCTTAAAGTAGATCCCGAAGCCTTTCGTCAGATCATGGTGAACTTGTTCGACAACGCCATTCGCCACACCGAAACCAACGGCACCATCCACTGTGACATTCAGTCGAAGGACGGCCTGGTCCGGGTCGGCATCCGTGACGACGGCACCGGGATCCTGTCCGAGCATCTCCCCAGGATCTTCGAGCGTTTTTATCGTGCAGACGAAGCCCGTTCCCGCGCCCAAGGTGGGACGGGGCTGGGATTGGCCATCGTGAAGCATCTGGTCGAGGGCCATGGGGGTCGTGTCGAAGCGCGTAGCGAATGGGGCGTCGGAACCGAAGTAGCCTGCTGGTTCCCGGCCTAGGACACTACCCACTCGTCACCAACCATCACCAGCAGAACACTCCGTTACACATCTGTGACAATTCCGTGATCCCGTCGTAACGACCGGGTGCGTTCATGTCTTGGGTAAGCGAATGAGCCTTGTATCTCATGGAAGGACAAAGATGACCGTCGCTTCACCTCGCTCGCTGGCCGGTACGCTGACAATCGGCGCCGTCGCCTTCCTTGCGGCCTGCGGCGGCGGAGACAGCTCCGGTGGCGGGAGAACTACGAAGCTCACCGGTGCCGGTGCCAGCTTCCCCAACCCGATCTATACCCGATGGTTCTACGAGTATCACCGCGCCACCGGGATCCAGATCAATTATCAGTCAATCGGTTCGGGCGGCGGAGTGCGGCAGTTCAGCCAGGGGACGATCGATTTCGGGGCCACCGACGGACCGATGAAAGACGACCAGATCGCCGCCATCGACGGCAACGTGCTGCACATCCCCACCGTGATCGGTGCAGTGGTGTTGACCTACAACATCCCGTCGTTGGTCGACGCTCAGCTCACGCTCGACGGCGAGACCATCTCGGATATCTTCCTGGGTCGTATCACCAAGTGGAATGACCGGCGCATCGCAGCGCTCAACCCCAGAATGGCACTGCCTGATGAAGACATACTCGTGGTGCACCGCTCTGACGGATCTGGCACCACCTTCGTCTTCACCGACTACTTGAGCAAAGTGTCGCCGCCCTGGGCTCGGGATGTCGGGGCCGCCAAGTCGGTGAACTGGCCGGTGGGCCTGGGCGGCAAAGGCAACGAAGGCGTAACCCAACAGGTCAAGCAACTCCCATTCACCGTCGGCTACGTGGAGCTCATATACGCCCTGTCCAACGACCTGGCCTACGCCACCATCGTGAATTCGGCAGGCAATGCAATCACGCCTACCCTCGCCACGGCCGGTGAGGCCGCCGGCAGCGCCGAGTTTACCGCGGATACCGACTTTCGGGTGTCGATCACCAACGCCGACGGGGAGCAGGCATACCCCATTACCTCGTTCACCTGGCTCCTGGTCAAGCAGGACGATGACAATAGAGAGCGGGCACTGGCCATCCGGAATTTCCTCGAATGGATAACGGGCGAAGAGGCCCAAGCCATCGCCGTGGAACTTCGATATGCTCCGCTTCCTGTCGAAGTAGTCGATTTGGTGAAGACACGCATTCAAGGCCTAACCAGCGAAGGGCAACCGCTTGAATAACCCGCCACAGGCTCGGAGCCCCGCCGAGTGACCGACCGGAATACGGCGGCGCCTCTGCGCCACCCGCCCGCACTCGAACGCAAGAGTCACGGCGATCGGCTCTTCAAGGGAATGCTCACCGCAGCCGCGATGAGCCTTCCTGTTTTGCTGGGGTTCCTGGTGTTCGAACTGTTCGCCGGGTCTCGGGAAGCCATCTCCCGGTTCGGACTCGGGTTCGTCACCAGCAGTACCTGGGATCCGGTAGCCGAACAGTTCGGCGCTTGGCCGCTGATATTCGGAACGCTGATGTCTGCCGCGCTGGCGCTCATGATAGCCGTTCCGCTGTCGCTCGGCGTCGCCATCTACCTTACTGAGTTCGCGCCGGTCCGCCTGCGGCAGCCGGCCGCGTTCGTCATCGAGTTGCTGGCCGCCATCCCCAGCGTGATCTACGGGCTGTGGGGCATCTTCGTGCTGATACCCCTGCTCAAGGACTCCGTGTTTCCCTTGCTGCAGAACGTGCTGGGGTTCCTGCCGTTTTTTCAGGGCCCGATCTACGGCCCGTCCATGCTGTCAGCCTCCATCATTCTTGCCATCATGGTCATGCCGTACATCATGGCCGTATCGCGGGAGGTGTTGCTGGCCGTGCCGGCCAGCCAGCGTGAGGCGGCCCTGTGCCTGGGCGCCACGCGTTGGGAGGCCCTCGTCACCACCGTGGTACCATACGCCCGGTCGGGTCTCATCGGGGCCACCATCCTGGGACTGGGGCGCGCCTTGGGCGAGACGATGGCGGTGACCATGCTGATCGGCAATCGCCATGAAATAGCCGCGTCGCTGTTTGCGCCCGGCTACACCATGGCCGCCGTCATCGCCAATGAATTTTCCGAAGCCGTCACCGATATCCATCTGTCGTCACTGGCGTACGTGGCGCTATTGCTGTTTCTGATCACCGTCCTCATCAATGCCGGCGCCCGGTTGCTCATCTGGCGAGTGAGTCACGGCACGACGGCAGGGAGCGGCGTCCTGTGAACGGCACCTCTCGGCGGCGCTTAAAGAACACAATCATGGTGATGGTGCTGGGCTCGACAGTGATCATCGCCGTGCTGCCGTTGGTCTTCATCCTGGGCACTCTCATCGTCAAAGGCGCCGGCAGTATGAACGCCATGTTCTTCATCGCCTCCCCAGTGCCAGCGGGGCAAACCGGCGGTGGCGTGGGACACGCAATCGTCGGGACGCTGGTGATCGTAGGCATGGCCTGCCTAATGGGACTACCCCTTGGTATCGGCGCCGGCATCTACACCGCCGAATACCCCAACACCAAGCTGGCTGCAACGTGCCGGTTCGTGGCGGATGCAATGAACGGCACTCCTTCCATCGTAGTTGGAGTATTCGTCTGGGCCTGGATCGTTGCTCGCCAGGGGCACTT
>CAXMUQ010000079.1:0-9564 GCA_964196605.1 uncultured Acidimicrobiia bacterium
GGACCCAACTATTCCGAATGGCTGCTACCGGAACACTTGGCTCGACTGGGCCCGCTTCACTGCCAGTACTCTCTCTTTCCCGATCACCGTGCCGTGAAGGGCGTTGTGGCTCGCCCCCCACTGCCAATGGAATGGTAACTGCATGCACATGATGGGGTTACTGCGATTGGATCTGGGGAGAACTGCTGTTTTCCCAGGTTCCGACGTGTGTCGGCGCCGCATCACCCGGCTGCCGCCCGCACCCGGTCGAATTCGGGGTGGTCTTCGAGATCCCGCCACCACCAGTAGGGCTCATTCGGCACCGCGTCGGGATCGATGGCCGGGTTGGCCGAGAGATAGAGCTTGAGGAGTCTGATGGCCTCGTCGTAGTCTCCCACGAACACTCTCATTCCAGCTTCGGCCCAGGCCAACTCGAAGTCCGGGTCGACATCCGCCCCTACCCGTGCGTCAACCAGCACCGCGCGCGCACTGTCGGGGAGGTCCGCCCTGGCCAGGGCGCCGCCGACCCACATCTGGGCACGGTGTGACTGGAACTCGCGCACGGCCTCGGGAACGAGTTGAGTGAGTTGTTCCTTGAGCCGCCACGCCTGGTCCACATCCGGTTGCTGCAGCCCCGTGGTCATGATCATCAGTTGGCATTCGGCAAAGCGGAAGCTGTCGGGAAACCGCTCTCGGCCGACCTCGCACCAACGCTGAGCCTGGGAAAACTGTTCGAGGTCGAAGTGCCCACTGAACAAGCGCCATAGGACCCGGTCGGCCACGCTCAAGTAGGCGTCTTCCTGGTACGCCGTCCTGGCGGCGAGGATGACGGAAGTGAGGCCGTCATCGGTGTTGTAGTACAGATGGCTCAGCACGCTGTAGGCGCCTGCCAGTGTGGGGTCGCGCTCGACGGCGCCCTCGAGGTCGGCTTTCGCGCCGAGCAGGATCACCTCGGCCTTGACCGGATCGGGTTCCCGGTCGTTGAGCCAGGCCCAATAGCTGAGGACGCCACGGACCGCCAGCGCTTCCGGATAGTTGGGGTCCAGGGCCAGCGCTCGATCGGCGTGTGCGGTGCCAACGTCAATCCATTGGAACAGCTCCACCATGTTGTCACTCAGACGGCTTCGGCGGTAGTCGATCTGGGCCCGCAACACGATGGGGGCGATCCAGTTGTCGTCCGCTGCTTCCGCTCCGGCCAGCAACGAATCGGCTCGGTCGAAGACCAGGAATCCCTGCGCGGCGCTGTCGGACTCGATGAGCTGTTCACCATCCTTGCGGAGCCGCTCGGCTTGAAGTACCAGCGACCAGGCATCCACGCTGGTGGTCCCGGCTCTTCGCTCGCGCGTGCGAATCTCCTCACCTAGTCGGGTGCGGAACAAGCTGGCCACGACCTGCGCCGCCGAATCCTTCATCTGCAGGAGTTGGTCGGCCGGGAGTTCGAAGCTGGCGCGCTCGAATTCTGCGCCGCTGTTGCCGTCGATCAGTCGGGTGGTGACTCGGACCCGATCTCCCGTGCGCTCTACTTCACCGGCGATCAGGCTGCCGACACTGAGCGCCCTCGCGATGCTGTCCCTGGCCACTTGTCCCTCGCGATAGGGCGCAACCCCGTTTCGAGAGATGACATCGAGTTCGCGAACCTGCGACAGTCGGTCGATGAGTTCTTCAGTCAGACCGTCCGCCAGGAACGCCAAGCCGCCGTCGGGAGTCAGGTCTGAAAAGTACAGCACGGCGACGCTGGTGGGATCGAAGCCGGCTGAGACAGTGCCGGCCTGAGGTCCTGATGATCCAAGCCCTCGCACAACCATGAAGCCGGCAGCCGCGACGACGACGACGGTCGCAGCAACGACTCCCACCATCCGCCGGGATACCGTCTTTCCGCGTTTTGGCACATGCGCCCGGCGCTGGGCAGTCCGCCGTGCCGTCAGTTTGTCGGAGCTGACGATGAGTTGCGCCTCACCTAGCGATTCGGCAAACTCGTTTGCGGTGGCGAATCGGTCGGCTGGGGTCTTCGCGGTAGCCTGGTCGATGGCGTCCTGCAACTCGTCCGGCACCGTCGGCCGAACGATCCGAACGTCGGGAAGGTCTTCCATGGCGTGGCGGGCCATGATCGCGGAGGGTGTCTTGCCGGTGAACGGCGGCTCCCCGGCCAACAGCTCATACAACATGCAGCCGAGGCTGTAGATATCGGCACGGCCGTCGATCTTTTCGCCGGCGGCTTGCTCTGGGCTCATATACAGCGGGGTGCCGACTGCCATGCCGGTCTGGGTCAAGGACTCTCCCTGTCCGGCCTCTACGGCTCGGGAGATGCCGAAATCGGCCACGATAGCGTGCCTGCCGACCAGCATGACATTGTCGGGTTTGATGTCGCGGTGGATGATGCCCTGTTTGTGAGCATGGTCGAGTGCCTCGGCCACCTCGCGGGTGACTTGTACCGCGGCCTCGACCGACAGCTGCCCTTCGCTTTTCAATCGATCTCCCAACGATTCCCCTTCAACGAAGGGCATTACGTAGTACAGCAGGCCTGCGGCCTGGCCCGAGTCGAACAGTGGGAGGATGTTGGGGTGTTGCAGATTGGCGGCGACCTTGATTTCCCGCAGGAAGCGTTCGGGACCTATGGACGCGCCGAGGTCCTGGTGGAGGACCTTGACGGCCACTTCGCGCTCGTGCTTGAGGTCGCGGGCCAGGTACACGGTGGCCATACCGCCCCGGCCGAGCTCTTTCACGAGTTCGTAGCGGTCCGCCAGGGCCTCAGCCAGTACCGCAAAGATGTCAGTTGGTTCAGGCATGCCGGGAAGATACGCCATCCTGACCTGGGTGGCGAGCGGGTGGTAAGGAAGTACGCAATTGGGCGCAGGAGGCTAGGCGGCGGGGGTTTACCAGCCTACCTGCGCGGTTTCGGACGATGGTGTCCCCGGCGCCGCATCACCTTACGATGATCTCGTCCACGAAGATCCAGACGCCGGGATCGCCCGGGGCGTGGACTTGCAGGTAGCGGGCGGGCCTCTCGTCCAAGGGCTGGGTGGCGTACCACCGGACCGGGTCGGACTGGGGCAACGAGGGTGAAGGCGCTAGCACGGCCAGATTGGCAAAACTTTCGCCGTCCAGCGAGCCGGTCACCGCCACCGAGTCCGGGAGGTCGATGCCGTTCACCCGGCTACGGCGGACGACAGGACGGCACCTGCTACCAGACATAGTAGGACGATTGAGCGCACCAGGTCCTCGGCGCTGCGGGGAGGTTCCACAATATCGACTGCCACGGGACACGGCAATCCGAGCGGCCCACGGCGTGCTATTCCAATCGCCGATACCAATCGGAGATTGCCCTGCCGATAGCATAGGGCTGATCCTCCTGTACGAAGTGAAGGCCAGGGCCGATGTACACGGTTTCGATGTTTTTGGCTCGTTCAGCCCACCAGTCCGCCACTTCCGGCGGATTCAACGCCCCCGGGGAGGCGTACAGGAACAGGATGGGTGTCTCGGTCTCTAGCAACCATGCGTTGTACGCGGCCACCGCCTCGGCCACATTCGCTGGCTCGCCGCCGATCGGCATCTCGTTGGGCCACTGGTTGATCGGCTTGCGCGACGACTTCTCGAGGAACGGTTGGCGGTAATAGTCATGCGCTGCCTGATCCAGATCGCGGGAAATGAAACCAGGAAGGACGACCTCAACGAAATGGTTCTCCTCGATCATCAGCTGGGGGCCAAGCACCGGATCTCGCATCGTGCGGAAGAAGTCCTCCAGCGGCTTTGCCAACGCCTCGTAGCTTTCCGCCGGCATGACGGGGGCGAGGATGGATTCCATCATCACGATCCCCTTCACGTTGTCCGGATGCTGCGCCGCGTAGTGCAGGCCAAGACCCGACCCCCAATCGTGCACTACCAGGGTGATATTTTGGAGATCAAGCGCCTCGATGAAACCCTCGAGGTAGCGGTAGTGATCGGCGAACACGTAATCGATGTCTGGCTTGTCAGATTTGCCGAAACCGATGTTGTCCGGCGCGATAACCCGGCCCTGACCTTCGACATGGGGCATGATGTTGCGCCACAGATACGACGAGGTCGGTTGCCCGTGGAGGAACAGGATGGGGTCCCCTTCACCCTGGTCGACGTAGTGGATCCGCGATCCGGCAATCTCGACATAGTGCGACTCGTATGGGAACTCGGCCGAGATGGCCATCGGCGGCACCTTCTGCCCAGAGGCGGCGGTGGCAAAAGGCAGGTGCGCTGTCAACAACGCGGCGACGAGTACTGGGTACAGCAGCCTTGGACGTTCTCCGGTGGCGTGCATGCGTCCTCCCTGGACACTGTGATGGTATCGATGGAAGAGCCTTGGGCCTCAGGACCATGCCCAGGACTGAAAAGGTTCTGTAGTCGGCGGCACGCAACAAAATACGTCACCCATGAGGGACTGGCGAGAAGTTAAATATTGGGTGGGTGCCGAGCTACTACTCCCTCACGATGATCTCGTCCACAAAGATCCAGCTGTCCGAGTTGCCGGTTGCCTGGACCCGTACGAAGCGGGCGCGCCGTCCGCCGAGTTGCATCGTGGCGTACCAGCGTACCGGATCACGTTCGGTCAATGAGGTGGCGGGCGTGTGCGACGGCAAGTTGACGAAGGTCTTACCATCGAGCGACAGGCCTACCGTCACCGAATTGGGTAAGTCGATGTCGTTCTCGCGATTCCGCAGGAAGCCGATCTTCACCTGGCTCAAGGAACTGGACTCTGTCAGATCGATGGTGGCGGTGAACGGGCCACGGTAGGCCTGCCAATCACCGCCTCGCCGGTCGATCGATCCGCGCACACCGTCCACCAACCCGGCGTCGCCGGCCCGGGAATAGCGCATCGCCGAGTGCTGGGCCACGGCAACCGAACGGCCGATGGCCAGGTGGTCCACCGCGTTGCGCTCGTCCCACGTCTCCACCGTCAATGATCGCTGGGCCGCTGCTTCGGCCAAGGCCGAATCTGGGAACACCAATCGAGCGATGTTGGCCGGATCGGCGGTACCGGACGAGAGGGGGACCAACAGCATCCGGTGTGTCACGGGCTGGGGCCTCAAGGTGTAGGCACTGTGAGGGACCGCGCCCCAACTGTTGTCGCCGCCGACGCCCATTTGGCGGTAGTCGAGGTTAAGCGTCACGAAGCCGCGCGGCACCAGGTCGACCGGATGGCGGTTTCGTTTGGCGACTCCAGCATCCAAGTCTTCCACAGTAAACCGATGGGCGCTGAAATCGAACGTGGGAAGGCCAACTACCAAGAGACCGGTACCCCGTTCATTGCGGATCGCCATCCACCGAACGTCGCTTCGGTTGCCGTTCTCCTGTGGACGGCCGTACATGAACCCGAGCTGGTCGACGCGGGCCTGGTAGCGTCCCAGCGCAGCACCCGACTTACGATCCCAGTAACTCTCGTGCGGGCCCCGGCCGTACCATTCCACGTTGTCGAAGCCATCTTCGAGGGTGAGTCCCAGGCCCAGCCGGGGGATTTCCGGGAGATCCTCGTGCCCGGGAACGAAATCGAAGGCCAACTCGATCTCCCCACCGGCATGCACACGGTAACGGGACGTCCACCTGGAGCCGGTCGTGGTGAGTGTGTAGTAGCTGGCTACGGTGGCGGGCCCATCACCTTCCCGGTGGACTATCATGGAATCGAGCCGCCGGACACGATCACTGGCGCCATCGCGCCACACTCCCGAACGGATTTGCTGATCACTACCGAAGTCGTTGTCCGTCGGTGCCCGCCACATATTGGGGATGGGTCCCGTTCTGATCAGCTCGGTTCCGTCCTGTCGGAGCGAGGCCAAAGCGCCGCTCCGTTTGTTCCAGACTGCGCTGACGGTTCCCGCGGTGACGGTGACTGTCTCATGGGTTTCGGTGACGGCCACCGGCCGGAGGAGTCCGTCCGCGGCGGCCGGTTCTCCCGGTGTGATCGGGAGCTGGAATTGTTCCCAGGCAACCAAGTGGTTTGCGGGTACCAACGGGGCGTCTCTCTCAGTCACGAACCCAATGGTTATCAAGTACTCGGCGCCCGGCTCGACCGAGATTTGGGGAAAGGGCAGGGTTAGCTGGTGGCGGGCTCCGGGTGCTACCGAGAGTGGCTCCATTGTGCCAGTAGCCACGTCGGCGCCATCGGCGGTGATACGCCAGAAGGGTTGCATACGATCGAGGTTGGTGAAGCCATAACGGTTTTCCACCTCGAACCTGGCGGTCTCGATATCGACCACCCGAATGGCGATCGGCTGGTAGACTTTCTTCACTTCCCAAAGATGTGGTTTCGGTCTACGGTCGGACGTGACCAGGCCGTTGAGTAGAAAATTCCCATCGGTGGGTACTCCCGGCGGGCCGAAATCGCCGCCGTAGGCGAGATATGATTCTCCGGCGGAGTTGGTGCGCCACAGGCCCTGATCGACCCAGTCCCAGATGAAGCCGCCCTGCAGCACGTCGTGTTGCCGGATTATGTCCCAGTAGTCCGCCAGATTGCCCACGCTGTTGCCCATGGCGTGAGCGTACTCGGACATGATCAAGGGTCGATCGTCTTTGCGGGCGGCATAGGATTCGAGCATGTAATCCCGGGCGTACATGGGGGCCACGATGTCTACGTAGCCGCGCTCTTCCGCCGGTTCATACAGCACTGGCCGGCTGGGGTCACGGGCGTGAACCCAATCGGCGCCGGCTTCGAAATTGGGCCCGTCTCCTGCCTCATTGCCCAGCGACCATATGATGACGGATGGGTGGTTCTTGTCCCGCTCGACCAGGCGGACGATCCTGTCGAGATGGGCCTCCCGCCACGCTGGTTTGTTGGCCAGGGTCAGCTCGGGAGAGAACCCCATGCCGTGGGATTCGAGATCGGCTTCGTCCACCAGGTAGAGGCCGTACTGGTCGGCCAGGTCGTACCATCCGGGCACGTTGGGGTAGTGGGACGTCCGGACCGCGTTGATGTTGAATTGCTTCATCAGGCGGATGTCCTCGATCATCCGCTCCTTGGTGATCGTTTGTCCCGATACCGGATCGTGCTCGTGGCGATTGACGCCTCTGAGGGTGACTGGTACGCCGTTGACGTGAAGCTGACCGTTGGCGATCTGGACGCGCCGAAAGCCGACGCGCTGAGATACGATCTCAGGCGCCGGGTTGTCGCCGCCGGTCAGGGTCACCACGAGCGTGTAGAGGTTGGGCGTTTCAGCTGTCCACCGCGCCGGCTCTGCGACAGCGGCGGAGACGGTGATGGTAGTGTCCCCTTGGGCCGCGGCCCTGACATCGACTTGCTGTGGAGCATCCCAGACTGAGTTTCCGGCAGCATCGAAGAGATCCACGCTCACCAGGTAGGGGTTGGCTTCTACTTCGCGGTGGCTCTCGACCGTGACGTCCACCTCCAGAAGCCCGTTACGGTAGGCGTCATCCAACTGCGGCCGGGCCCATATGTCGCGGAGTCTGGTCGAGGGTGTCAGGTAGACGAACACGTCGCGCTTGATGCCGCTAATGCGCCACATGTCCTGGCCTTCGAGGTAGCTGCCGTCGCTCCAGCGGAAGACTTCCACGGCGATCAGGTTACTACCGGTGCGAACGTAGGGTGTGATGCGGAATTCCGCCGGATTGCGACTCCCCTGACTGTAGCCCACGCGTTGGCCGTTGACCCAGAGGTACATCGCAGAGGACACGCCACCGAAGTGAAGAAATATTTCGTTGCCGTTCCATGATTCGGGGATGACGAAGGTCCGCCGGTACGATCCCACAGGATTGTCGTCCGCGGGGACGTAGGGCGGATTGGGTGGAAACGAGTATGACTCATCGAGGTAGAGCGGATAGCCGTACCCGGACAGTTCCCAGCTGCCGGGAACCACTATGGTAGGCCAGCTGGAGTCGTCGAAGGACTGGTTGAAGAAGTCGGTCGGTCTGTCGGCGGGCCGGGGTGCCCAGTGGAAACGCCACTCACCATTCAGGCTCAGTGTCGGCGTCGTTGCGTTCGGTATCTTCCCGAAAGCATTAACGCCAGGGAAGGAGACCAGGGACGCTCGCGCTGGTTCCTTGTTGATGGCGAATACCGCAGGATTCTCCCAGTCGTTCGCGGCCGGAGGTTGTTGTGCCGCTGCGGTTGGGGGCGCCAACAAGAGGAGTGCCAGGCCTGGCAGACGAATCATTGGGACGCTCCGGTCAGCGGCGCCTCGAATGGTGCTAGGTGGCCGGCTTCCATGAAGGCCATGATGCCGAATAGCGCGCCCCAGGAGTGGAATGGATCGCTCGACAACCGGCTGTCATCACCGGCGCCGGTGATGGAAGAATAATTTTCACTCACATATCCCTTGCGGCGCCATTCTGCCATGAACATGTCGAGCGACTTGCGGGACAATTCCGCGGCCGGTTCCGTCAGGCCGTAGGTGCGGAGGCCGAGGTATGTAAGGAAGTTGAGCGGCGGCCAGATGGCACCTTTCCAGTAGCGTTGGCGAGAAAACGACGGGTCGTCACGCGTGGTGGATGGGATGACGAATTCGCCCCAAAATTCCTCTGGGTTCAGCAAGTGTTCGCGTACCATCCGCTGGGCTCTTTCTTCGGAGGGAACGCGGGCCAACATAGGATAGAACAGGGTGGGTGACCGTCGAGGAGATGGGCGATCGAGGTCGGTTCGCCAATTGAAGTAGTAGCCGGCACGTTCGTGCCACACGGTTTCCAGGGCATCGGCAAACCGTTGGGCGCGCTCGCGCAATTCAACCTCTTCCGCTGTCCGGCCCAGTATGGCAGCCAGCTCTGCCAGGGCCAAGGCATCCGCGACATACAGGCTGGTGAGTCCTACATCCTGTAGTTCGAGGGTGTTGTTGTCCCGGTTGAAGGGGACGTCCTCGTACATGGGGGAATCGTCCATGCCCGACTCGTACCCGGCCGTACGTTTGGTGCGTACTGCCGGCTCATTGAGTGGGTTCTTGGCCTCGTGGGTTCCGTAACTGAGCAGCGCCCCATTGAGTCGCTTGGTGGGCCACCAGCGATTGGCCTCGAGTAGAGGATCGAATACCGATTCGAGGAACCAGCGTTCAGGGTACCGCCGGTACACCTCCCGCACCATGATGCCACCCACGGGCGGTTGGGAGCGATCGAACGACTTGGTTCGGTTGCCCCGGTTGTCATTGGGAAAGAATCCTTCTTCAGTGGCGCCGCGGAGTTGTTCCATGACATTGGCGTAAGCCAAGTCGCGGCTGGCCAGGCTGGTCAGATAGGCCAGGAAGAAATTGTCCCAGCCGAACATGGCGTAGCCGCCGTACTCGGAGTTCCACAATCTGCCGATGGTGGATACGACCCGGCCGTAACGGGGCTCGTAGATGGTGTTCCAGGCTACACCCGACTGCACCGCGAGGAAGGCCTCGGCCAGATCCCCGAAGGCGGACGCTTCGTCCTCCACTTCCCGGCGGCGCATCTCCAGCGTGGCCGAAATTTGGTCGATCGTCCGGGCGCGTCCGGTATAGACTCCCACAGGGCCGTTGATGTCCACCGCGAGATACGGCGTCGTGGCAGGCACATACGGGTCGTGGTGGCCGTCGGCAGTAGTGCTCACGGAGACCCGTCTGTTAGTCAGCTTGGCTACCAGCACTCCATCGTCTCGGG
>CAXMUQ010000080.1:0-2754 GCA_964196605.1 uncultured Acidimicrobiia bacterium
GAGGAGCGTGAATCCTTTCCGGCGCCGGTCACGATCAGCAGGCGAGGAATGGACCCCCATCAAAAGCCTCTCGTCCAGGTGGTACCGTTGTAGCGCCACCATTCGGGTCTGCCGGTTGCCCGGTACAGCTCGAGAGCCCTGGTGTCGCGTTGGTGTCTGGCAACACCCGCGGCTGCTCGAGCCGAGGTGAGGTAGAACCCCCCGGCCTGGCTGGCGCTTCCGTTCCGGTGGAACACGACACTGGGGAGTCCGCTGATAAGGCGGGTGAAGGTGACCGCGCTCGTCCCGAGTTGCGGGAGCGCCGTACCGCCGGCAAGGCCGAACCGCACCTGGGTGTCGAGCTGTAGTACCCGGATTCTCTCCGAGGGGTCGACCTGACCGTTGTTGTTGAGGTCATACAGGATGCGCAGGCTGGAATTGGCCGCATCGAACATGACGACCACGTCGTGTTGCTTGGCCACGGCCTCACGCTGGGCGGCCATCAGGGTGGTGGATGCCGCCTGCATACCGCCCTCGATCTGGTAGTGCTCGAAATCGATGCGCGGGGCCACTATGGCCGCCATCAGGCCGATCAGGCCTATGACGACCATCATTTCGACCAGGGTCACGCCCACACGGGTGGTGCTCCGCAGGTTGGCTGAGGGATGTTTGCGAGGCATTCTGGCTTCCTTGGCCGGCCTGAATGGCCGGTTTCCGTCAGTCTATTGCAAGGGACACGCCACCTGAGTGCTCAGTCCCATGGTGGAGTCATCGCGTCTATCGTGTTGCTGTGTAAGCAGTTACCAATCGAAATGAAGTGGCGCCAAGATCTCGCCCTGCTGTGGCCGGCACCCGATGTGGCACCGGCGACACTGGCGCCCCTGTGGATGTCAGATCTCAACGTTAGCCCGAGTCTCCGATTAACGCCACCAACCATGGGGTGGTTCCGTCCTGGAGTGCCACGTCCAGTTGGGCCACGATGGCATCGGCACCCGCTTCCGCCGCGTAGGTAACTCGCGTACCCCGGTAGTCCATCCCGGCGGTGCGGGTGGCGCCGACCACGCCTGTGACCGAAACGGCCACCAATACCGCAACAAGCAGTAATACGAACAATGACGCTTCCAGGGCGAAGCCTTTGGTATTCATCGAATCCTCGCGGAGTCCATGCGGGTGAGCCGTTAGCCGCAACCGGGCTGCTGCAGCGCGGATGCGCGCATGTGCCGGCAAGGCCCGGGAGAGGTTCGATTGCAATGGGGGTGCCACCCAGGGGTCTTGCTGTAAGTTGTTTGTAGACAATGTATTACGGGCATGACCTGATAGTAATCCCAGCGCGGCGCTGCAAGGCTTGTCCTAAATCACGATGAACAGACTTGCATGCCGGCCAGGGCTAGACCACCAACCGCTGGGGTCGTTAGTTGCGGTTGCGCTCGTACATCAGATTGCGCGCGGAGATGCGCCAGGCGTAGTCCCTGGTGAACAGGGCGCCGCCGTTGACCCGTTCGTCGGTACGGTCAGTTTGCTGCCCCTACTCCAGTCGGATATCTTGCAGCCCCGATGAGCCTTTCCATATCGTCACCAGAGTAGGGCATGGCCGATACTTCCACGATGGACAAGCTGGTTTCTCTGTGCAAGCGACGAGGCTTCGTATTCCAGTCCTCGGAGATCTACGGCGGGCTGGGCTCGGTGTGGGACTACGGGCCCCTTGGCGTGGAGCTGAAGAACAACGTCAAGCAGCGCTGGTGGCGGGCCATGGTTCAGGCGCGCGACGACATCGAGGGTCTCGACGCCGCCATACTCATGGCGCCTGAAGTGTGGGAAGCCTCGGGACACGTGGCCGGGTTCACCGACCCGCTGGTCGACTGCCGCACTTGCAAGGCCCGTTTCCGCGAGGACCAAGTGGCCGAGGCCCAGTGTCCCCGCAAGCCGTCCAAGCACCCGGGTGAACACGGCGATTGCGACCTCACCGAGGCCCGCCAGTTCAACCTCATGTTCAAGACGTTCATGGGTCCGGTCGAGGAATCGGCCTCGCTAGTGTATCTGCGACCGGAAACCGCCCAGGGGATCTACGTCAACTACCTGAACGTGATGCAGGCGTCCCGCCAGAAGATTCCGTTCGGTATCGCTCAGATCGGCAAGGCTTTTCGGAACGAAATCACCCCGGGGAATTTCATTTTCCGCACCCGGGAATTCGAACAGATGGAAATGCAGTTTTTCGTCAAACCGGGTACCGACGGCGAGTGGTTCGAGCGCTGGCGCGAGTGGCGCATGGAGTGGCACGTGGCGCTGGGCCTCGACCCGGCCAAGCTCCGCTGGCACGAGCACGGCCCTGGCGAGTTGGCTCACTATGCCAGGAGCGCCTACGACGTCGAGTACCAGTTCCCCTTCGGGTGGCAGGAGATCGAGGGTGTCCACAACCGGACCGATTTCGACCTCAAGGCCCACCAGGAACACTCCGGCAAGAAGCTGGAGTATTTCGACCAGGCGGCCGGCGAGCGCTACGTGCCCTACATCGTCGAGACGTCGGCCGGCGCCGATCGGGTCACCCTGACCACGCTGGTGGACGCCTACCGCGAAGAGGACGTGGATGGCGACACCCGTGTGGTGTTGGGGCTCCACCCGGCCATTGCGCCGATCAAGGCCGCCGTGCTTCCCCTGGTCAAGAAGGACGGCATGCCGGAACTCGCCACCGAGCTGTTCCACGATCTCAAGCAGCACGTGACGGCGTTCTACGACGCCGCCGGTGCCATCGGGCGTCGCTACCGCCGCATGGACGAG
>CAXMUQ010000081.1:0-10150 GCA_964196605.1 uncultured Acidimicrobiia bacterium
GGATCGCCAATGCCGACGGTGTTCCGTCCATGAACGGAGGTTTCGGAGGCCAGACGGTTGAAGCGACAACGTCGATTCACGGCAACACGCTGGACGGATGGGTGCGGCAGTATCATCAGGGAGTCAGGGCACTGGATGAAAGTGTGGGACGTCACCGACCCGACAAATCCGGTCCTTACGGATTCCGTCCAGATGGACGCCCGGCGCATCAACGACGTCAAAATTCACGACAACAACCAATTGGCCATCGTGACGCGTGAGGGCGCCTCCAACCGTAGGAACGGCATTCTCATCCTGGATCTGTCACAACCGGCACACCCTGCACTGGTATCGGAATACACTGAAACAGTGACCGGCGGGGTGCACAACGTCTGGATCCTGTCGGAGAATGACCTGGTGTATGCCGTCCACAACGGCACCTCCGAGGTCCACATCATCGATATCAGCGACCCGGCCAACCCACGGGAAGTCGGTCGCTGGGGACTCGACAAGGAAAACAAAGGCCTGCACGACGTGATCGTGCAGGACGGCTATGCCTACCTCTCCTACTGGAACGACGGCCTCATCACGCTCGACGCCGGCGCCGGCACGCATGGGGGCACGCCGGAAACCCCGACCTTCGTGAGCCAGTTCGAGTACCCGGTGCCCAACAACACCCACACTGCCTGGCGTCATGGCCGCTACTTGTTCGTGGGCGACGAGGTCTACCCCTCGGACTGGAGCGGCGACGCCGACCGGCGCATCGACGCCCGAGGCTACATCCACGTGCTCGACATGAGCGACATGGACAACCCGGTGGAAGTGGCCCGCTACGAAGTTCCGGAGGCGGGGGCACACAACGTGTGGGTGGAAGACGACATCCTCTATGTGGGGTACTACCAGGCGGGACTGCGGGCGCTGGACATCTCGGGCGAACTGCGGGGCGACCTGTACGCCCAGGGACGGGAGATCGATTTCCTGCTGACGACCGACGAAAACACCACGGTCCCCAACTGGCCGATGGCGTGGGGCGCCCAGGTATTCAAGGGCAACATCTACACATCGGACCTGCACTCGGGATTGTGGGTAGCGAAGCTTGTCATGCCGGAGGCGCCGGTGCCGTAAGCGGGGGCGGCGGGGGCGGGGCACTTTGTGCGCGGCCCCTCTGGCCAACTGACTCTTTCCTTCCTATAGTCCTTAGTCCCCCTTAGCCCTCTTAGCCCTCTTAGCCTTCTTAGCCCTCTTAGCCCCTCTCCATCCCTTTGAGGATCAGGCATGACGCACGCTGAAGTGCCACTGTCTCCGCCCCGCTTTGGCC
Organism: uncultured Acidimicrobiia bacterium; assembly: GCA_964196605.1. Classification (GTDB taxonomy): domain Bacteria; phylum Gemmatimonadota; class Gemmatimonadetes; order Gemmatimonadales; family GWC2-71-9; genus N074bin45. The sequence continues at coordinate 1,298 of CAXMUQ010000081.1, forward strand.
AGACCATGCGCCGCGACCGCTGGTGGGCCTCGCCGGGCGTGGTATTCCTCGGTCTGTCTGCCTTCATTGCCTATTCCACGTGGGCCGCGTTCCAGGGGGATCACTACGCGTTCGGACCATATCTTTCGCCATTCTACTCACCGGAGCTTTTCGGTGACTCGCCACATGCCTGGTTCGGGCCCAAACCCTCATGGTGGTTCAGCTGGCTGCCGTGGTCGCCGGCGTTTCTCATTCTGTGGGCGCCGGGTGGTTTCAGGCTCACGTGCTACTACTATCGCGGGGCGTACTACAAGGCGTTCTGGGCCGATCCGCCGGCCTGCTCGGTGTCGGAGTCCAAGAAGGGATACCGCGGCGAAAACTCGTTTCCGCTCATCATGCAGAACATCCACCGCTACTTCCTCTACTTCGCGCTGATCTTTCTGGTGCTGTTGTCGCTCGATGTGTGGCGCGCTTTGTGGTTCGAAGATCCGGCCACGGGAGTGGTGTCGTTCGGCATTGGAGTCGGTACTCTGGTGCTGGCCCTGAACGTGGTCTTTCTGGGGAGCTACACGCTGGGGTGCCACTCACTGCGACACCTGGTAGGGGGCGGGCTCGACCGGCTCTCGAAGAGACCGGCGCGGCGACAGGCATACCGCTGCGTCAGTTGTCTCAACAGGTCGCACATGCGCTTTGCCTGGATGAGTCTGTTCTGGGTGGGCTTCAGTGACTTCTACGTGCGGATGATTTCGATGGGCATATGGACCGATTGGAGGATCCTCTGATGCCCGAGTTCGAAACCCACGAATACGACGTCTTGGTGGTCGGCGCCGGCGGAGCCGGGCTGCGGGCCGCCATCGCGGCCTCCGCCGCGGGAGCCACCGTCGGTGTCATCTGCAAGTCCCTCCTCGGCAAGGCTCATACGGTAATGGCTGAAGGCGGCATCGCGGCGGCGCTGGCCAACGTGGACGACCGCGATACCGGCCGAGTACACTTCGCCGACACCATGCGCGGGGGCCAGTACCTCAACAACTGGCGCATGGCCGAATTGCACGCCCACGAAGCGCCTGACCGGGTGCGGGAACTCGAGGCGTGGGGCGCTGTGTTCGACCGGACGCCCGACGGCCGTATCCTGCAGCGCAACTTTGGTGGCCACGCCTATCCCAGACTGGCCCACGTAGGCGACCGAACCGGCCTGGAGCTGATTCGCACTCTACAGGATCACGGCATTCACCAGGGCATCGACTTCTACATGGAGCAGACGGTGACGACGCTCCTCAAACGCGACGGGCGGGTGGTCGGAGCCTTTGCCTACGATCGCGAGCGGGGGCGCTTCCGCGTATTCGAGTCCAAGGCCGTGATCATGGCAACCGGAGGCATCGGGCGAGCCTTCCGCGTTACCAGCAACAGCTGGGAATATTCCGGTGACGGACATGCGCTGGCCTACCACGTCGGAGCGCAGTTGATCGACATGGAGTTCGTGCAGTTCCACCCCACGGGCATGGTGTGGCCGCCGAGCGTGGGTGGCCTGCTGGTCACCGAGGGAGTGCGGGGCGAGGGTGGTGTTCTTCGCAACAGCGAGGGTCGCCGGTTCATGTTCGACGACATTCCTGAGGCTTACAAGGCCCAGACTGCCGACACAGAAGAAGAGGGATGGCGCTACACCCAGGGCGACCGTGAGGCGCGGCGGCCTCCCGAACTGCTCACTCGAGACCATGTGGCGCGCTGCATCCTTCGGGAAGTGCGCGAGGGTCGTGGCAGCCCGCACGGCGGCGTGTTCCTCGACATCTCCTGGATCAAGGAACGCCTTCCCAACGGCGCGGAGCACATCAAGAAGAAGCTCCCGTCCATGTACCATCAGTTCAACCAGCTGGCGGACATCGACATCACCAAGGAACCGATGGAAGTAGGTCCTACCACGCACTATGCCATGGGTGGCATCCGGGTCGACGCCAACACGCAGATGTCGACCGTGCCGGGCCTGTTCGCTGCAGGCGAGTGCGCCGCGGGGCTCCACGGAGCCAACCGGCTGGGGGGAAATTCACTGTCCGATTTGCTGGTCTTCGGCGAGCGTGCCGGCCGGCACGCTGCCACGTTCGCCACAGAGCACGCCGCCGCCGCCGTCGACGGAGAGACGCTCGACGCAGCCCAGGCTACCGCGCTGGCCCCCTTCGAACGTGGCAGTCAGGGCGAGGGCCCGTACGACATCGAAAAGGATCTGCAGGACACTATGCAGGACCTGGTTGGCATCGTCAGGACCGAATCGGAAATGACGGTAGCGCTCGAGCGTCTCACGGAACTGCACAAGCGTGCCAGTGAGGTGGGAGTCACCGGCAACCGGGAATTCAATCCCGGGTGGCATACAGCGCTCGACCTGGACAACTTGCTGACTGTGGCCGAGGCCGTTACCCGGTCGGCGGTTGCTCGGCAGGAGAGCCGCGGCGCCCACTTCCGGTCGGATTACCCGGACAAGGACCCGGCCGCCGGTAAGTACAATCAGATCCTGGAGCAGGCCGCCGACGGGACCATGATCCTGTCACAGGTGCCCATTCCCGAAATGCGGGCGGACCTCCAACAGATCATCGAGGAGATGGGCTGATGCGCGAAGCCACGTTCAAACTGTGGCGCGGCGACAAGGACGGCGGTCACTTCGAGTCCTACACCACAATGGTCAGCGGCGGCATGGTGGTGCTCGATGCCGTAAAGCAGATTCAGGCCGAACACGCCAACGACCTGGCGGTGCGCTGGAACTGCAAGGCCGGCAAGTGCGGGTCGTGTTCGGCAGAAATCAACGGGAATCCTCGGCTCATGTGCATGACGCGGATGAGCGCAATTCCGGCAGGCGAGCCGGTCACCGTGCAGCCGATGAAATCGTTTCCGTTGATTCGTGACCTGGTCACGGATGTCTCTTGGAATTATCGCGTCAAGAAGACCATCAAGCCGTTCTCACCCCGTCCGCCCGACAACGAAGACGGCAGCTGGAACATGGCCCAGGAGGACGCGGAACGGGTCATGGAGTTTCGCAAGTGCATCGAGTGCTTTCTGTGCCAGGACGTGTGCCACGTGCTCCGGGAGCATGAACTGTACGACGAGTTCATCGGACCACGTTACATGGTCTATACGGCAGCCTTGGAAATGCATCCACTCGACACGGAAAACCGACTGGACAACTTGCGCAAGACGGACGGCATTGGCTACTGCAATATCACCAAGTGTTGCACCACCGTTTGCCCCGAGGATATCGCCATCACCGACAACGCCATCATTCCGCTCAAGGAACGCGTCGTGGACCAGGCGTACGATCCGTTGGGCCGTCTGATTCGAGCGTTGTCGAGCGACGCCTGACCGCGGAACCCGGGAGGTCCCATGTTCATGCCCAAACCCCTGTCGCCGGATAGCCTGGACGCCGCCTTGGCCAAGGCCAAGCGCTACCGATTGCTCAACGAACCGACGGAAGCCGAGAGCATCAGCCTGGACATACTCGCAGCCAAACCCGACCATCAATTGGCGCTGAAGATGCTACTGCTGGCTATCACCGACCAGTTTACCGACGAACTTTCAGGCAACGTAGCGCGTGCTCAGGCGCTCGTCCCCCAACTCGATGACGACTACGGCCAAGCGTACTACACCGGCCTCATCGCCGAGCGCCGTGCCAAGACCATCCTGCAGCGCGGAACACCCAACGCAGGCAGCATTGCCTATCAAGGCCTGCGCGAGGCGATGGAGTACTACGACAAAGCGGAACCTCTTCGGGAACCGGGCAACGATGACCCGATCCTCCGGTGGAACGCCTGTGCCAGATTGATCGAGTCCAAGCCCCAACTCAAGCCGCCGGAACCGGAGCCCGTTACGGGGGAGCACTTCGGGGAGTAGCGGGCAGCGGGCAGCGGGCAGCGCATGGTATCTAATCAGTTCACTGCTGCTAGTTGCTAGCTGCCAGCTCATTACCCAATGGGACTCCCCGGTGGCAACTCCGGCGCCTCCGGTCCTGGTACGTCCTCTACTTCGCGGTTCAGATAGCGGCTAATATCCGCCTCCAGCAAACCGAAGTGGGCCTGATCGTCAGGGTTTCTGGTGGCGCGGCGCTCGCTGGATAGTTCCTGGAGGAGTTCGAGTTTCTGTACTACGATGGCCCGGACCTGGGGCATCCCGGCGTCGGCACTCAGACGCATCAATTCTTCGGCGACTACGCGCTCCACGGCGCGCTCCAATTCGGCGTGATACCCTTCGTTGGCCCGATGGGCGGGGTACGAGTGGCGCAAGATCGAATCGAGGAGGGCTCCAAAACCAGGCAGGGTGGAGTCGAGGGCGTGCTGTTCGACGATCCGGGCCGCCCGGCTCGGTTCGAGCAGTGCCCGCATTGTGTGGCGAGACGCCGCGGCGGCCGGAGCGACGGCGTCGAAGGTGAGGCCGGTGTAGCGCCGGAACAACTCGCGGTGCGATGGATAGGTACTAGGCCTCGGCGGGATGGACTCGAGGGCGCTCGCTGGGAGAGCCAATGCCTCGGGTGTGATGGTGGCCAGCAGTGCGCTCACGGCATGCCACTGCTGGTCGGGCGGAACTGTGGTCACCGGAGGTAGGCCGTCGCCCCGCACAGTATAAGTGTACCGGGAGCCGCCGATGAGTTTGGCAGCGGCCTCCACCTGGAACCTGTGATGGAGGTAGAGCGGCACCAGCACCTCTTCCAGCGTGGCCCAGGGGGCACCGCTCCGAATGGCGCCGGCGCCAAACCGGTCGAGCGCCACCCGGCGAACGGCCATTACTCGATCGAGTTCCTGGGCGGCGTCGGTTCCGTTGTCCCACAAGTTGCTGCCGGGATGCGCCGCGCCCCTGGGCCTGGCGTCTTGATCGGTGATGAACTCGAGGCCGTTCCGGCGGGCATCGTCAATGACGTCTCTCAAGGCGGCGGCTCTATCGGTGCCGTCGGGAAAATCCTGATACCCGTAAGAGATGGCGGTCATGTCCCAGGCGCCGAGCCCGACGTCGTAGGCATCGCTCAGATCCAGGGTGCCGTCGGGAGCTATGGTAACGAGCGGGTGGGGATAGTCCATGACTGAGGCACGGCCTCGAGTCGAAGCGAGGAAGTTGTGGGCCAAACCAAGAGTGTGCCCCACCTCGTGGGCCGAGAGCTGGCGCAATCGGGCGAGCGCCAGCTCCACGAGTTCGGGGGCGGCTTCGTCTCCGTTGACGAACGGAGCCGACAATCCAGTTGCCAGCAGATAGTCCTGCCGAACACGGAGCGACCCGAGCGAGACGTGCCCCTTGATGATCTCCCCGGTTCGGGGATCCCACACTGAGCGCCCGGAGCTCCAGCCCCGGGTCGACCGATGGACCCACTGGATGACGTTGTACCGCACGTCCATCTGGTCGGCACCTTCGGGAAGCATCTCCACCCGGAAGGCATCCTGAAACCCGATGGCCTCGAAGGCCTCGTTCCACCAGCTAGCGCCTTCGAGTAAAGCCGAGCGCGCCGGCTCTGGTGTACCCCGGTCGAGGTAATAGACGATTGGCTCGACAGCGGGGCTGACTGCCGCTGTGGGATCCTGCTTTTCGAGTCGGTGCCGGGCGATGAGACGTTTTCTCATCGGCTGGCCAATAGGCGTTGCGTAATCGAGATAGCTCACACCGAAATAGCCCGCCCGGGGGTCGTTCGGGCGTGGTCTGTATCCGGGTTCGGGGAGAGCGATGAACGAGTGCCGCTGGCGCACGGTTATCGCTCCAGCTGTCGGTGTCACACTGCGAACCTGCCAACCCGGATCCGTTCCAGTGAAGGTGAGGCTCACTTCGATTTCGCTGTTACGAGGGAACGCCTTGGTCCGCGGGAGATACACGGCGCTCCGGTCGGGCTCAAGTTGGTAGCTGCCTTGGCCACTACGCTCGAGAGAGCCACTCACTCCGTGCGCGTCCCGGATGACGAAATCACTGGCATCGACCAGAACCCGACCGTCGGTTTCGGCCGCCACGGCGAAACCCCACAACGTGCTGATGGCGAACGCCTCTTCCACGGCTAGTCGCTCGTCCGGATTGTCGGATTCGGCCCGGTAGGCATAGTTGGGCTGCACCAGGAATACCCGGGGGCCAACCCGCTCGAAGCGGACGATGCGTTCGCCACCCAATTGTCCTCGATCCAGCCCGATGTCGTTGGAACCGACACCGGTGGTGAGGGACACGGCATATATGAATTCCTGTTCCACAACCGGAATCTCGAGCCACACCTTTCCGGCGCCGGCATCCCAGTAGAGCGGCATGAAGCCGTCCAACGCGGTCATCCCCTTGGTCTTGTCGGCGATCGAGGGAATGGAATCCTGCCCATGGACAGGACCGGTATTGACGGCCATGAGGATGAGGCCAAGGAACAGTGGCGTGCGAAGCATGCGCACTCCCTACGGTTGGGCTGGAGAGGGTTGGTGAACGGAAGCTGGTTGCCACTCGGGAGAGGTAGGGCGTCCGAGCGGCAGCGTAAACGAGAACAGCGACCCGTTCCCCTTGCCATCGGACTCAACCCATACGCGGCCGCCGTGAACTTCGACGATACGATGGACCAGGGCCAGGCCGATTCCCGTCCCATCCTGACCGGGCTCGAGCTGATCGAAGAGGCCGAATATTTTCTCGTGGTACGCCGGCTTGATACCCACTCCGTTGTCCCGAACAGAGATGACCCATTCCTGGTCCTGCTGCCGGGCACCGATCTCCACCTGCGGATCGTCCTGGTCGCCGGTGAACTTGATGCCGTTCTGGATCAGATTCTGAAATACCTGCAACAGCCTGACGCGGTCGCCATGTACCACGGGCATTCCACGGTCGATAGTGATGGTGACTCCAATGTCCGCGGCTTGCCCCTCGAGGAGCGCCACGGCTTCCTCGGCCACTTCACCCAAGTCGACGACCGTGGGTGGATTTACGAAGCGTCCTGCGCGTGAAAGATCGAGCAACTCGTCCAACAGTTGCTGCATACGGCTTGCAGCGGTCCGTATCTGGTAAACGTCACGCGATACGCCGTCGCTGTTGCCGTCATCCAGATCCCGTTCCAGTATGCCCAGGAATCCGGTGATGGTTACCAACGGGCTCTTCAGGTCGTGGGAGACGGTATAGGTGAAACGTTCCAGTTCGGTGTTGCGCGCTTCTAGTTCGGGGATGAGTCTCTCTCGATGCTCTTCCGCTTGGCGCCGTTTGAACATCTGATCGCTGAGCGACGCGTTGATCGCTTCCAGTTCCAGGGTGCGCTCGTGGATACGCCTGGTGCGGTACCGGAACACCCGAACAACGGTAGTGGCAAACACCAGCAGAGCAATCGTCCGGAACCACCATGTAGCCCACCAGGCGGGGTGGACGACGATCTGAATGGTGGCCCCTCTATGATTCCACACGCCGTCGTTGTTAGACCCTCTGACCCAGAAAGTGTAGCGGCCCGGAGCCAGTGCAGGATAGCTGGCGAATGTCCGATTGCCGGCGTCGATCCACGCGGGATCGACGCCGAACAGCCGGTAAACGTACTGGTTTTTTTCAGGCGTTGAGTAGTCGAGCGCGGCAAAATCGATGGCCACGAAGTTTCTGTCGTGGGGGAGGTCGACCCGAACAGCCATTTGCAGCGGGCCGTCGAGCTTGATCTCCTCAGTAAAGACGCGAAACGACGTCAGAGCCACTGCCGGGATGTACGGATTGGCCAGCACCGAATCGGGAACGAACGACGCCAAGCCACTGATGCCACCGAAGAAGATGCGACCGTCGGATCGGCGAGCGCTTGCGTTCAACATGAAACTGTGACTTACCAAACCATCGGCTACGCCGTAGTTGGTGAACGACTCGGTAATGGGATCGAACCGTGATATTCCCTGGCTGGTGCCGAGCCACAACGCCCCGTGACGGTCCTCGATCATGGCGCTGATGGCGCTGCTCGAACGATCGTCACCGACCATATAGTGAGCCACCACACCACTGTCGGGATCCAGCCGATTGAGACCGCCGTCCTCGGTGCCGACCCACAAGGTGCCGGGGAATCCTAGACTCTCCAATACCGTGGTGATGATGGGCGCGCTCAACCCATCCTCCTGACTCGGATCGGCTGGGAAGTGGCGGATATCGCCGGTCAGGGGATCGAGTCGATCGAGGCCGTGCAAGGTGCCGACCCAGATGAACCCGCCGCTGACCGTCAGGGCATTGATGTAATCGCCTGCCAGGCTGGTGGGGTCGGTGACGTCATGACCAAACCGCTCGAAGGTGACCTCGTCCCCTTCACGGTCCATGCGGTAGAGCCCATTCGTTGTTCCGACCCAAATGGTTCCCTGACGATCGAGTGCCAATGCCTTTACATCGGGATCCTGCAGTACTCCGTCGACCCCGGGCTGGGCGGCGAAATGCCTGAACTGGGTTCCGTCTTCGAGCCGCAGCATGAGCGCCAGTCCGGCGCCGTAGGTGCCGATCCAGATACTGTCAGGGCTTTCGGGGAGGATGGCCCAAACACGATCGCCCCGGCGACTAGTGGGCCCGAATTCTGGAATGAAAGTGCTAACTACACGGCCGGTTTGGTCGAGAAGCGCCAGCCCCTCGCCATCGGTGCCGACCCAGAGGGAGTCGGCTTCCCCGTTGGCGATGGACGCCACCGTCGGATGCGGCAGGGTCGACGGGTCGAGCGGATCGTGCCAGATATTGACAAACTTGCGCGGCTTGAGATCGATGCGGTCGACGCCCCCGCCGATGGTGCCGAACCACAGTACCCCAGTGCGATCCTCGAAGATCACTTCGACACGGTTATTGCTCAGGCTTCTCGGGTCGTGGAGGTCGTGCCGAAAGTGCTTGAAGGATTCCGTCTCTGCATCGAACCGGTCTACACCTTGGTCATAGGTACCGACCCACAACGTGCCCCAGGAATCAACGTAA
>CAXMUQ010000082.1:0-5086 GCA_964196605.1 uncultured Acidimicrobiia bacterium
GACGCGGCACAGCTTCCTGCCGGCTTGGCGGAACAGGACATATCGGTGGGTGAGGGCGAATGGGTCCTGCCCGGGACTGTTACGGCGCCAGCTAGAGGCGGCCCTTTTCCGGCCGTCGTGCTGGTGCACGGATCCGGTCCCAACGATCGAGATGAGACCGTCGGCGCCAACAAGCCGTTCCGTGACCTGGCGTGGGGACTGGCGGGGCAGGGTATTGCTGTGCTGCGCTACGAGAAGCGCACCAGACAGTACCGTGAGCGGTTGATGGACAACTCGGTGGGGTTCACTGTCGATCAGGAGACCGTTGACGACGCGGTGGCCGCCGTCGAACGGCTGAGGCAGTTGGATGGGATCGACCCCAGGCGCATTGTAATCCTGGGCCACAGCCTCGGTGGGATGCTGGCGCCCCGTATCGGAGCCCGGGAGCCGGCGGTGGCTGGATTGGTGATCATGGCCGGTGCCGCACGGCCACTCCAGGATCTGATCGTCGACCAGGTAAACTACCTCGCCGAGTTGGACAGCACGGTGACCGGCTCGGAGCGCGCCCGTCTCGAACAGATCGAACAGGAGGCGGCTCGTCTTCTGGTGCTGACCGATGCTGATTCCCTCTCCACCGAGCGCATTCTCGGCGCCCACCCCAGCTACTGGCTCGACCTTGCCAAGTACGACCCGTTGTCCGTGGCCGCTGAACTGTCTGTGCCCATGCTGATTCTTCACGCCGGGCGCGATTACCAGGTTACCGAAGCGGATTTCATCCTGTGGCAGGAGGCGTTGGCCGGCAACCCCCGGGTGACGTTCAAGGTCTACCCTTTGCTCAACCATCTATTCATTGCGGGTGAGGGTCCCAGCCAACCATCGGAGTACAGTGTGCCGGGCCACGTAGCGGGCGAGGTCATCGAAGACATCGCCGCCTGGGTGGCGGCGTTACCCCCAACACGCTGACCGATGCGAGAGGGAGTGCGCCTTGCTGAAGCCCTTCGGCTCCTGCTGGTTACCGATCATCGATTGCTGCGAGGCCGTGAATGGGTGGCCGTTTGTCGGGCCGCAATCCAGGGCGGCGTTACCGCCGTCCAGGTTCGCCATCCGTCCGCCCCGGCGCGTGAACTTGCAGATCTGACCCGGACTCTCATCGAGGCCCTTCAAGTTCCTGTGCTGGTCAACGACCGGCTCGATGTTGCGCTGGCGGTCGGGGCGGCCGGCGTGCACCTCGGCGTTGATGACGTACCCGTGGCCTTGGCTCGTCGAATAGCCTCCGAAGGGTTCCTCATAGGTGCCTCGGTCGGCACCAATGAGGAGGTGGCAGTTGGGACAGGCGCCGACTACTGGGGTGTGGGGCCCATTCACGAAACCTCCACCAAGGACGCCGGTCCGCCTATCGGTCTTGAAGGCTTCGGCCGGATCGTGGCCGCGGCCGAGGGCACTCCGTGCTTGGGAATTGGCGGCGTGATCCCAGCCGATGTGCCTGGTGTAGCGGCCGCGGACGGCGTGGGAGTGGCAGTAGTGTCCGGGATTCTCGGAGCCGAAGATCCAGAGGTCGCCGCCGAATCGTATTCCTGCGCCTGGCCCGATGCTTGAGGCTACGGCGTCGTGTCCCGCAACCGGCGGATGGTTGCCAGGTGCTCCCGGTATGTCTTGGTAAAGATGTGCCGGCCTGTCGAGTCGGCCACGAAATAGAGGTAGGGTACATCAGCTGGGTAGAGTGCCGCTTCGATACTGGCTGAGCCGGGGGACGATACCGGTCCCGGAGGTAGACCGTCAATCAGGTAGGTGTTGTATTCCGAGGGGAATTCGTAGTCTCTGAGAAATAGGCGGGATTTTCGCTGGCCCGTGGCCAGCTGGATGGCGTACTGGACGGTGGGGTCTGCTTGCAGGCGCATGCCCTGGCGGATTCTGTTGTGGTATACCCCCGAAATGGTCGCTCGTTCGTCCCCCACGCGAGCTTCCCCTTCCACGATTGAGGCCAGCGTCACCACCTCATCTCGTGACATGCCCAGACTGTCGAGCCGGGCCGTCCAGCCCGGCGGCCACCGCCGGGTGAACTCAGCGACCATGGTTTGCGTTAGTCGTTCTGCGCCAATCGACGCTGGCACGGTGTAGGTCTCGGGGTAGAGAAAGCCCTCGAGACTCATGGCACTGGGCGATACTTGGCGGATCAATACGCTATCGCCGGCTGCTGCCAACAACAGTTCAGCATCGATCCCCAGTTGGCCTTGTATCAGATCGGCCACGTCGGTGAGCGTGAAGCCTTCGGGAATCGTCAACTGCTCCATGGCTTCCCGGCCATCCGCCATCATGGAGAGTATTGTCGAGGCCGAGGTCCCGGGCCGGATGTCGTATACGCCGGCCTTGAGGCCTCGGTCGAGTCCACGGACGCGGGCTACCAGCGTGAACCAACGAGGTCGGGCGACCAGTTGGCGGGCTGCAAGCGTATCCCGCACCGCGGAGAAGCTAGCGCCAGGAGGGATGGTGACACGTTCGACTGGCCGGTCGTCGTGGGCTCCACAGGCCGCAACCGCAAGGGCCGCGACCGCGACACTTGCCCTCACGGCACTTTCCGGTGGCTGTCCAGGTAGTGCTGCAGCAGGACAGCTGCCGCTAGGGCATCGACGTCCGCTTTTCGGCCCCTGGTGCTGCCTCCCTGCTCACGAATGGCTCGGAGTGCCCGGACGGTGGTTAGCCGCTCATCCCATAACTCGATCGGAATTGCGACCTTCTTTTCCAGCTGTACCTCCAACTGGCGCACCTGGCTGGTGGAAGAGGTCTCGCCTCCGTCCAGGCCGTACGGGATTCCCAGCACCAGTCCTACCGGGTGATGCTCTTCTATGATGCCGAGCAGTTCGGCAACGGGGAACCGTTTGCCGCGGCGTTGTATCAGGGTAGTGAGTGGACTGGCGAGGATCCGCTCCTCGTCGCACAGAGCTAGGCCCGTACGGACTTCTCCCCAGTCAATCCCAAGCAAGGGGCCCGACGGGGGGAGGGTCATGGGTTTACTGGGCCATCGTGGCGAAGAATTCCTTGTTGGTCTTGGTGCGTTTCATCCGCTCAACAAGAAATTCGAGCGCTTCGACGGTTGGCATGTCGGCCAGGAAATTCCGCAGGAGATAGACGCGGTTGAGTTCGTCCGGCTCGAGGAGCAGTTCCTCTTTCCGAGTGGACGTTTTCTGGATGTCGATGGCGGGGTAGACGCGTCTATCGGCCAGACGTCTGTCGAGCACCAATTCCATGTTGCCGGTGCCCTTGAATTCTTCGAAGATGACTTCGTCCATCCGGCTGCCGGTGTCGATCAACGCTGTTGCGATGATAGTGAGGCTGCCACCGTTCTCGATGTTTCGAGCGGCGCCGAAGAACCGTTTGGGTTTCTGTAATGCGTTGGCGTCCACACCACCCGACAGAATTTTGCCCGAGTGGGGAATCACCACGTTGTGTGCCCGTGCCAGGCGGGTAATGGAATCGAGGAGAATCACCACGTCCCGGCCGTGCTCCACCAGGCGCCTGGAGCGTTCGATGACCATGTCGGCCACCTGGACATGCCGGTCGGCCGGCTCGTCGAACGTGGAGGAGATCACCTCGGCCTCTACGTTCTCCTGCATGTCGGTGACTTCTTCCGGGCGTTCGTCGATCAGCAGCACTATCAAGACCACATCAGGATTATTTTCCTTGATGGCGTTGGCCAGCTTCTGCATGAGGATGGTCTTGCCGGCCTTCGGAGGTGCGACGATGAGGCCTCGCTGGCCACGGCCGATGGGAGACAGGAGATCCACGATACGCATCGACAGGTCTCCCCCCTCGGTTTCCAGGCCCAGCCTGGAATCGGGGTACCGCGGCCGCAGGTTTTCGAATGCGATCCGGTGTTTGGTCTTCTCTGGCTCTTCGTAGTTGACGCCCTCGACCTTAAGGAGCGCCAGATACCGCTCGCCCTCTTTGGGAGGCCGCACCTGGCCCATGACGGTGTCTCCGGTGCGCAGATCGAAGCGCTTGATCTGACTGGGCGAGACGTAGATGTCATCGGGACCGTAGAGATAGTTCCAGTCCTGGCTGCGCAGAAAGCCATATCCTTCAGGAAGGATCTCCAACACGCCCTCACCGCGGATCTTGGTGTCGGAGTCGAGGAGCGTCTGTTCGATACGGAAGATCAGGTCCTGTTTCCTGAGGCCCGAGTAGTTGGTGATCTTCAGCTCGTCGGCCAAGGCATGCAGTTCCTTGACGGATTTTTGTTTGAGTTCGGCGATATCCACGGATCTAAACTCCACGGCGCGGTGTCAACCCCTCGTCGGGCTGACCGCATGTCAGGAAGGTGGTGATGGTTCGGCCTAGGGAAGTGTCGTGCTGTATCTGCGAGTGTGCGTCGCCCTTGGGACATCGGGCGGCTTGGGTACGTGTTTTTCGGGGATCTATCGAATCAAGAGGTAGTCCAAGGTACCCTCCGGTCCAGGCGCCGTCAAGGACATCCCCAAGGCCAGATGTGGGGCCAAGGGCGGGCTGGGCATCTTACTGTCCGCCAGAGACTTACGAGGTGCACTCGCGGTGGCCCAGCCATTGCGCGTGACGCAAAATCTTCTATCTTGTCCAGAACCACAGCGGGCGCGCGTTGCCCACCAACCCGCGCCGTGGAGGTAGGCGATGGCATCCCACGCCATACGGAGTTCCCAGCGCCCGTCCGACCCCATCGTTCATGATCTCAATCCCATCCGCATCGACGGCCTAGATGTCCCTGTTCGTATGATCGTCCGCCGAGTCGAAGACGGATCGTGGCGGGGCTACATGTCTTTCGTCGTAGGTGAGTCGGATAATGAAGTACAGACGGGGGAGATCTTCTGTGGCGCGTCAGAGAAAGAACTATGGGACTCGGTGGGCCATCTGCGTGAACATCACCTGCGTGACTTGTACCGCTCCTTGAGCCATGACTGAACTCAATACCGACCCCATCCAGGAACTCCGGCACGATCTGTCCAATCCACTGTCGGCGCTCCTGGCCGAGGCTCAACTCCTGCTGCTCAACGAGAACAAGGTCGATCCAGAGACTTTGTCGAGCATCCGCGAAATCGAAGCGCTGGCCGTTCGGATGCGCAATATTCTCCGCGAGATC
>CAXMUQ010000083.1:0-3239 GCA_964196605.1 uncultured Acidimicrobiia bacterium
AGTCCGCCTTGAGCTACCTGGTGGGTGAACGTGCGCACGCCCTCGGTCGGCGCCCAGCGTAATGCCGAATCGGGAATCGCCATGGCAAACTCAAGGTCCATGGTACGGGCCTTCTCGAATCCATCGATCAGCATGGCGCGAAAATCTTCGATGTCGATCGAAGCCTGACCGGCGAGTGGGCTCGATACCAACCCTCCGAACAACGCTGCCACGGTAACGGCCCTGCATAATGTGCGCATGATATTCCTCGTGCGGGATGTGAGTCGAGGAGTGAAGCTACCGCCTAAATCTGTTTTGGCCAATCCGGCGAAACCTTTCTTGCGTTAGGCCGTAAAATAGGGTTAACTGATACCTATCAAAAGACCTTAGTGATCGACGGATGAGCAGGTTAGGTGTAACTACCTCTACAGCGGTAACTATAGTACAGACAGGGGTTTAAGGCATCATGACTTCATCAGAAACCATGTTCCGCATCCTCCTCAGGTCCTTCCCCGCCACCTATCGCGCGGAGCACGGAGAGGAACTCGCCCAGTTCTTCCGCGAGCGGTGGGCGGACGAAATCGAGGGGCGCGGCAGACTGAGGGCCACCATGCGATGGCCTGGGATCGCCTGGGACCTGGTGAAGGAGGGCATAGGGGAGCGAGTGTCGAGCAGGCATCGAAAAAAGGGTGGCGAGACCAGCGGTGGTGGATCGCTCCGGCTCACCCATGACCTCCGACTCACGATCCGATCCCTGAGACGTTCGCCGGGTTTCACCGCCGTCGCCATCGCCACCCTGGCCATCGCCATCGCCGCCAACTCGGCCATGTTCCGACTGGTAGACGCGGTGCTTCTTCGGCCGCTGCCCTACCCGGCGGCGGACCGGCTCATCACCATCGATCACCCGGTACCCAACTTCGGCGAAAACCAGGCCTGGGGATTGTCCATCCGTGGCTACTTCCACATGAAGGATGAGACACAGGCCTTCACCAGCATGGGCGCCTACGGCCCCATGATGGCCAGCCTCTCGGGCGACGGCCCGCCCGAACGGATCGCCATCGCCCGGGTCACCCACTCCATGATGCCGGTGTTCGGAGCCCGCCCAGCCTTGGGCCGACTGATCGACGCAGATGACGACATCCCCGGCGGCACCGACGCCGTGGTATTGGGCCACGGACTATGGGTGCGCCGCTATGGGGCCGACCCCCAAGTGCTGGGGAAGACGATCCAACTCGACGGCCACTCGCGCACGGTGATCGGCGTCATGGAGGCCGGCGTCCATATGCCCGACCTCGAGACCGACGCCTGGATACCCTGGGGCCACGACCCGGCCAGCCGCCCGGTCAACAGTCACTATCTCAACACGGTTGCCCGGCTCGATGACGGCGTCTCGTTCGAGCAGGCGCGGGCCGAGGTCGAACGGGTCTTCGGGACGTATGGCGAAACCTTTCCGCGGGTATACAACAACCAGTTCATCGAAGCGTCGGGTTTCGGCGTTCGCGTCAGGACGCTACAAGAACGCGTGGTGGGCAACACGGCCAACACGCTGTGGGTGCTGCTCGGGTCGGTGGGACTGGTGCTGTTCATGGCCGGCGCCAACGTGGCCAACCTGTTCCTCATTCGCACCGAAGGCCGGCGGCGAGATGTGGCCCTTCGCACGGCACTGGGCGCCGACCGCATGGCGCTGCTCAAGTACTTCCTGGTCGAATCGGCCGTGGTTGCCGGCGCATCCGCTGCCCTGGGGTTGTTCCTCGGCGGCGCCGGGCTTCGCGCCATAACCGGCGCGTTTCCCCAGAGTCTGCCCCGGCTCGACGAACTATCGACAATGGTGGACGGCCGCACCGTGCTTTTCACCTTGACCATCACATTCGGTTTGACGCTGATCCTCGGCTTGTTGCCAATGGTACGCTTCGGTCGCGATACGGTGGCACGCGCCCTGGCCACGCTGGGACGCGGCAACACCGATGACCGCAGCGCCACTCTGGGTGGTCGCATCCTGGTCGGAGCCCAGGTAGCCATCGCTCTGGTGCTGCTGGCGGGGGCCTTGGCGTCGTGGAATTCGTTCCAGGCACTTCATCGCGTGGACATGGGGTTCGATCCCGAAGGTGTGGTGACGTTCGAGGTCAACCTGCCCGAGGCCGACTACCAGGATCACGTCTCGGTGGCGGGTTTCATGACCCGGCTGTTCGAGCGCATCGAGGCTCTGCCCGGCGTGCTGAGTGTGGGTGCCGTTGACGCGCTGCCACTGGCCCACGGGGCGGGTTGCTACGCCATTTTCATCCAAGGCGTCACCGCCGAGGGCGACGCGCCCGACTGTCCCAAAACCAAGAGCATGACGCCCGGCTACTTCGCCACCATGGGCATCCCGGTACTCGCCGGACGCGAACTCGAGCGGAGTGACCTCGATCGGTCCAGCGGAGAGATCATCGTCAACCAGGCGCTGGCTGATGTCTACTGGCCCGGCGAGGATGCTGTTGGCAAGCGGCTGAAACCCAATGGCGTCGAGCCACCGTTCTACACCGTGGCCGGCGTGGTGGCCAACGTCCACATCGAAGGGCTCGACCACGAAGCGCCGCCGATGTGGTACTTCCCGCCGCTGCCGAATAAGGAAGGCTGGAATTGGCAACCGATGCGGTCGAGCGAGATCGTCATCAAGACCACAGGCTCGATGGCGCCGCTGGCCCGAGCCCTCCCGGGCATAGTGCAGGAGCTGGAGCCCGGTGTGCCGGTGGCCGAGGTGCTGGCCATGGAGACCATCGTGGCCCAGTCGATGGCACGCAACACTTTTTCCATGACGCTGCTCCTTGTCGCCGCCACGGTGGCCCTGCTCCTCGGTACTGTTGGTCTCTATGGCGTGATCAGCTACATGGTGCGGCGGCGGCGCACGGAGATTGGCGTTCGCCTGGCCCTGGGTGCCCAGCCGCGCGAGGTGCACGCCCAGGTGCTACGGCAAGCGCTTACGGTTGTATCGATCGGCGCTGCGGTGGGACTGGCCCTGGCGTTCGGATTGTCGGGTGTGGTCACGGGTTTGTTCTATGAAGTGAACCCCGTAAGTGTGCCGAGCCTCCTTGCCGTGACTGGCGTTCTGTTGGGCGTGGGATTCCTGGCGAGTCACTTGCCCGCGAGGAGAGCGGCGAAGACGGATCCGGCGGAGTGTTTACGAAGTGAGTGAAGTTGATGGTAGATGGGATTCCGGGATTTCGATATTTCGGGAGTCCGAAATTGTGGGATTGGAGTCGATGCGACAGTCCAATCGATCA
>CAXMUQ010000084.1:0-14725 GCA_964196605.1 uncultured Acidimicrobiia bacterium
TGTACACACCGGCAGCGGGTTCCCGCCGACGTGCCTGACGTGCCATACCAACGACACGTTCACCGGCGCCGATTTCCGGGATCACGACGCGCAGTTCTTTCCCATCTACTCCGGGAAGCACGCCGACAAGTGGGCCAACGACTGTGGCACATGCCACACCGTGACCAACGACTTCAAGGCGTTCACCTGCCTCTCCTGCCACGAGCACCGCCAGTCGGCCATGGACGACAAGCACCAGAACGAGCCTGGTTACGCCTATCAGAGTTCCGTGTGCCTGAGCTGTCATCCCGACGGGAGGAAGGAGTGAGGGCCGGGCGATGGGTGCTCAGTATCGCCTTCGGGGCATTCGCAACCGGGGCGATACAGGCGCAGGAGGAAGGACAAGCCGTCATCCGTCAGGTGGCGGGACAGCATCTGTATTTGGACCTGGCCCAGCCGTCGGCACTTCAGGCGGCGGATACCCTGGCTCTGGAGGACGGGGCGGCCACTGAGCATCTCCTGCTCGTGGTGGCGGGCGATTCGATGCGAGCGGTCGTCACCTTTGCCGGCGAACCGTTCCCGTTGACACGCGGTAGCACCATCACCTTCATGGTGCGTCGCGGACCGGGCACCGGACCCAGCCCTGCGGTGGCGGCCGCGGTGCCGGCGGCCACCCTCACCCGCACCGCTCCAAGGCGACCGGTACGGCTCAACGGCAGAGTGCTCTTGAGCGTCGACGGGTTGCAAACCCGGACCACTGGCCTCGGATCCGATCCCGAGGTGATAGAAAGGGACTTTGCCACGCCTGTGGCCGGCCTTCGGCTCCAGGCCACCCAGCTTCCGGGCGGCCTAGAGTTCAATGCCAACGTCAGGGCGTCGCACCGCTACGCCACGGACAACTTGGTGCGCCCGGAGACACTGGTACGTATCTATCAGCTGAGCTTGGCCAAGAGTTTCAACACCATCCCACTGTCGTTTCGGTTGGGCCGATTCTACAACCCGTATGAGTACTTCAGCGGATATTGGGACGGCGGCCTGCTCTACTTCGGACGGTCCAATATCGGCGGCGGCGTGGTGGCTGGATTCGAGCCCAAACTGGCGAACGACGGATTCCAGTCGTCGCATCCCAAAGCCACCGTCTTCCTGCAAGCCCGTGGCCGAAGTCGCAGCGTGGGATACCGGACCGACCTTTCCTTCAGTACCGTGTTCGCCCAGGACACCACACCAGCTCACAATTTCGTCGGCTGGGCGCTCGACACATACTTCGGCCGCACCTCTTTCAGCACTAGCCTGCAGGTCGACGACAACCCGGACGGCGACAAGCCCATCGTGACCAGGCTCCTCGGCCGGTTGTCGGTCCCGGCGGGAAGGCACCTCGTCCTCCGTGGCAACCTATCCCGCCGGCGGCCCTATCAGCTGGGACCGGCCACCGACATACTGCCGTACCGCCGCGACCGAGCCGGCGGCGGCGTCACGGTCATGACAAGCGGGTTGAGCATGACCGCTGACGTCACCTGGAACCAACAGGAAGGTCTCTCCTCGCTCATGTCCTATGCCGGAGGTCTCTTCGTCCCCAGAACCGTGGCCGATATCAGGCTGAGCCTGTCAGGCAGCTACTGGTCTGATGGAGGCGACACCGGCGGCGCGGGAGAGAAGGGCCTGGCCCTCTCGGGCAGACTGAGCCGCCATTTCGGCAAGCTGGACACCGGGTTTGGCTATCAGTACTACACCAGCGAGATCCTGGGGCGGGAGGACGTCTCCCACCTGTTCGACCTGAACCTCACGGTACCGCTGTCGCGAAGCACCCGGGCCAGCATCAGGGCGCGCACGCGCCAGGGAGACCGTCTCAGCAGCGGGGGTGTCTTCGCCAGTATATGGTGGGCGTTCTAGGTGGATTCCGACGCGCTGATCATCCTGATTGGCGGCCTGGCCATCACCACGCTCGCCATGCTGCCGTTCTACCTGCGGCAGCGATACCGCGAGCGCCGATCTCTGCGTGCAGCCGCGGAAGCCAAGACACTTGGCCTGGATGTCCCTGCCACCCTTCATCCGATGGTGCACCCAGGATCGTGCATCAGCACGGGAGCCTGCCTGGCCGTCTGCCCCGAGGGCGACGTCCTGGGACTGGCACACGGCGTGGCCATTCCCGTTGCGCCGGGTCGCTGTATCGGCCACGGCCTGTGCGAACGCGCTTGTCCGGTCGAGGCGATTCAGCTGGTGTTCGGTACCGCGACTCGCGGCGTCGAACTTCCCCGCATCAAAAGCAACTTCGAAACCAACGTCCCGGGACTCTACGTGATCGGCGAACTGGGCGGCATGGGCCTAATCCGCAACGCGTTCGAGCAGGGCCGCCAGTGCATCGAGGGAATCATCTCTGAGGGAGGCCGGAGCAACAACGGGATGGATGACGTCATCGTCGTGGGTGCCGGTCCCGCGGGCCTTTCGGCATCTCTCAATTGCCTTCATCACGGACTCAAGTGCCGAACCATCGAACGTGAAGACATCGGCGGCACCGTACGGAGTTACCCGCGTAAGAAGCTGGTGTTGACGCAGCCCGTGACTGTGCCTGGTTATGGCAAGCTGGAGGTGCAGGAGATCCACAAGGAAGCCTTGATGACGTTGTGGAGTGAGATCATCGAAACGACGGGCCTCGAGGTGCAGACGGAAGAAACCGTCACGGCAATCGAACGCGGCAACACCGGGTTTACTGTGCGGACTTCCAAGCAGGACTACCACGCGAGGCGCGTGGTCCTGGCCATCGGCCGACGGGGGACACCACGCAAACTTGGCGTTCCCGGCGAGGATCAATCCAAGGTCGCCTATTCCCTGCGGGAACCCGAGGCGTACGGGGGCGACCGTGTATTGGTCGTGGGCGGCGGCGACTCGGCGGTGGAAGCCGCCCTGTCCCTGGCGGAAATTCCCGGGACCTCGGTAACGCTCTCCTATCGCAAGGACAGGTTTACCAGGATCAAGCCCAAGAACCACGAACGCATTGAGGCGGCCGAGCAGGACGGCAGCGTTCGGCTGCTGTGGAAGACCAGTGTTACAGAGATCGGCGCCGAGCAGGTAAGCTACCGGGACGCCGACGGACAAGACCACGCGCTGCCCAACGATCAAATGTTCGTCTTTGCCGGTGGAGAACTCCCCACCAAGTTCCTTCAGTCCGTCGGAGTAATGATCGACACCAAGCTCGGTGAGGCGTGAAGAGAGCTATGGGCTATGAGCTGTGAGCGCGATTAGCTCTCAGCCCATAGCTCATTGCCCATCCTTCTCGATTCCAACCTTCCCGCCGTCCCAACCCATCCAATGCAGAAGACCCGGTCCAATCACCGGGGGAAACTTCTGCTACCTCAGCCCGTATGGCCGGAAAACCAGCACCTTGGAGGTCTCGTGAACTCGCTCCGCCAGGATTTCACCCACGCCATTCGCGCCCTCGCCAAGCGCCCAGCGTTCACCGCCCTCGTAGTCCTCGTACTGGCCCTCGGCATCGGCGCCAACAGCGCCATCTTCAGCGTCGTCAACTCGGTATTACTCAAACCGCTGCCCTACGATCGGCCCGACGAGTTGGTGATGATCTGGAGCAAGTGGAGCAACTTCGACAAGACATGGTTGTCAGAGGCCGAGTACCTCGACTACCGGAAGCAACCGCAGTTCGAGTCCGTGGCCGCGTTCGCCGAGTTCGGCCAGGCCACGTTGACCGGCGATGCCGAACCCGAGAGCGTTGATAGAGCCTTCCTCACGGCCAACCTGTTCGAAACTCTAGGGGTCGGGTTGATGCTCGGCCGAAGCTTCACTGCCGAGGAGGATATTGCAGGCGGTCCGTGGGTTGCCATCCTCGGGTACGACTTGTGGTCGCGCCGCTATGGCGGTGACCCGGACATCGTCGGGCAGACCATCATGGTCGATGGTGGGTCCGTCCCAGTCGTTGGTGTGCTTGCCAAGGGCTTCCGTATGCCCCTGGAATTTCAACAGGCGAGCGCATCGCAGATCTACTTCCCGATGCAGTTCGATGAGGCGAATCCCACCCGCGGCAGCCACAGTTACCATGCCGTGGCCCGGTTGGCACCCGGTGCCAGTTCAGCGCAGGCGACCGCCGCGCTGGGCACGTTGGCAACTCGCTGGACAGAGGACGGGCTCTATCCGGTGGATATGCAGTTCACCGCATTCGCCCTCCCGCTGGCGGAGGAAGTGACCGGCGACATCAAGACACCGCTCATGATCCTGCTCGGCGCCGTAGGCCTACTATTGCTGATCACCTGTGCCAACGTCGCCAACATCCTGCTCACCCGGGCAGACGGCCGTCAGCGCGAGATCGCGGTGCGAGCAGCACTCGGCGCCGGCAAGAGCCGGCTGTTGCGATTGGTCATGACCGAGGCGCTGGTGCTCGGCATGACCGGCGGCGTGCTCGGCCTGGGGCTCGCGTGGGCCGGCGTCCGGCTGTTGGCACTGTCTGCTCCAACCATCATTCCCCGAGCGGCCAACCTGACGGTCGACGGCGGCGTACTGGGGCTCACATTGGTCGTGGCGCTGGCAAGCAGCGTATTGTTTGGCGCGATGCCCGCCTTGAATCTTTCGCGCCTGAGCCTGGTCGGCGCCCTCAAGGACGGGGGGCATGGAGCCAGCGATGGGGGTCAGCGACGGAAAGGGCGTGCGTTTCTGGTGGTGTCCGAGATGGCCCTCGCGGTGATGTTGGTGTTGGGAGCGGGGTTGCTGGTGCGCAGCTTCATCAAGCTCACCCAGGTGGATCCGGGCCTGCAGACAAAGAACGTGCTGACGGTGCAGCTGTCACTTCCTCCGACCGAATACCCGGCCAACGATGATCGGGTTCAGTTCTTCGAAGTGCTGCGGCACCAGGTCGCCGAGCTGCCGGGCGTGATCGAGGCGGGGTTCGTTCGCAGTCTTCCTTTGGCCGACGATATCGGTGACGCCGGATTCGCCATCCAGGCCAATCCGGTGCCTCAGGGTGCCGGGGGACGACAGGCCGACTGGCAGGTCGCCACGCCGGGATATTTCGAGGCCATGGGCCTGCGGCTAGTGTCGGGGCGCTTCTTCGACGAGTCGGATCACATCGACGGGTTGCCCGTGATGCTGCTCAACGAAACTCTGGTCCGGGAGTATTTCGGCGACCAGGATCCGCTGGGCCAGATGGTGGGCGCCGGTGGTGCACCAACATGGCGTACCGTCGTCGGCGTGGTTGGTGACGTCCGCCATCACGGCCTCACCCAACCCGTCAAACGCAAGTGGTATGTACCGCACAGCCAGTTCGGGAGCGTCTTCAGCATAACGCGACGCAGCATGCACCTGGTGGTCAAGACCGCAGGCGATCCACTGGCGTCGGTTCCCGCTATCGAACGCCTGGTAAACGCACTGGATCCCAATATCCCCCTGACGCGGATCAGCACCATGGATTCAGTCATCGGGGACGCCGTCAAGGAACAGCGGTTCACCACGTGGCTCATGGGCGGCTTTGCCGCGCTGGCGCTGTTGTTGGCGGGCGTGGGGATCTACGGCGTCATTGCCTATTCGGTGAGCAGCCGTACGCAGGAGATCGGTATCCGGTTGGCACTAGGCGCCGACAGCGGCATGGTGCGGCGGCTGGTGATCAGACAGGGCATGGCACCGGCGCTACTGGGCCTGGCCATCGGGCTGACCGGAGCTGCGCTGCTGAGCCACTTCATGACCAGCGTGCTGTACGGCATCTCGCCGTTGGACCCAGTGACCTTTGCGGCCATTCCGGTAGCCTTGGCCGGTGTAGCGTTGCTGGCGACCATGGTGCCGGCGCATCGGGCGACGAAGGTGGAACCGGTGAGGGCGCTCAAGTACGAGTAGATTGTGGGCTTTGGACAATGGGCTAGTGCACAGCTCACAGCTCAATCACTCCCCTCGCTGGTGGGGTTCCCTGATCGAGTCCCAATCGGGCCGGAAATTGATCGTGCTTCTGCTAGGAGACCCTTGAGGCAACGGCAACGTTACCCTGTCACCGCCCGCGCTCACCTGGCCTTCAAATTGCTACGCTTGTAGCTTTCACTCCCTATACGAGTTCAAGCAGGAGCTGGTGTTATGAAATCAATTGCAGTCCTGGCTGGAGTTATGAAATCAATTGCAGTCCTGGCAAGACCTTTCAAGGTGGCCACCCTGGGAGCACTGTTGCTGTCAGGCTGTACCGAGACCACCGACCCCAACGGTACCAACGGTACCAACGGTAGCGGCGGGGGCGGAGGCGGCACTGGGGCCACTACCGCCACGTTCCGCGTGATGCTGACAGACTCGCCGTCAGATAAGCTCGACAGCGCGGTGGTGTACATCTCCCAGGTCTATTTACAGGGTGACAGCGGCCGCCAGGTGATCAGTGACAGCGCCAGGTCGTTCGACTTGCTGGTGCTGCAGAATGGCGTCACCGCCGAATTGGCAGACAGCGTCATTCTCACCGGCGAATACCAGCAGCTTCGTTTGATCGTCGATTCGGCCCGGGCGGTCCTGAAAGCGCCCCTGACGTTCAGGGATGGCAGCACCACCGCCGGCATGAAAGTGCCCAGCGGTAGCACCTCGGGCCTCAAGGTGAAGTTCGGCGGCCCCATCGTGGTTGACTCGGGTGAGGTCGTGGTAGTGGTCGATTTTGACGTCTCCCGCAGTTTCGTGTTCCAAGGTCCTCCCTTGGCGCCCAAGAGCGTGTCCCTCAAGCCGGTCATCAACGGCACGTATAGGAATGTCGCCGGTTCGATCAGTGGCACGGTTACCCCAGCCGATGCCAAGGCCCAACTGTGGGCCATCCGCAACAATACCGACACGGCACGGACGACCTTCGCAGATAGCCTGACCGGGGCCTACACCCTACAGTTCATGCCCCCGGGCACTTGGACCGTGGTAGCGACGGCGGTGGGGTACGTGGACGGACAAGTGACCAACGTGATGGTCGGTGAGTCACAAGCTGTCATGGGAGTGGACTTCACGCTGTCACCGTAGAGCTTCTCAGACAGCTTCACGCTCGACAGGAATGGCGGCGGCCCCGTTTAGGGCGCCGCCGTTCTTGTTTCTGGCTGGCGCAAAGAGGTGACACGGCGCAGTTTTGGATTGTTCCGAGATATCACATTCCATCCCGAATGAGCAGTGGGCTAAGAGCTGTGAGCTGTGAGCGCGACTAGCTCACAGCCCTTAGCTCACAGCCACAGCAGTCACTCCATGCGCCAGAAGCTGATCCCGCCGGCCTGTTTACCAACGTCGGCGGTGGCCACGGTCTGGTAGGACGCCAGGTCGATCACCTCGACCGTGCCGGGCTGGCCGCCGATGCCCTCTACCGTCACGAAGGCGTAGCGGCCGTCGGGCGCCACGATCACCCCGTGCGTCACTTTTCGGCTGGTGGGCACTTCGGCCAATTGTTCCCCGGTTTCCACGTTCCACACGCCCACGGCGGCTTTCCCCTTGAGCGTGGCTACGATCCGTCCGTCAGGCGTGAGGGCCATGTTGTAGGGAGCACCCTGGGCCTCGATCCGGCGAACCACATTCCAATTATCCAGATCGATCGCCAGAATGATGTTGCCCTTGTTGCACGCCACGAAGGCGCTCTTTCCGTCAGGTGCCGGTGTTACCCAGGTGGGCGAACACACTCCGGCGGTCCCGTGCTCAGCCAGATCCAGGCGCCGAGTTACCACCAGTCGATCGGTATCGATCTCCACCAGCTGGTTGTCCACCATGCACGCCGAGTAGTGACGTTTGCCGTCGGGGCTGAAGCGCGACCCGTGCGGCATGGTGCAGGTTTCGATCTTGTCCAGTTCGATCATCGTTTCGGGTTCGACCACGGAGATGGTGCTAGGCACCTTGTCGCCGTGGAAATCGCTGTTGGCGGCGAACACCAAACCGCCACCCGGCCCGGTCGATACCGTCGAAGGAAACATCCCCAGAGTGGTGGTAGAGATGACCGTATCGGCGCCGGTGGCGTAGCGGTAGAGCGACCCGTAGGGAAACCCATGGCCCAGGGTGAGATACCAGTAGTCGCCTGAGGGACCGACGTACACCCCGTGGGCTCCCTCGATCTCAGCGGGCCACACACCAACCGAGATCACCTTGTCTTGCACCAGCCCCCGCCCCGGCGTGAACCGCATCAGCGAGACTTCATCCTCCGACTCGGACGCAACGTAGAAGAGGTAGGAGGTTTCCTGTGCAACGCCCACCGCCGAAGCGGTGGGCGTTGCCAGCAGGACACTCAACAACAGTCGGCGCAGCACTACGGCGTGGCCGGCTCAGGCGACATGACCTTCACAGCCCACAGGCCACTGCCAAAGTCGCTGAAGAACAGATTACCCTTGTAGGGCTGCGGCCCCCATACCTGGGAATCGTTGGCCGTCACACCGTCGGGGTCGTACGACAGGTAATGGGCCATCTCTCGGCCCTGACTGCCCAGGTTCCCCTTCAGTTCTCCGGAGATGTCAACGACGCGGAGCCCTCCGTTATAGAACGCGGCATAAAGAACATCGTCTTCGATCCACAAATTGTGAGAACCCGCTTCGGGCACTTCGTAGCGGGCAACCTCTTCGGGATTCATCGGATCGGTGAAATCCACGATGTGGACATAGCCCGACATGCGGCTTGGCGTTCCCTCCAGTTGGCCGTCGAATCCGGCACGGCCGATCTCGTCGCCCATGAACACGTAGAACTTTCCGGTGGGGCTCTGATACGGGAAAGCTGCGTGGGTGGCGCCGCGATAGTCTGCGTACTGGGCGATCTGGACGGGATTGGCCGGGCTGCCGCCGGCGACACCGTTGCCGACATCGATCAGCACCACACCGTCTGACCAGTTGGACGTATAGGCGATGCCATCGACGATCCAGATGTCGTGGATGGAATGGCCCGGCGTGTCGAGTTCGAAGCGTCCCACCCTATGGGGATTAGTGGGATCTTCAATGTTGATCACGTCGAATCGGCGACCGTTGTTGACCGCGTACACGTGACGCTCGTAAACAAAGACGTTGTGGACGCCACCGGTCAGTTCGTCGTCGAAGGTCGACAGGATCGACACGTTGCTCGGATCCGTCACGTCCACGATGACGATGCCGTTCTTGCGGTTGGAAGCGCCTTCGCGGGTGATGATCGCCACGGTGCCGTCGGCCGTCAGCTTGACATCGTTGGTGGTGCGGGCATCGACCACCAGGCTATCCGTCATGACCGGATTGGCCGGGTCGGTCACGTCCCAGAAATAGGTAGCGCCGGCGGCACTATGGGTACCAGTGATGGCGTAGTCTCGGCCATCGACGCCCTGCCAGATCCAGAGATCGGAGGTGCGCACGTCGGTGACCGGGGCGCGGCCGATGAACTTGACCTCACGGGACACGTGCCGGGGCGTGATCTCGATGGTGTGCTGGGCCGTATGCCCCGCCGCCATGGCGATGACGGTGTAGATGCCGCCCTTCTCCGCCACGAACCGCCCCTTGCTGTCGATCTCGGCCACCGGCGACTGCGCCACGACCGTGTCTTCAGGAGTGGCCAACAGGGTGAATTCTACCGGGACGTCCGCGACAGGTCGGCCGGAGCCATCCAGTTCCTGGGTCGTGAAGTGGATCACGTCACCGGTCTGGCCCAGGTCGGCACTGGCCGCTACGCTAAACGTGCGGATCGGGTCGGCTTCCACCGTGTAGTTCATCTCGCTGGAGATGCCCTCGGCCGACGCGGTGATCGTCACATTTCCGGGCTCGCGTCCCGTCACCGTGCCGAACCGGTCCACGGTGGCGACGGCTGGGTCACTGGTGGTCCAGTCAACGCGCAGGTCGCGCTTGTCGTCGGCGGTGTCATACACCCGGGCACCATGCCGGATGACCGAACCCACGAACAGGCGCGGCACCTGGCCGGTGAGGGCAACCTCCCGAAGGGGTGGGTACTCCACCGTCACGGTAATTCGCTGCATCAATCGCGGTTGGCGCACGAAGGCGAATACTGTGTATTCCCCGCCCTTCGAAGCCTCAACGTGTCCTTCGCGGGACACGGCCAGGCGACCTCTGGCGCGGGAGAAAAACAGCACGGGAACGTCCATCACGTTTCCGGCTGAATCATATGCCGTGGCTTGGAGGTCCATCTCCTCGCCACTCTGGAGATTGATGGTGGCGGGGGTGACTTCCAGGCGGCCAGCTGGAGCCTGGTCCTGGGCCATGACTGGCGTAGCGACCATCGCAGCCATCGCGATGGCCAGTGAAAACTTCTTCATGATGTGGTCCTTGGGTTGGGTCTGGGTGGAAGATAGAGGAGAACCCGAGGAGCGCTAGTTGGAGGTTGGAATTGATCCGGCACTGGCAGCGCCTCCGTTGAGGGCGCCGCCGTTGTTGTTTCTGGCTGGCGCAAAGAGGTGACACGGCGCAGTTTTGGCTTGTTCCGAGATCTCACATTCCATCCCGAAGGAAATCACCACCATGCCAGATCCCGACCTCGCCGCCCGTGACGGTATCCTCGAGACCAACCAGCACTTCATGACCAGCTTCGCGGCCCAGGATGCTGCGGCTCTGGTAGCGCTGTACACGGATGACGCCCAACTGTTTCCTCCCCACAGCGACCTCGTCGAGGGTGCCGAACACCTGGTGGCCTTCTGGCAGGGCATATTCGAGATGGGCCTGACCGGCGCCAGTCTGGAGACACTCGAAGTGGACAACGAAGGTGACACGGCCATCGAAGTAGGCCGCTACCAGCTGGCCGCAGGCGACGGGTCGATGGCCGATGAGGGCAAGTACCTGGTGGTTTGGAAGCGGATCGAAGACCGGTGGCATATCCACCGCGACATCTGGAACACCAGTCGGACGTAAGCGGGGGCAGCGAGCAACGCAAAGGGCTTGCATTCCCATTAGGGAGCGCAAGCCCTTCGTTTGTTTTTCCTCCACACTCCGCACTTACTCGATTCCGAACAACTCCACCTCGAACATCAGCGTCGACTCAGGTCCAATTTTTGGCGGCGACCCCCGTGTTCCGTATGCCCACTCCGGCGGGATCACGATCAAGTACTTGCTGCCGACCGACATCAACTGGAGCGCTTGGGTCCAGCCAGGGATGACCTGGTTGAGGCCGAAGCTGATCTTCTCGCCGCGGTCGCGTGAACTGTCGAACACCGTGCCGTCCACCAGGGTACCGTGGTAGTGTACTTCGACCCGGTCGGTCGGGCCCGGCTTGGGACCGTCGCCCTCGGTGATGACCTGGTACAGGATTCCGGTATCAGTCTCCTGCACACCCTCACGAGTGGCGAATTCGGCGCGGAAGGCGTCACCGGCGGCGATGTTGCGATCTGTCTCTACTTGCATAGTGGATTCTCTCCCTTGGCGGCCCTCGTTGGCCAGACGGCCGAGGAGGTCGTTGATCAGTTCGTGCGAGAAGCCGGCCGTGTCGTAGGCCATGCCGTCCCGCATGCCGGCCACCATCTGCGCCAAATCGACTTCGGCGCCCTGTTGCTGGACGCTGGACGCCATTCTGAGCCCCACGGCGTAGCTGGCGCTGTCGGCGAAGGTCGCCAGGGAGGCTTTCCCGCCGGTGTTACAGGCGGAAAGCGCCAGGCCGGCGAAGAAAATAGTACTTAAGGACTTCATGGATACTCCGGTTTGGGCAATGAGGCGGGAAAATAGGCGGCGTGTTGGCAATTGGCAATTGGCAAGTGGCACTTGGCTGGTGGCGGGTGGCGGGTGGCGGGTGGCGGACCGAATATGCTCCCGAGCGCCTGTCCGCCTACCGCCGGTCCGCGCGCTCTACCAGATCCGCAGCCAGCTCCTCCAGCTCCTCCTTCGTTCGCCCCTCGAACGCGCGCTGGCACACCAGGCCGTAATCGTCGCACAGACGTTGGCAGGCCGGGCCTTGTACGGCTTGATCGGCCATCTCGAACAACACGTGATCTTCCTTGTTGATGTGTCCGCGGATGAGATGCACGTACCCGGTTGCCGCGCTGCGCAGTTTGGTCAGTGCTTCCTCGTTGCCGGCTCGGGCTTCATCGATGGTGTCGGCCATGGCCCTGGCGAACGCCCTGCCCTGTTGATGCTCGAACAGCATGACCGCGATGGGACCCTGGTCGTGCGGCATGCCGCGGGCTTCTAAGGCCGGGAACAACAGATCTTCTTCCTTGCCGTGATGACAGGCGTCGGCGAACAGGCGGATGAACGCGATGCAGTCAGCCAGGGCTTCGAAGTCGGTATCGCCGGACTCACTGCGCCCAACGAGCGTCTCCAGCACGTCGGCGACCTGCAGGATGAGTTGGTGCTCGGTTCTGAGTCTCGATGTTGCGGTCTCAGTCACGGTATCTCCTCGAGGGATGGTACGCTATGAGTGGTCTGTGGGAAGTACGGGCCCCCGGCATTTTGATCGCGCAGTCAACTGCACCCCTGCCCTCGCTGCCCCCACTGCCCCCGCTTACTCCACTTCCAACACCCACACGTCGCTCTCGTGCGAGCCGAGCGTCATGTAGAGCTTGCGGCCGTCGGTGGTGAAGCCGTAGCGGGTGGGCTGGCGGTTGGGATCGTCGAACTCGAGGATGAGTTGGGGTTCCCCGCCCTCGATGACCGACCAGACGGCCCAGTCGGACGGAGTCGAAGCCAGGTAGTAAAGTGTGCGTCCGTCGGGGTGCCAAGCCACCAGTTCAGGTCCGAACCCGGCTATCGTACTTGGCACGAGTAGGCGGCGCGATCCACCTTCGGCTGGGATGACGTAGAGTCCTTCATCGTTGGTGAAAGTGATTAGATCGCCCCGGGGGGACCATCGGGGAAATTGACCAGGTGTTTCCAACGACCGTCGAGAACCGTCGGACAGCGACAGGATATTAAGCTCGTCAGCGAGCGCACCCGCGAACACCTCGAACACCAGAGCGCTGCCATCGGGAGCCCAGTCGGCGTCCAGGTCCTGCTCCGGCCCGCTGGTACGCCGTTGGTTGCCGGTGCCATCGCGGGACATGGTGAAGAGGTCTCGATTGCCGCTTCGCATGGAATGATAGACGATACTGCTCCCGTCGGCTGAGAACTTCGGCGTGAAGTCCGGCGCGGAATCAGACGTCAGACGAAGCGGCTCCCATTCGCCGACGGCCACCGTGTAGATGTCGTAATTGCCGCCCCGATTGGAGTCGAACACGAGGGTGCTCCCGTCTCGGGTGACGTCCATACCCTCGACGATCTGGTTGCCACGCGTGAGAGGCACGGCCGCTCGCGTTGATCCGGGGGGATTGGAGGGGAGGTCGACTGCCCATACGTTTGATGAGCTGGCCAGCGACGTGTACGCCAGGCGGCGCCCATCGGCACTTACGGTGAAGGTGTGCACATCGAGGCCCGTGGTCAGCCGCCGTGGGTCACGGGTCGGCTCCATCGAACCAGACAGTGCCACCTGGTAGATGTCGCGGGCGCCGTCGCGATCGGACACCCATAGCAAGGTGCGCCCATCAGGTAGCCACTGGGGGCTGACGTCGAGTGACGTCCCATCGGTAATGGCCACGACCGGGCCACCATCGATCGGTGAGATGGCAATCGAGGAAACCCCTTCATTGGCGAAGTCGGTCGTGCCGAACACGAAGATCGCATTATCCCTCACATACGCGACCCACTCCCCATCCGGTGAGATGGCCGGTGAGTAGTGTTCGCCCACATCGGTGATGGCGATCCGCTCACCGGTGGCCACGTCCTGGGAGTATATTCGGCCGGGCCAGCCAAGGGGATATACCACCCTGCTCCCACCATCGGCCCAATCGAACCCCATGTTGAGCCTGCCTTGGGCAGCTTGCTCCGTGTCGTCAGGTTGGTACCGGACCAACGGCCGGGCCGGGCCGCCGAGGGCACCGACGACGGCGATGACGCTATCCGATCGTTGATAGGCGATGTCGCTGCCGTCTACCGACCAACGGGGTGATCGATGGTTGATCGTGGAATCGTCGGTCAGCTGGATGGTGCGCCCCCCGCCAATCTGGCGCACGAATATCTGCATGTTCGTGGGCGAGCCGGCGGCGTAGGCGATCATCTCACCATCAGGAGAGATGGCCGGGTCGACTTCCAGACCGGGATCGAGGGTCACCTGGCGAGCCGCACCGATAGTGAGCGCCTCCACTGCCCCGCCTCCACGGGACATCACCACCACCGCGGCGACCACCAGCACCCCAGCGGCGGTAACCGGCAACAGCCAACGAGGCTTGGCCGCGGCCGTAGAGACCGGGGCCGGCGCCTGCCCCGGCGCCACCAGGGCCTCGGCGAACTGCGCCGCCGGACTGAACCGATCGGCCGGGGTCTTGGCCATGGCCCGCTGGATCACCCCAGCCACTTCGGCGGGCACCGCCGGCCGGATGCTGGTGATGGCGGGGGCCTCGGCGGTCATGTGCTGGTGGATCACGCTCTCGGCCGTCGGTCCGGTGAACGGCGCCTGTCCGGCCAGCATCTCGTAGAGAAGACAGCCAAGCGCATAGAGATCCGAGCGGCCGTCGATCTCCTGCTCCCCGGCTGCCTGCTCCGGGCTCATGTAGGACGGCGTGCCGACCGCCATGCCGGTTTCGGTCAGTTTGTCACCACCGGCAGCGCTCACCGCGCGGGCGATGCCGAAGTCGGCGACCACGGCGTGGCCACTGGAAAGGAGAATGTTTTCCGGTTTGATGTCCCGGTGGACCACACCGTGCGAATGGGCATAGGACAGTGCGTCGGCCACTTCGCGGGCGATGCGAAGCGCGTCCTCGATCGGAAGTTGTTTCTCTCGATCCAATCGGTCGCGGAGTGACTCATCCTCGGCCAAGGGCATGACGAAGAACAGGAACCCGTCAATTTCCCCT
>CAXMUQ010000085.1:0-14319 GCA_964196605.1 uncultured Acidimicrobiia bacterium
AGGGTGGGAGACCGGATGTTCGACGGTTCGGTCAGGCGGCGTACGAAGATGCTCCGGCGGCAGTTGCTGTCGCGATAGGAGTGCGCGGGTCGCGGGGCGTAGGTGTCCAATGAAGCCAGAAGTCAGAACCTTGGTTGCTGGCTTCTGGCTTTCGGTTTCATGTGGCCAATCGCCAATCGCCGATTGCCAGTTGCCAATTGCCAACCACTGGTTGCTAATTTCCAGCCATGGCACTCTTTCGTTTCGGCAAACTAGGCCACGGCACCCGGCGAGAGCTGTTCCGCGACGCGGTAGGCGAGTGGGTCGATCAGGCTATGACTCGCGCCGAAAAGCGGGTGGTTACCCAGCGGTACGTGCGACCGCCAGGGGCCTTGCCGGAAGTCGAGTTCCTGGCCGTGTGCACGCGCTGCAGTGAGTGTGTCGACGTCTGCCCCCCGAAGGCGATCGTCAAGGTCGACGTGAGCGGTGGCCTGGCCGCGGGAACCCCGTATCTGGATACCGTGCGTCAACCGTGTACCGTATGCCCCGACATGCCGTGTGCCGCGGCCTGTCCTACTGACGCCCTGACGGTTCCCGAACACGGATGGGACGGACATCGCATTGGTGAGCTGGAATTCCTGCCGGAGCGGTGCATCACCTATCGAGGGATCAGTTGCACGGTATGTTCGGCAGCATGCCCTGTTGGGGAGTCTGCTTTGGGAATGGACGAGGCAGGGCACCCGGTGCTTCGGATCGAAGGCTGTGTCGGGTGCGGAATGTGTCTCAATGCCTGCGTGTCGACTCCCAAGTCGTTTACGCTGACGCCAGTGGAGGGTAGATGACAGAAGTGCCGTACAAAGTCGACAAGCCGTGGGGGCACGAGCTCGTTTGGGCCAGGACCTCACGTTACGTAGGAAAGATTCTCCACGTCAACGCGGGTGAGATCCTGAGTTTGCAGTACCACAACAAGAAGGACGAAACCATGCACGTGCTGTCGGGCGAACTGCTGCTCCGAACCCAGGATGGGGATGGCTTGACCGAGACGCCGTTCAAGGCTGGTGAGAGCGTACACATTCCGCCGAAACTGGTACATCAGATCGAGGCCGTGGTAGACAGCGACGTGTTGGAGGCTTCCACCCCCGAACTCGACGATCTGGTCCGCCTAGAGGACCGCTACGGGAGGACGTCCTGATGCAAGTCATAATCCCCTTGGCCGGCAAGGGCACGCGGCTCAGGCCCCACACCCACCTGGTGCCCAAGCCGATGCTCAAGGTCGCCGGCCGCCCGGTCATGGACTGGGTGATGGACCGTCTCGACGGACTCGACGTTGAGGAACTGATCTTCATCACTGGCCACCTCAAGGAAGAGGTCGAGCGCTACGCCAGGGGGCGCTACAATATTCCCGCCCGGTTCGTCGAGCAGACGGTACAGGACGGCACCGCCGGGGCGGTCAACCTGGCACGGCCATACGTGACCGGCCCGGTTTTGATCGTGTTCGTCGACACGGTGTTCGAAGCCGATCTGTCGTTGATTACCCGGACGGATGCCGACGGGATCATCTGGGCCAAGGAGGTCGAGGACTACCAGCGCTATGGCGTGGTGGTGACGGACGATCAGGGCTACATGACCAAGATCGTGGAAAAGCCGTCGGAGCCGATCTCCAAATTGGCCAACATCGGTCTGTACTATATGCGAGACGTCGACACGTTGTGGGCCGGCATCGACCACACACTGGCCAAGCCTACGTTCAAGGGCGAGTTCTTCCTGACGGACGCTTTCCAGTACATGATCGATCAGGACCGCAAGATCCTGGTGGCCGAGGTCGGCGGCTGGTACGATTGTGGCAAGTTGGATACTCTGCTCGAAACCAATGAGATTTTGCTCGCAGGTGGCGCCGCCCGCCGCCGGGATTTCCCCGGGGTTACCATCCACGATCCAGTCTACATAGAGGACGGCGTCACCATCGAACGGAGCGAAATCGGTCCAGGGGTGTCGATCGAGGCGGGCACTCTCATCAGTGACAGTACTATACGCCGCAGTATTATCGGGCGGGACAGTCGGCTGACGGGCGTATCGCTCGACGGCGCAATGCTGGGCAACAGAGTCGAGGCCGCAGGAATAAAGGGCTCGGCCAGCCTGGGAGACGATTGTGTGGTTGGCGGCGACTAGGACGACCGCGTGATGGGCGCGTAGTACGTCGGGAGTGTGAAGGGCGGGAACATTCTACCGCCCACTACCGCCTCTCGCTGACCCCTCGCCCGACCGCTTGACAGACTGACGGACTCGAACCATGAACCAACCCGACATGAACCACAGCGACCTGATTCACGATTGGAACGAACAGAACGGGTTCGACTATCGCTCCGCTCGTGTCGTCCTGAACGACGAGACCCTGCGCGACGGACTGCAGAGTCCGTCGGTGATCGACCCACCCATGGACGCCAAGGTGCGGTTGCTCCATCTCATGGCCGCGGTCGGAGTCCGGGCGGCCGACATCGGGCTTCCGGGCGCCGGTCCCAGGGTGGTAGAACAGGTCCGCGCTCTGGCACGGGAGATTGTCGACCAGGATCTCCCCATCGATCCTAACTGCGCGGCCAGGACGGTAGTGGCCGACATCGAACCCATTGTCGACATCTCCCAGGAAGTCGGCCTACCCATCGAAGCGGCTACGTTCATCGGGTCCTCGGCCATCCGGCAGTTCACCGAAGGGTGGACTATGGACAAGATGTTGCAGGCCACCGAAGAGGCGGTAACCTTTGCGGTGGCCCAGGGACTTCCGGTCATGTACGTCACCGAGGACACCACTCGGGCGCAGCCGGACACTTTGCGCCGTCTGTACACCGCAGCCATCGAGTGTGGTGCCAAACGCATCTGCCTGGCCGATACCACAGGTCACGCCACCCCGGCAGGGGTCAAGGCTCTGGTAAAGTTCGTTCAAGGCGATATTGTCGAACCGTCCGGCGAGGCGGTCAAGATCGATTGGCACGGACACCGCGACCGGGGGCTGGGCATCGCCAACTGTCTTGCCGCCATCGAAGCCGGTGTCGATCGGGTGCACGCCACGGCCCTGGGGATCGGTGAGCGGGTCGGCAATGCCGAGATGGATCTGTTGATCGTCAACCTCTACCTTCTTGGCGCGCTCGACCAGGATCTCAGCAAGTTGGTCGAGTATTGCCAGGTGGCGTCGGAAGCGACCGGCGTGCCCATCCCGCTCAGTTACCCGGTGGTGGGGAGCGACGCCTTCCGCACGGCTACTGGGGTGCACGCCGCGGCCATCATCAAGGCTAGGAAGAAGGGTGATGAGTGGCTGGCAGACCGGGTCTACTCGAGCGTGCCGGCTGGAGTGTTCGGGTTGGCCCAGCGGATCGAGATTTCACCGGTGTCGGGGTTGTCGAACGTAAAATGCTGGCTGGAGGAACACGGCTACGACCCCGACGACGCCGCCAAATGCGATGCGCTTTTCCATGCAGCCAAGAAGACCGACCGGGTACTTACCGATGATGAATGTCACCGGCTGGTAGCGGCCGTGGGGGAATGACGTATGCCGCCTGCAACTGACAAACTGTGCCGGTCGTATCTCGATCTTCGCTGGCACCTCGATCCGGCCGCCGGATCGGCGGCCAGCGCCGGAGAACACGACACCAGGCTGGGGCAATTCGACGTGGAGTCGATCGGGGAACACCTCGCGGCCTTCCGGTCGCTGGCCAAAGCGGCGGAAGACATGGAGGTCACGGATCTCCAGGACGAAATCGACCGCACCGCCCTCCTCGATGATATCCGAGTTGCCCACTACCGGTTCGATGCCGAACGACCTCACGCGCGCAACCCGTCGTTCTGGCTGTCGCACGTGTTCGAGGCGTTGCACACTCTGTTGATTCGTCCCGAAGACGAGGCTATCGGGCTAGCCGACGCCGCGCGCCAACGCCTCGAGGCTATCCCCGATTTTCTGAACACCGCCGAGGAAACCCTGGAAGAGCCGCCGTCGGTATTCCTCGATTCGGCTGTGGCGATGCTCCCCGGCGGCGAGGCGCTCATCGCCGAAACGGCAGCCACCTTCGCCCAAGTGGCTCCCGACCAGGCAGAGGCTTTGTCCCAGGCGGCAGTGGATGCAACGCTGGCGCTTCAGTCGTTCGGCAACTCGTTGCGCACCGATCTGGCCATCCACCCGGATGAGATGGCGTTTGCCACGGGCCAAACCGAGTTCGAACACCGACTCCACCTGGAACACGCGCTGCGGCAGACGGCGCCGGAGTTG
Organism: uncultured Acidimicrobiia bacterium; assembly: GCA_964196605.1. Classification (GTDB taxonomy): domain Bacteria; phylum Gemmatimonadota; class Gemmatimonadetes; order Gemmatimonadales; family GWC2-71-9; genus N074bin45. The sequence goes on from CAXMUQ010000085.1 coordinate 4,235, forward strand.
TGGCGTTACGGTTTGCGTCTCGAGCAAGATGTGACAGCGAGCATAGAGTCGCTGGCGGCTGAGATCGATCCCGGAGTGTCGTGGCGCGATCTCATCGAACGGTTGCGGGACGACACCCCTACCAGTGATGGGCTGCTAGACGCCTATCGTGAGGCCATGCAGCAGGCCAGGGACTTCACGATCGAGCACGACCTGGTCGCCATACCGGAGGGGCCGTTGGAGGTTCTGGCCACACCCGGCTTCATGCGGCCCCTGGTTCCATTTGCGGCGTATCAGCCGCCCGGCCCATTGATGGCCAGCCGGGCGGGGCTGTTCTTCGTCACGGTGCCCGAGGCGGACGATCCCGACATCCGGCAGATGCAGCTGCGGGAGCACGCTCTGTACGGGCTGCCGGGCGTGGCCTTGCACGAAGGCTATCCGGGGCATCATCTCCAGATGTTGACCGCCCAGCAGCAACCCTCGTTGGTGCGTCGTTTTCTGTGGACCCCGGTCATGGTCGAGGGCTGGGCGCTGTATTGCGAGGACCTCCTGGGAGAGTTGGGGTTCTATCGCTCTCCAGAGGTACGGCTGTTTCAGCTGGCTATGCTGCTGTGGCGCGCCGTCCGCGTCGTGCTCGACGTCGGATTGCACACAAGGGGCATGACCCCCCAGGAGGCCGTCGATTACATGGTCGACCGGCTCCCCATGGACCGGCCCGCCGCTGAAGCCGAGGTGCGGCGTTATTGCGCCACGCCGACCTACCAGCTGTGTTACGCCGTTGGACGCAGAGATATCATGGCCCTGCGGGATGCCTACCGCGAACGGGCCGGGCCGAATTTCACCTTGCGGCGGTTCCACGACGAGCTTCTGACGTACGGCGGCCTTCCCGTGTCACTCGCCCGATGGGGCATGGGCCTGGACCAGTAATCCAGCGAGCTTGCCACGCCCGTTTCCGGCCGGTAGCTTGGTGCCACATGTCTCGATCCAAACCGCAATGGAGCCCGGACAGCGCCTGGTCCTCGGGCGACACGAGCACATCGGAAGTCGTACTCGAGGAGCCCAAGGCGGTTGCCCCGTCGCCGGGGTTCCGTGGCAAGAACGTAGTCGTCACCGGCGGCGCCACCGGACTGGGCCTGGGTATCTGCCTGGAGTTCGCCCGCCGTGGCTGCGGCGTGGCCTTCTGCTTCCTGGACCTTCCCCAGCGCCACGTCGCCGAGCAGGCGTTGCTGGCCGAGACCGCCCTGGCGGGAATGGGGGCACCGGTCTACGCTGTCAGGTGCGACGTCAGGGACAGCTCTCAGGTCGACGACTTCATTTCCCGGGCTCAGGACCGGCTGGGCGGACTACACTACCTGGTCAACAACGCCGGCATCGCCATGGATGGTGCCCTGTGGCGTATGTCTGACGATAGCTGGAGCCGGGTACTCGACACCAACGTCACCGGGGCCTTCAACTGCATCCGTGCGGTGACGCCCCTGTTCCGGTCGCAACGCTACGGCAAGATCGTCAATGTCAGCGCTCATCAGGCGGAACGACCTGGGTTCGGCGTTGCCAACTACGCCGCCAGCAAGGCCGCCCTGATCGGACTTACCCGGGCCGCGGCCGTGGAACTGGGACCCACCAACGTCAACGTAAACGCCGTGGCTCCTGGATTCGTCCGTACCGAGCGACTGTCGATGCTACCGCCCGAAGTGGTCGACCGGGCCGAAAAGAGTTCGGTTCTTGGCCGGGTGGCGGAACCGGAAGACATCGCACGGGTGATCGCCTTTCTCTGCTCAGACGAGGCGCGGCATATCACGGGGCAGACTGTGACCGTGGATGGGGGGATGTCGCTTGAGTGAGACCGGGAGGCGGTGGCGGTAGGGCGGTGCAGGCGGCAAGGGCGGTAGGATGTTCAGTGGTAGGTGTTGGCGTGGTGGCAGTGTGCCTTCCAGCTTGAATCCCCGATGGTCCCCGTTAGGTTTCTCACCGACGAGACAGTGGCCAGCCTTGGCCCGGGTTCGTCATGTAAACTATTATACTGTAATGGGTTATGCGGCAGTACACAGATACCGGGAGCTTACGTGCGCAACCTCTTGTTGAGTGGCCTGAGTGTGGTATTACTGGCATGTGGCGGTGGCGGCGGCGAATTCGAAGCGCCGGAACAGCCGGCGCCTGAGGAACTGGACGCCATCAAAGGTATACAACTTCGGGTAGAGCTCTTTGCTGGCCAGGACATCCCGGTGCTGCCGATCACTTTGGTGGTGCCCGACTCGTCTCTGGCAGCGGGTGAAATCTTCAAACATCGGGACGTCCTCCTCAGGTGGACCGATTCGATCATTCAGTTCAAGCTCGAGAATCGAGCCGCCGAAGTCGGCTGGAAGTTTCCGCCCGAGCTTCGGCGCACCGCCATGCGGTCTCCCGGCGCGATGCCGGATCCCGACCGCATGGGGCAGTCGGTCATGCGGACACCATCGCTGACAACCGTCCCTGATCCCTTTCGGGGGAACCTGCGGACCCTGGTCGGAATCGTCGGGGGCAGGCTGGCGTTCGTTCCGGCGGCGGCGGTTTTCCGGCAGCCTGAGCCGGGGGTGGTCGAGGCGTCGTTGATGATCGTGGTAGCCGACTCCAGAACCGGCCGGGTGGTATTCCGCTCTCTGGCGGTGGGCGAGGGAGGGGATCTGGCCTACGCCCTTTCAGCGGCTCTGGACGACGTTCTCCCACTGCAGATTTTTGCCCCCGAATGACGTACGCTATTACGCTGCTCCCGGGCGATGGCATAGGTCCTGAGATTACCAAGGCGACGTTGAAGGTGCTGGAAGCGACCGGTCTCACGTTTCATTGGGATGAGCAGTTGGCAGGGGTGACAGCCATCGAGGTCACGGGGAGCCCCCTGCCGGACGCCACAGTGGAGAGCGTCCGCCGGCACCGGGTCGCCCTCAAGGGTCCGCTGACTACTCCGGTGGGGACCGGATTTCGATCAGTCAACGTTGCCCTGCGCAAGGAATTTGCTCTATACGCCAACGTCCGCCCAACGAGTACCATGTTGGCCGGCGGCCGCTTCGAAGGCATCGACCTGGTGTTGGTGCGTGAGAATCTCGAGGGCCTGTACATCGGGGTAGAGCACTTTGTAGGCGTGGGTGACGATCCCCGTGCTGTGGCGGAATCGACGGCTATCGTTACTCGGGACGGGTGCGAGCGGGTCATCCGATTTGCCTTCGAGTACGCCGTGGCGCAGGGGCGCCACAAGGTGAGCATCATCCACAAGGCCAACATCCTGAAGATGGTGAGCGGCCTGTTCCTCGAGGTTGGGCGGGACGTGGCCCGAGAATTCGAAGGCCAGGTCGATTGGAACGATCTCATCATCGACAACACCGCCATGCAGATGGTGCTGAGACCCGAGCAGTTCGACGTAATCGTGACGACCAACATGTTCGGCGACATCCTGTCGGACCTGGCGTCGGGCCTGGTGGGCGGCCTGGGATTGGCGCCGGGCGCAAACATCGGTGCCGACGCGGCCATCTTCGAAGCCGTCCACGGCAGCGCCCCGGACATCGCGGGTCAGGGCGTGGCTAATCCGGCGGCGTTGATCCTGGCTGGCGCGATGATGCTGGATCACCTCGACGAGCACCAGCAGGCCGCCCGTGTCCGGGCCGCTGTGCACGAGACCATCGTCGATGACGCCATCCGTACCCGGGACCTCGGTGGCACTGCGACCACCGTGGAGTTCGGTGATGCTGTCGCACGACGGCTTTCTTGAAGTCCCCTGCGCCCGGTGCGGCCGCACCGGCGCCAAGATCCAGTGGGGCGACGTGTGTCACGTGTGTCGCGATGAAAAAAGACGGCGGGCCAGCCGCATCGGGCGGCGCGCGGCCGTTCCCGCAACCATCGCCGTTGGTGCTTGGGTGCTGCTAAGCGTGCCGTCCGATGTGCCGGTGGCCAGGATCTACGGGATGGTGGCCGTGGTAGCGACCTACGTTCTGGTGCGGCGCATCGTGTCCCGTATCGCACAGGACTTTGTGAAATGAACGACCCCAGCTGGCACTGCTGGCATTATTCGAGGGCCTTGCTGTGACCACGACGATCGTCCACGTGTCGGACATCCACTTCGGTTGGCCTTGTGATTTGGAGCAAGTCAGCGAACTGGTACGGTTGGCGCCGGAACTGGAGCCTGACGCCATAGCCATCTCCGGTGATCTGACTCAGCGAGCCCGCCACGGTGAGTTCCAGAGGGCCCGGGTATTCATCGACCGAATGAATGCCGTGGCCCCGACGCTGGTCGTTCCCGGCAATCACGACGTGCAGTGGTGGCAGAGTCCCTTCGGTGTCCGAGGCCAGCGGGTCAAGTTCACCAAGTACCGCCAGTACATCGATGAGGATCTCACACCGGTTGTCCACATTCCCGGCGCCGTCCTGGCTGGGGCGCTGAGTGCCTACGGATTTTCTTTCGGCGCGCTAACCTGGAACCCCAACGACGTCACGGTCAAGGGCCACCTGCCCACGCCGGAAACTGATCGGCTCCAGCGGATTTTTTCAGAAGCGCCACCCGAGGACGCCCGCATCGTAGTGCTGCATCACAACGTGCTCCGAGGTCAGTTGTCCCAGCGGATGGGATTGGCTCACTGGCCCAGCGTCCAAGCCCGTCTCAAGAGCACCAAGGCAGACGTCGTCCTGTGTGGCCACGATCATCAGGAAGGCGCCGGCCAAGTCGATGGCGTGCTTCCCGTGAGTACAGTTGGGACCCACAGCTCGCGCTCTCGCGGCAAACGACCGTCGGCGTTCAACGTGATCCGTATCGACGATGAGGCGGTGCATATCCAGCACATGCGTTGGGAAAGTGACCGGCTGACGTTCCGGGCGTCGGATCAGCACAGCTTCGCCCGGCCGATTCATACTGAGCGGGGAACCGGTGTCACCAGTTCTGTCTGAGGCCGCTTCGTTCACAATGGCTCCCAACATTCTTCTGGGCACCCGGCTCAGGCGGCTGGGCCTGGCTGACGACATGGATGTGGTCAGTCACAGCAACAGGACGGTAATGTTGAGCGTCACTCGTCGGGGGCAGCTGCGGTTGCACCGTGGCTATGGTCACGCCCCCGACCGGGTGCTGCGAGCCATTTTGCGATTCATTGACGTGCGCCAATCGAGAGAACAGCGCCGTGCGGCCGAACGAGAGTTCCTGTCCTTTCCTGTGCACACATTCGCTCCTAGTAACAAGGGCCCCGTACGTCTGGAGCGGCTCCGGCCGGGAGACGAGGAAATGCTACAGCGGTTACAGGAAATGCATCGCTGCCTCAACACCCGGTGGTTCGACGGAGTCCTGGCCGACATCCCGTTCCGGCTATCCAGCAGAATGAAGACAAGCTTGGGCGAATTGTGCCTGGATGCTAAGAGCAAGAACGTGATCAACATCGCCATCAGCCGCCGACACCTGCGGCGCCACCGCTGGGCCGAAGTCGAGCACACCGTGTTGCACGAGATGGTGCACCAGTGGCAGGCCGAAACATCAAGGCCGGTTGACCATGGTCGGGAGTTTCGCACGAAGGCCCTGGAGGTGGGCATCACCCCGGCGGCGAGACGGGCAGTGGGGTAGGCGAGGGCTGCGGGGGCAGCGAGAGCAAGGGTCAGTAAGGGCGGTAGTGGGCGGTACGAGTCGGTAATGGGCGGTAGTATTTTCACGGCACTCCGCACAACGCACACCAAGGTCGATCATGTCAAACCAATTCACCGGCGTCGATTTCTACGATATCGATTCACTCCTGTCGGAAGAAGAACGCGCCGTACGCGATACGGTGCGCACTTGGGTCGATGAAAATCTCATGCCGATCATCGGCGAGTGTTACGTCCAGGGACGGTTTCCCAGGGAACTCATCCCTCAGATGGCCGAGTTGGGTTTCTTCGGGGCCAACCTTCCCGAGGAGTACGGTTGCGCCGGCCTCAACAACGTGGCGTACGGCCTCATCATGCAGGAACTGGAACGGGGCGACAGCGGTATCCGGTCCTTCGCCTCGGTGCAGGGCGCCTTGGTGATGTACCCCATACATGCGTTTGGCTCAGAGGAGCAGCGTAAGGCGTGGTTGCCGCGCCTGGCGAGTGGTGAGGACATTGGCTGCTTCGGACTTACGGAGCCCGACTTCGGCTCCAACCCGGCGGGCCTGATCACCACTGCCAAGGAAACCGATGATGGTTGGGTGTTGAACGGCACCAAGATGTGGATCACCAACGGGTCGCAGGCCACGGTGGCGATCGTGTGGGCCAAAACCGGTGACATCAACGACTCCAGTTCCATCCGCGGCTTCATAGTCCCGACGAATATCCCCGGTTTCACTAGTAAGGACCAGAAGGGGAAGCTGTCTCTCAGGGCATCGGACACCAGCGAACTTCACCTCGAGGATGTCCGGCTCCCCAAGGACGCCCTTCTGGAAAATAGCGATGGTATCAAGAGCCCTCTCATGTGCCTGACCCAGGCTCGCTACGGCATCGCCTGGGGGGGCATAGGCGCGGCGATGGCGTGTTACCACGAAGCGGTGAGTTACGGGCTCAACCGGATCATGTTCGACAAGCCGATCGCACAGACGCAGATCCAGCAGGTGCGGCTGGCCGACATGCTCACCGAGATCGTCAAGGCACAGTGCCTGACCCTGCAACTCGGCCGCCTCAAGGACATTGGCACCATGACCCCTGAGCAGGTATCCCTGGCCAAACGCAACAATGTGAACATGGCCTGCGACATTGCCCGCGAAGCGCGACGACTGCTCGGCGCCAACGGAATCCTGGCCGAGTACCACTCCATGCGGCACATGGCAAATCTGGAGTCGGTCTATACATACGAGGGCACTCATGATATGCACTCGTTGATTCTGGGGCAGGCGATAACGGGAAAGCAGGCGTTTAAGTAGGCGGGGGCAGTTACCGCCTGTCCGCAGCCCTCCCTTTGCGCCTCTAAGGCCGTTATTTTCCAAGGCTATGACGCGCCTCGAGAAGGCGCCCCAATCGTGCTAATACGAGGGCTATTCCCGTGAAAATCGCCGTCTGCCTCAAGCGCGTCCCCGACACCACGGCCAAGATCGTGGTCGGCGGAGACGGAAAGTCCATAGATGAAGCCGGCGTCAAGTTCGTCCCCAATCCGTATGATGAATACGCCATTGAGGAGGCACTCGCGCTCAAGGAGAAGGCCGGTGCTGGTGAGACGGTTGTCTACTCACTCGGCGGTGACTCTTCGCAGGAAACCATCAGAACTGCTTTGGCCATGGGAATCGACCGAGGCGTCCTCCTCCAGACGGAGGGGAGCCCCGATGGATTGGTGATCGCCAGGGCGCTGGCCGATGCTGTAGCAGACGAAGGCTTCGACCTGATCCTGTTCGGCAAGCTCGCTGTGGACGACTACAACCACCAAGTCGGGCCCATGACAGCCGAACTGCTCGGCATCCCCTGCGTGACCACCGTGGCCCACTTGGAGGTCGCGGACGGAGCCATTACGGCGGAACGGGAAATCGAAGGCGGAGTAGAAGTGTCGACCTGCCGATTGCCGGCCGTGCTCACCTGCGACAAGGGCCTCAATGAGCCACGCCTCCCCAAACTCAAGGGCATCATGGCGGCCAAGAAAAAGCCGCTCGAGGTCAGGCCGCTGGAGTTGACGGCCGGGAGTATCGAGGTGTTGAGTCTCGAGTTGCCGCCAGCTCGAAGTGAAGGGAAGATCGTTGGTGAGGGCGTCGACGCTGTTCCGGAACTTATCAACCTGCTTCGTAACGAAGCGAAGGTATTGTAAGCCATGGCCAGTATTCTTGCCGTATTGGAGCAGCGCAACGGCGTGCTGCGGAAGGTATCTTACGAAATCGTCACCGCGGCCCGGTTGTTGGCCGATACCATGGGCGTCACGGTAGATGCTCTGGTCATGGGCGACGGTCCGGTCGAAGGTGTCGATGAAGTCACCACCTTCGGCGCCGACCGGGTATTGGCGGCGGACCATCAGGGTTTTGGACTGTATCAACCCGACGGCTATGCAGCCACGATCGCGGGCGCAGCCGGGAGCTGCTCCGCCATCATCTTTGGCGCAACGGCTACGGGTAAGGACCTGGCGCCCAGGGTGGCGGCAAGACTGGGAGTCGGTTACGCTGCCGAAATCACCGGATGCACTGTCGACGGGGACCACCTCGTGGCCACTCGCCCGGTGTACGGCGGCAAGGCGGTGCAAACAATCCGCCTCACCGCCTCACCTGCCGTGTTATCGGTTCGCCCCAACACCGTCCCGCTCGCCGAATCGCCCAAGGCGGGCGTGGTTGAGAGCGTTGCAGTACCGGACTTCGAAACGCGCGTGACCGTCACAGAAGTGAAAGCCCCGGCTGACGCCGCACTCGACGTGGCGGAGGCTCCCGTCGTGGTTGCCGGTGGCCGTGGTCTCAAGGGACCGGAACACTTCAAGTTGATCGAAGATCTGGCGGCGGCGTTCGGTGACGCCGCCGTCGGTTCCAGCCGCGCTGTGGTCGACGCCGGTTGGCAAGATCACTCGACACAGGTAGGGCAAACCGGCAAGACGGTAAGCCCCAACCTGTACCTGGCCGTCGGCATCTCTGGCGCCGTCCAGCACCTGGCCGGAATGCGCACCGCCAAGATCATCGTGGCCATCAACAAGGACGCCGACGCCCCGATTTTCAAGGTGGCCGACTACGGAATTGTCGGCGATCTCTTCGAGGTCTTGCCCCGGCTAACCGAAGAGGTCAAGAAGCTCAAAGCCGAAGGGTGATTGTTCGGGACACGGCGGTTGCCCTGTCACCGCGGCCTTGGGTTGCCCGTTTGTGCATGGTCTTGGCACTCTTGGCGGTCCCGGCCAGGACTGTAGCGGCGCAAGATTCCACTACCGTTACCGGAAACCTCTGGCTCGACTTCATCGTCAACTGGCGCTTTGCTCCCGAATTCCGCTTCTGGGCCGATAACTACTACCGGACGCTGTTTACCGGGGCGCCCACCCAACGCATGGTCGGGACTCGACCCGAATTGTCATACTCGGCACTGGGATGGCTCCAGGTCATGGGTGGGGCCAACATTCGGTACACCGACGACAGCGGTGGGCTGAACTCTTGGGAATTGAGACCCTATATCGGCGTGCAGTTCATCGGGGATCGTTTCCGGAGGGTTGTATTTGAGAATTACACGCGGTTGGAGTATCGCAAATTCCTCTACACAGGTTCAGATTCGACTTCCGCCGCCTGGCGCTTGCGCACTCGTTTCGAAATCACCGGGTTGGTCTCGGGGGAGACTTTCATGGACCCTGGTAGTTGGCATGTCAGCGGCGACGCCGAGTTCTTCGTCGACTTGTCGAACCCTGTTGAGGAGCGGTTTGCCGACCGGGTCAGGTTCCGACTAGGTGTGGCGTACGTCCGTACACTCAAGTGGCATTTCGACGCTTTCTATGTCCGGCAGTACTCCCGCGACACGCATACGAGCGGGGTCACCTCGATTGATAACTTCCTCCGTCTTCGAGCCAAATTCTTCCCAGAAGTCCGGTTCCTTTACTGGCTCAGATGAGAGTTCTCCGATCCCCAGGCGGCGCGTCATATTCCTCTCCCGCCGCCGCGCGCTAGGAATCTTCCCCGCACCCGACCGGCACGAACAGGTGCACAGGATTTCGCCGAGTGTTGTGCCTGGGGTTGATCATGATCACCACTCGTTCAGGCAATCCCGGCTTGAACGCCGCCACCTCTTCCCAAGCGGTCAAGTCCTCGCGCAACTCGGCGAGGAAATCTGAGCGAATTGCCATGACGTCCTCACAGCTCTCCGGATCGATGTTATCGGCGGGTGGGGCAGGTGTCTCGTGTAGCGGCGGAGTCGGTCCGGCTGTGTAGCCAATGGGGTAGGGCTCGGCACTGACCCTGACCGACCACAATGCGCCATAGCCGGGATGACCCCCGACCCACCGCACCACCCCGATCGTGTTGTTCTGAGTCGGCACTGCCGCGATGAGCCCCACTGCACCGATGTTGACTACCAGGAAGGCTACGCCACGCCAGCCGAGGGATCCGGTGCGTACCAGATGCGCTGAGAACGGCGCCAACAAGGCCAGGTAGGCGGTCACGACCGGCACCATGAAGCGGTCCTCCTTGTGCGGAATCATCGAGTGAAGTGCCACGAAC